>CAYWTX010000722.1:0-2329 GCA_964461295.1 uncultured Planctomycetaceae bacterium | reverse complement strand
AGAGTATCTCGCACGGATCAAGGATCGGTATCGGCATGCGGATCGGAAGGGCAAGGGGGGCATTCTGGAGGAGTTCTGTGCGGTATGTGGGCATCACCGAAAGCATGCAATCCGGCTTTGAATGCGGATCAGCGATGGCGCAAGCCGTCAGAAGATCGAGACGATCCGCCCGCGAACGCTCGATCGGATGTTGTTGGTCGTGCGCCGCCGGCATGGCCATCGGGGACTGAGCGGGACCCGACACGGCGACGACCTTCTGAAGAACGTCATCCCCATGTCGAACAGAAGAACTACACGCATGTCCGTCTCTTGCCGGGCTATCAGCGCATCGAGAACCCCGACTTGGTCCAGCCCATCAACCGACTCTACAAGGACTGCTTCGGTAACGTTTTATTCTGGCGCAACGCGTTCCGCGGCCCCGCGCCGCCGCCGTTGCGGATGCAGATCAGTTCATCGTTCGACCTCACATACATACTGTCGCCCGCGAACGTGAACGGGCACGAGTAACTGAACGTCCATCCCAGTTCCGAATTGAACTCGCCGGGCAGCGTGGCACGGCCGGTGGTCTCGACCCGCTGGTCCTGCATCTCCTTGGTGCCGGCAATGGGCGTCAGGAGGATGTTGCTGGCCAGCCGTTTGCCCGACAGGTCAAACACATGGCCCGTGGCGACGGCGAAATGATCGCCCGTGACCTTCTTGTCCCCGCGCCCCTCGGAGAGCCCATACAGCCGTCCGCCGGCCACGGCCACCAGCCATCGCGTCGGCAGGCCCCGCTCCTTGCCCAGCGGAGCAGCAGTGCCCGTGGCCAAATCCACCACATCGGGCCCCGTGTAGAGCTTGCCATCGGCCACGGCCGTCGTGTGCTGCAGCGACTTCGCCATGGCGGTGCGCCATCGCTCCTTGGCCTCCATCTTATCGCCATCCACCTTGAGTTGAAGCGCGACCAGTTGCTTGCCGCCCGTATGTGCGCCCGGCGACACGAAGATCGTGTCGTTGGCATCGTCCACCGCCACCTCCGTCGGGTCCAACAGATCCCCGGGGCAGGTGAACATGCTGCGGCCATCCTTGATCCGCAGGATATGGCCCTGGCTGGTGATGAAGTACCGGTTACCGCCCACGTCGATGACTTTGCTGGAGGAATAGTTCTGTTCACGGCCGCCTTCGACGGGCAGGCGTGTCTGCCAGGCCACCGCGCCAGTATCCGTGCACAGCGCGTTTACGGGGTTGGCGCGTTCGCCGGTGGCCCGGTTCTTCGTGTCGCGGTCCACGTGCAGGTCGGTGATGAACAGGCCATCGACCACCACCGGCGAGCGGCAGATGCTGTCATCGTGGCCGCCGGGATTGAACGTGGGCTTGATCCAGTTGAGCCAGCGCAGGTTGCCGTCCATGTCGAAGCAGGCATGGCTGCCCTGCTCCGTGACCACGTAGACGAACTTCCCATCGCTGGCGGGCGTTGGGAAAGCCTCGCCCTCGCGGCTGATGCCGAAGCGATAGAACGTCTCGAAGCGAAGGCCGTAGGCCGGCAGTTCACGTTCGTATTTCTGGTAGTCCGGCGCCAGGCCCGGCCCGCCGACGCTGCGCAACACGCCGTAGCCGCCTCCCGAGTAGCGGTCGGCGAAGAAACCGTCAGCGCTCTTGCCCATCCAACCCAGCGCTCTGGCCTGCTCCGTAAGTTGCTTCTTGACGCCATCATCCTTGGTGTTCTTGATCTCATAGAACATCCGGAATTCAGCGCGGTATCGCTCCAGGTAATTGTGCCACGCGGCGGCGATCTCCTTGCGCTTGGCCTCGTCGGGGACGGCAGCGCTGAGGTGGTTGATCTCTTTCTGCCAGAGCAGGTTGCCGGATCGGCCGTCGATGCACACGAGTGCGGGGAAATCGCTCTTCCAGCCGGGCTCGGACATGACGAAGACCCGCTCGCCGACCACCAACGGCTGGCCGAGGCACCAGTTGGGCAGGCGTGTTCGCCAGGCGATGTTTTCGCCGGTGAGGTCGTTCCAGGTGACCGGCGGGTCGGCGTCGGCGTAGAAGCCGTTGCCATCGCCGCGGTAGCCGACGACGCGCTGGGCGGCGGCGGCGGGGGCGGCCGGTGTCAGGCTTAGCGCGGCCAAACCCGCGAGCCAGAGAGATCGAGCCGCTTTTCCAATCGCCATGCGGTCTGCAGTCTTTCGTAGGTTCGGGGTAACCGTTCACGCCCAGGAGGAACCCCTACGGTCTCTCCTTGGGCGTGACAATGCCACGCTACATGAAGGCCGAAGGGGAGCAAGAACTTTCGGCGCTTCCGGGTTTAGAGTGGACACCCCCAATATCTTGTGGTCGATGAAGTCGA
>CAYWTX010000721.1:0-12521 GCA_964461295.1 uncultured Planctomycetaceae bacterium | reverse complement strand
GTTCGACTACGTCGGCGCGCGCGACGACCTGCGGCGCCGGGTGATCCGCACCATCGGCCCGCCCGACCTGCGGTTCGCCGAAGACTACCTCCGCATGCTGCGGGCCGTGCGGCTCTCCGTGCGCCTGGACTTCGCCATCGACCCCGCCACGGCCCAGGCCGTGAGAAAACACGCGCCGAGGATCACCGCCATCAGCGGCGAGCGCATCTTCGATGAACTCAGCCGCATGCTCGCCCGGGCGTCCGCGGCGCAGGCCCTGCGGTTGATGGAGGACCTGGGGCTGGCGCGGCACGTGTTGGGCAAGCTGCCGGATCGGCCGGGAACCTGGCCGGCCGCGATCGATCGCGTGGAGGCCGTGGCGAGCCGGAAGGACGCGACGCTGGCCTTGGCGGCGCTGCTGGGCGAGCTGCCGGGCGAGACAATCAGCCGAATGGTCCGGCACTGGGGAGCAGGCAACGAGCTTCGCGACGCCGTGGTCTGGCTGGCGGGCAACCTGCACGCCTGGCGGCACGCGGCGGAGTTGCCGCTGGCTGAGTTCCGCCCCCTGGCCGGGCATGCGCAGTTCCACCGGCTGCGGACGCTCTGGCGGGCGGAGGAGCAAAGGCTGGAGCACACGCGCCGGCAGTCGCTGCGGATCGCCGCGCGGCTGCGGGACATCCCCGCGGGCGAGCCCGCCCTGCCCAAACCGTTCGTCAAAGGCGACGACCTGATCGCGATGGGCCTGGGCCAGGGGCCCGCCCTCGGCCGAACGCTGCGGGAACTGTACGACGCACAACTCAACCTGGTCGTCCGCGACCGCGCATCGGCCGTCGCCCTGGCCCGGCGACTGCTGGCGGCCAGGCGCCACGGCGCCCACACGGGGCCCACGCCGAGCGCCGGCCGCCGGCCGGTGATCGACGATGGCTCCCCTTTGGGTGAGAGGTTGTGAGAGAATCAGAGCTCGCGGCCTGGCCCAGGCGGGAGGTCTTCTGTCGCCCCTTCCGGGCCACAGGGCCAAAGCCGCTTCGGCAATTCTTTCACGAACTCCGCCGTTATCCTGTATGAACAGAAGCGATGGACGCACGCGAAGAGGTCATATCGGCACTGGCCGCCGCGGCCCGGCGGCTGCGGCTGACGCGGACGGCCGAAGCGGCGCTCGTCGGCGCCTGCGCGGGGGGCCTGTGCGCCGCGGCCCTGGCCGTCGCCTGGGCCGCGGCGCGGACGAGCCCGATTGCGGGTATCGCCCTGTGCGGAATGACTCTCGCGGTCGCTCTCCTGTTCACGCACAATCGCTTCCGCGCCCTCCTTGCCGTGCCGCGCAACGTCGCTCTGGGCGTGACGTTCTCGCTCGCGACAGCTTGCGTCGCGGCGGGAGCAGCAGTCGCCTTCCACCTGCACGCCGCGGCTGCCCCCATGGCTGTGGTCGCTTGCGTGATGGTCCTCGGCGCCGCTGGCGGCGCCGTCGGCGCCGCCCTTGGCGGCGTGTCGCCCGCACAGGCCGGCATGTACCACGACCTCAAGCTCCACCTCAAGGAACGCCTGGTGACGGCCGCGGAACTCTCCGCCTCGGGCGCCTCCGGCGCCATTGCCGACCGCGTCTACGAGCAGGCCGCCGCCGCCGTCCGAGCGGCCCAGCCACAGCGCCGACCGGTGTGGACCCGCACCCGCGCGACGGCCGGAGCGGTGGTTCTCTCGGCCGTGTCGGCGCTGACGGCCGCGACGCTGTTGGCCCCGCCCCCCACCAGCACCCCGGCGGCGGAGCTGCGGACCCTCGCCAACCAGACGGCACAGCTCTCGCCCCAACAGCGGCACGATCTGGCGGCCTCGCTACGGCGCCTGGCCGAACAGGTGCAACGCAGCCCCGCCCTGCGCGAAGCCTTGCGTGCGGCCGCGGCGGCCGCGGCACAGGGCCAGTCCGAGGACCTCCAACGAAAGCTGGAGGAGGCCGGCGAGGTCTTGTCGGCCGGGGACCAGGCCCAGGCCGCGCGGATCGCCCGCGAGATTCTGGCGGCCGCGGGAGTCGCCGGCAACGGCGGAGAGACCCGCACGAATCAGGACGGGAACCGGCCGATGAATGGGTCGGCCCTCGGGACGACCAGCAGCGGCGCTGCCGACGCCAACGCCGGCGCCGGCGCCGACAAACCGCTGGCATCGCGGACGGTGGTGTGGCATCCTGCCTATGCCAGACTCTTGAAGGAACACGCCGGCAGCGCCCAGCCGGCCGCCGAGGGCGGGAATGTCGCCTTCGGCGACGCATGGTCGGCCGCCCAGGGCCAGGCGGCGAGGGACCTGGCCGGCGGCAGCGTGCCGCCGGAATATCGCCCGATCGTGCGGAAGTTCTTCGATCTGAACGCCGTCGGAAGCGGTCCCTTTTCCGAACCCGACCGGGGCGACACGCCCCGGCTCCGCCGTGCCCGTTGAGTCGATGTTTCGGTTGTTGATGACGCCGTAGGGAGCGGTCCCTTTTCCGAACCCGACCGGGGCGACACGCCCCGGCTCCGCCGTGCCCGTTGAGTCGACGTTTTGGTTGTTGATGACGCCGTAGGAAGCGGTCCCTTTTCCGAACCCGACCGGGGCGACACGCCCCGGCTCCGTCGTGCCCGTTGAGTCGACGTTTTGGTTGTTGATGACGCCGTAGGGAGCGGTCCCTTTTCCGAACCCGACCGGGGCGACACGCCCCGGCTCCGCCGTGCCCGTTGAGTCGATGTTTTGGTTGTTGATGACGCCGTAGGGAGCGGTCCCTTTCCCGAACCCGACCGGAGCGACACGCCCCGGCTCCGTCGTGCCCGTTGAGTCGATGTTTCGGTTGTTGGTGCCTCCATGCGTGAGCGAACAACCTGGTTGAAGATCGCCGCGTGCCTCTTGCTGGTGCTGGCCGCGGCGGCCATGCTCGCCTATGTCCTCGCCAACCGGGTGCCGGCCGCCTACGTGCCGGCGCAGCTCCCGCCCGCCCAGCGCGACGCCGCCTCCAAGGTCTTCTACCGGCGGGTCGGCGACTTCAACAACGAGGTCCAGAGGAACGCGCCGTTCACCTGGCGGATCGGCGAAGACGAAATCAACGCCTACCTCGCCTCGCTGGACGAGATCGCCGCCATGCACCCCAGCGACAGCGCCCAGGACGCCGCCGCCACCCGCACGCTGGCCAAGGCCGGCCTGGCTGAGCCCGTCGTGTCTCTCCGCGACGGCGCGCTGACGCTGATGGTCCGCTCGACTCAGTACGACAAGGTCCTGTCGGCCTCGCTGCATCTGGAGATCACGCCCGGCGGCAAACTCCGCGCCACGCTGGCCGAGACCGCCGTCGGCGCCCTGCCGCTGCCGTCGAACTTCGTCAGAGACAAACTGGCCGCACTGGCCCGCCCCGCCGCCCAACGCGGCACCGCATCCCCCCCCTTCGGCGGCGAGGCGCACGATGTCCTCTCGGCCGTGCTGGCCGCCCTGGACGGCCGCGAGATCGACCCGGTGTTCAGTTGGCGCCTCAGCACGCCGAAGGTGGTGCGCGTCGCGGGAATCGACATCAACGACGGGAACATGACGGTGCGGCTCAAACCCCAGAGCCAAGAGTGAAGAACAAGAGTGTCGAGTGTCGGGCGAGGGAAACGGCCGATCACGATCACCCACCTCTCTCCACGCACGCCAACTCCCACCCCCCCTCCTGGCCCTTGCGGACCTCGTATCGCCCCCTGCATCTCTTGCCCTCCAGCGTGAACTCGACCTTCCCCCCCTCCCTGGCCAATTCGTTCCACTGTCCCTCGTCCACGCGCCGGACGGCCCCCCTGCCTGCCCCCACCGGGCCTTCGTACGTCAGGTACATCGTGCGGTGTTCCGGCAGCGGGCGGGCCGGCAGCGCCTCGCCCGCCGCCAGGAGCCACGGCGCCGCGCCCTCGGCCGGGAGACGCCACGCGTCCAGGCCCCCGCCCCGCTGGAGGAGGAAATCAAAATGCTCCGGCCCCCAACCAGAATGTTGCAGAATGACATACGCTTCGCCCATAATTACGATGTTACCCGCCGGACGGTTAGGAACAACCCTCCCGGCGACGCAAGTCCCTAGCCCGGAGCGCACGGATGAGCAAGACACGGATGGTCGGATTCGTCGTGATGGCGGCCGCCTTCGCGGGATGCGGGCCGAACGTCAACGAGATGCGCACCAAGGCCACCACCGAGTACCAGGTCGGCCACGCCCAGCAGGCCCAGGAGCAATTCCTGAAGATCCTGGACCGCGAGCCGTCCGACCCCATCACGTTGTATTATCTGGGCCGCATCAACATGGAGCAGAACCGCCTGGAAATGGCCATCTACTACTTCCAGTGCTGCCTGGACGCCGATCCCAGCTTCGCGGCGGCCCGCCAGGACCTGCGCCGGGCAGAGCAATTGGCCCGGCCCATCGGCTCGCGGTTGCGGTTTATTCCTAAGTCGCCGGGCGACGCGAATCGGTAGGCACGCCCGGACGGGCGCCGCGGGTGCGCTGTTTGCAGCCGTGACGCCCTGGACGAGCAGTCAGGCAACACCCACACGCGTGCGCGTGTGTCACAACACATGGCCGTCCGGCGAACTGCGTACGATCGCCGCCCGGCCCTTGGAAAGGAAGAAACCATGACGCAGGTACCAGGAACGCCCCCGAACGCAGCCGTACCCCCGCCGCCCGCCCCGCCGGTCGGCGGCCCGCCCAGCAAGGACGACTGCATGATGGGCATGCTCGCCCACCTGCTGGGCATCTTCACCGGCTTCGTGGGCGCGCTCATCATCTGGCTGGTCAAGAAGGAGTCCAGCAAGTTCGTCGACGACCAGGGCAAGGAAGCGCTGAACTTCCAGATCACCCTCGCCATCGGCTGGGTCGCCACGATGGTCATCGGGTTCATCCCCTTCGTCCAGATCATCACCTGCCTGCTTTGGCCGGCCCTGATGGTCGTCAACATCGTCTTCTGCATCATGGCATGCATGAAGGCGAACAAGGGCATCGCGTACCGCTATCCCTTCGCCATCCGCCTGATCAAGTAGGCCGGCAGTCTAGTCTGCGACGAATAACTCCTGGTGCCGTGGTTCGCGCAGGCCCTTCAGGGCCGAAGCAACCACGTCTCGATGTCTTCGTTTGTAGTTCCGCCGTAAGGCGGGCCGTTGCCCCTCCGAGGCCTGCCGGGATTCCGCCTCACGGCGGGACTACGAACTGAAAACTGGGTGCCACGGCTGCGCTGTTTGCGGCCGTGTCTTCCACGCCATCGACCGGGACACGGCTGCAAACAGCGCAGCCGTGGCACCCAGACCGGGATCCCCCGCGCGGCGGCGTCGGGCCCAATCGGCAATCGACAATTGACAATCGGCAATACTCCCATGGACGACCGCTATCGCACATACGTCAGCCCGCTGGAGACCCGCTACGCCAGCCGCGAAATGCGCGAACTGTTCGGCGAGCAGCGGCGCATCTCCACCTGGCGGCGCCTGTGGTTGGCCCTGGCCGAGTGCGAGAAACACCTCGGCCTGGACATCTCCGACCAGCAGATCGCCCAGATGCGCGAGCACCTGGACGACATCGATTTCGCCAACGCGGCCGAGCACGAGAAGAAGCTTCGCCACGACGTGATGGCCCACATCCACGCCTTCGGCGACGTCGCCCCAGCCGCCCGGCCGATCATCCACCTCGGCGCCACCAGCCAGTTCGTCAACTGCAACACCGACGCCATCGTCATGCGCGAAGGCATGCGGCTCCTGCTGGGGCGCCTGGCGGCCGTCATCGACGCCCTGTCCACGTTCGCCGCCGAGCACCGTAGCCTGCCCTGCCTGGCGTTCACGCACTTCCAGCCGGCGCAGCTCACCACCGTGGGCAAGCGGGCCGCCCTGTGGGCGGCGGACTTCGTGCGAGACCTGATCGAGCTCGAGCACCGCGTCACGCGGCTGGAGTTCCGCGGCGTCAAGGGCACCACGGGCACGCAGGCGAGTTTCCTCGAGCTGTTCGACGGCGACCACGAGAAGGTACTCCAGCTCGACCGAATGGTCGCCCAGCGATTCGGCTTCGACCGCCCCGCCTGCATCACCAGCCAGACCTACAGCCGCAAGATCGACGCGGCCGTGGCGGCCTCGCTGGCGGGCATCGGGGCCTCGGTCCACAAGTTCTGCAACGACATCCGCCTGCTGGCCCACCGCAAGGAAATCGAGGAGCCCCTCGAGAGCACCCAGGTGGGTTCCTCGGCCATGGCGTACAAACGCAACCCGATGCGCTGCGAGCGGGCGACCGCCATCGCCCGCTTCCTCATGGACATCTCGCTCAGCCCGCTGCACACCGCGGCAGAGCAGTGGCTCGAACGCACCCTGGACGACTCGGCCAACAAACGCCTCGCCATGAGCGAGGCGTTCCTGGCCGCCGACGCCATCCTCCTGATCACGCTGAACGTCGCTCGCGGGCTGGTGGTCTACCCGGCCGTCATCGCCGCCGGCGTCGCCGCCGAACTGCCCTTCATGGCCACCGAGAACGTGCTGATGGCCGCGGTGAAGGCCGGCGGCGACCGCCAGGACCTCCACGAACGCATCCGCCGCCACAGCCTCGCCGCGGCCGAGCAGGTCAAGATTCACGGCCGGCCCAACGACCTGATCGACCGCCTGAAGGCCGACCCAGCCTTCGCGAAGGTGGACCTCGCGGCGTCGCTGGAACCGCACAGGTTCGTCGGCCGCGCGCCGCGGCAGGTGGACGAGTTCCTTGCCGAGCAGGTCGAGCCCGTCCGCCGCCGCTACCGCGACGCCCTGAAGCAGGCGGCGGACCTCAAGGTGTAAGTAGCGCCGTTCCGCGTGCGAGTACAAGAGACCACGAATTGCACGAATGAAGACGAATTGCACGAATGGAAAAGAGGAGATTCTCTTCTCTTCGTGTAGTTCGTCTTCATCCGTGTAATTCGTGGTCTCTTTGCACCCTCGCGCCGTAGCAACCCCTCGCCCGCCGGTGTACCATCCCCGCCGTGGGAAAACTGTTCGAAGAACCTGAACCCATCGAGCCCGAACTCGATGGGACCGGCACGGACGCCACCGGCCATGGCGGCGCCGCCGCCCCCGCCGCCGTCCCCCCGCCCGGGGCCCGCATCGTCGGCGTGGCCGTCAACGCCAACGTCTGGGGCGACTTCGACTACCTCTGGCCGGACGCCTACGGCGAGCCGTTCGTCGGCCAGCGCGTCCGCGTTCCCTTTGGCCACAGCCGCAAGCCCATCCTCGGATTCATCGTCGACGCCGCACGCTCGCCGGGCCCGCACCCGCTCAAGCGGGTCGCCGCGGCCGTCGATTCCGAAAGCCAACTCGACGAAACCCTCTGGCAACTCGCCCACTGGATCCGCCACTACTACCTCACGCCGCTGGGCATGACGCTGGCCGCCATGGTCCCCTCGGCCGTCGGCATCCGCCCGCCCAAGCAGGAGGCCGTCGCCTCGCTGCTTGCCGAGCACCGCCACGAATGGCCCGGCAACCTCGGCGCCAAGCAGCGCCAGGTGCTCGACGAACTGCTCGAAGCCAAGCGACAGGGCGTCGGCGAACTCACCACCGAACACCTGCGCCTCCACGCGGCCGCCAACGCCGAAACCATCACCCGCCTCCGCACGCGCGGGCTTATCGGCGTGGCGATGCGCCCCGTGAAACTGCCCGAACTGAACACCAGCGCCGAGGGCGACCCCTTCGACCTCAACGCCGACCAGCAGGCCGCGATGGCCGCCCTGACGCCCAAGCTCGAGCCGCCGCGGTTCAGCGTCACGCTGCTGCACGGCGTGACCGGAAGCGGCAAGACCGAAGTCTACGTGCGCGCGGTGCGCCAGGTGATCGACGCCGGGCGGCAGGCGATGCTCCTCGTGCCGGAGATCGCGCTGGCCACGCAGACGCTCCAGCGCCTGCTGAAGCGCCTGCCCCGCGTGGCCGTCCTGCACAGCGCCCTCACCGCGACCGAGCGGGCGTTCTACCACGACCAGATTCGCCAGGGGCACGCCGCCGTGGTCGTCGGGCCGCGAAGCGCCGTGTTCGCCCCGGCCCGCAGGCTCGGGCTCATCATCGTCGACGAGGAACACGAGGGCAGCTACAAGCAGGACAACGCCCCCCGCTATCACGCCCGCGACGTGGCCGTCAAACGCGGTCAACTCGCCGCCGTGCCCGTGCTGCTCGGCTCGGCCACGCCGTCGCTGGAAAGCCTGCACAACGCATCGACGGGGCGGTATGCGATCCTGAAGCTGCCGCGGCGCGTCCGCGGCCTGCCCATGCCCACGCTGCACGTGGTGAACCTGCGATCGGAGATGGACCGCCAGGCCAAGCACCTGGAACTCATCGGCGCGACGCTGACGCACCGCATCGCCGGCGTGCTGGACCGCGGCGAGCAGGTCATCCTGCTGATGAACCGCCGCGGCTACGCCAGCTACGTGTTCTGCCCGTCGTGCAAGTGGACCTACGACTGCGACAACTGCACGCGCACGCTCGTGTTCCACCAGGCCACGCAACTGTGCATGTGCCACTACTGCCAGGACACCCGCACGCTGCCGGACAAGTGCCCCGCCTGCGGAGGCAAGCTGCTGCTGTTCGGCCTGGGCATCCAGCGGATCGAGGGCGAACTGGCCCGCAAGTTCCCCACCGCCAGGACCGCCCGCATGGACAGCGACACGATGACCAGCCCGCGGCAGTTCCGAAAGGTGTTCGATGCCTTCGCCGCCGGCGAACTCGACATCCTCCTGGGCACCCAGATGGTCGGCAAGGGACTCGACTTCCCCCGCGTGTCGCTGGTGGGCGTCGTCTCGGCCGACACGTCGCTGACGATCCCCGACTTCCGCGCGTCGGAGCGCACGTTCCAGCTCATCGTGCAGGTGGCCGGGCGGGCCGGGCGGGCCGACCTGCCCGGCGAGGTGATCGTCCAGACGCTCAACGAGGACGAGCCGTCGATCCGCTACGCCGCCCGGCACGATTACGCGAGCTTCGCGGCCTGGGAACTGCCGCTCCGCCAGCAGGCCCACATGCCGCCCTACTGGCGGCTGGTGCGGTTCCTCATCCGCCACGCCAAGGGCGACAAGGCCATGGAGGCGGCCGAGGCCCTGGCGGCCGCCCTGCGCCCCCTGCTGCCGCGCGACGTGAAGTTCTGGGGGCCCGACCCCGCCGGCGTAAAGAAGATCCGCGGCCAGTTCCGCTTCCAGATCCTCCTGTTCACCAAAACCCCCGGCGTCGTCCAGAACGCCGTGGTCGGCCGCATGGCCGCCATCCTCCGCGACATCAAGGCCGAAGTGATCGCCGACGTCGACCCGGTGAACCTGATGTAGAGAGACGAGATGGGAACAGGCCGATCGCGATCCCCCCTTCCGGGCCCCAACGGACGCGGCCGGCGCGCCCACCGTTCGTCGCGAAGCCCACATGAGGCGTTCACCGTCTTTGCGGACAGGCTATCGGTCACGAAGTACGACCCCGACCATTCTCGCGCGGAGGAGGACCGTTTCCTGCGAATCCCCAATCCGCAACTCCGCGATTGACGCGACGGGCGGTTTCTCGTAAGAATACGCAATTCCCTGGGCACAACGCTTTTCAGTCCCCGGCGCACGCTGCCAGCGGCGCACGCGGCAAGGAGAACCGGCAATGGCACTTATCGATTTCGGCGGCGTCAAGGAAGAAGTCATCACCCGCGCGGAGTTCCCCCTCGCCAAGGCACGGCAGGTGCTCAAGAACGAGACCATCGCCGTCATCGGTTACGGCGTACAAGGCCCCGCACAGGCCCTCAACATGAAGGACAACGGCTTCAACGTCATCGTCGGCCAGAGCCCCAAGTTCAAACGCGACTGGGACCGCGCCGTCGCCGATGGCTGGAAGCCCGGCAAGACCCTCTTCGACATCGACGAGGCCGCTCGCCGCGGCACCATCGTCCAGATGCTCGTCTCCGACGCCGCGCAGAAGGCCATCTGGCCGACCATCAAGGCCTGCCTCAAGCCCGGCGACGCGCTGTACTTCAGCCACGGCTTCTCCATCGTCTACCGCAAGCAGACCAAGGTCATCCCGCCCAAGAACGTCGACGTCATCCTCGTCGCCCCCAAGGGCTCCGGCACCAGCGTCCGCCGGAACTTCCTCTCCGGCGCGGGCATCAACAGCTCCTTCGCCGTCGAGCAGGACTTCACCGGCCGCGCAACCCAGCGCTGCATCGCCGTCGGCATCGCCGTCGGCAGCGGCTACCTGTTCCCCACGACGTTCCAGCAGGAAGTGTACAGCGACCTCACCGGCGAGCGCGGCATCCTCATGGGCGCCCTGGCCGGCGTGATGGAAGCCCAGTACGACACCCTCCGCAAGAACGGCCACAGCCCCTCCGAGGCCTTCAACGAGACCGTCGAGGAACTCACCCAGAGCCTCATCCGCCTCGTCGACGAGAACGGAATGGACTGGATGTACTCCAACTGTTCCGCCACCGCCCAGCGCGGCGCCCTGGACTGGAAGCCCAAGTTCAAGAAGGCCGTTCTGCCGGTCTTCCAGGACCTCTACAAGCGAGTCGCCGACGGCCGCGAAACACGCCGCGTCCTCACCGTCTGCGGCA
The DNA here is from genome assembly GCA_964461295.1 of uncultured Planctomycetaceae bacterium. GTDB lineage: Bacteria > Planctomycetota > Phycisphaerae > SM23-33 > SM23-33 > CAYWTX01. The sequence continues at coordinate 2,032 of CAYWTX010000721.1, read as the reverse complement.
AGGCCGACTACCAGCAGCAACTGGCCAAGGAACTCGCCGCCATCCGCGACAGCGAGATGTGGCGCGCCGGGGCCGCCACCCGCTCGCTGCGCCCGAAGGAAAAGGCCCGCAAAGTCACCGCCGCCACCAAGGGCGTCGGCGGGCGCTCGGCGTAGAGGACAAGGCAGCCCACTGCGCCAGATCCACGGAGCCGGCTCGTGTCGAGCCGGTTGGCCTCGAATGTGGGACCGCTGCCGCGAGCGTCCGGATGCGGCGCCGTTCGCCGGCCTGCGCGTTCGGATGTGACGCGATGTTCGAAGGCAACCGGGCCGGCACGGCCCGGCTCCGTCCCTTCCGCAAGAGACAAGGACACGCCCCATGGGCCTTGACATCTACGTCGGCTCGCTGACCCGCTACTACGCGGGCGATTGGGAGACGGTCGTCCAGCGCGCCGCCCGCGAGCAGGGAATGGTCTGCCAGATCCTCCGCCCCTCGGGGCCCGACGACGGCACGCGCCCCCCGCCGTCCGAGATCCAGGAACTCGTCCTGCTCTGGCGGCAGAAGCTCAACGAGGCCCTCGCCGACGCCGAGCAGCCCCCCCTCGCCTGGAACGAGAGCATCGAGGCCCCCTTCTTCACCGACAAGCCCGCCTGGGACTGCTACGGCGCCCTGTGCCTCTGGGCCGCCTATGACGAGCATCCCGGCCTCGAACGCCCCGAGAAGGCCCCCGAATCCTTCAGCGACGACCCGGCCTACAAGGCGAGCAACGCCGAGGATTTTCAATCCGGCTATCCCAACCTGCTCCGCGGCATCGAGCTCTGGCTGCCCTGCGAATTCGACTTCGGCTTCCAGGCCATGGGCCCCACCGGCCAGGCGATGCAGTTCGGCTCCTCCATCCGCCTGCTGGAGGAACTGACCGAACTGAACGAACGAACCTGGCGGGCCGACGAGGAAACCATCGGCGATTGGCGGAAGGCCTGCCCCGATTCACAGACCGCCCCGCTGGAAACCAAGGCCCGGTACGGCTACTCCATCCTCCGATACCTCGCCCGGCAGAGCGTCGAGCACAACCTGCCCATGAAACTCGACTACTGAGGCAGTGCGCCTTTGCCAGTTGGCGCTCGAATTCCTGTGCGTCGCGGCTAGAATCTCCGCATCGCGGTTCGGGTTCTCCGGTGGCGGAAGGATGAGGCGGGTCGCGGCATGGCCAATACGACGCGGGCGGCTTTCGTGCATTCTCCTGACCTTGAGCGGTATTCGTACCCCCCCGGCTGCCCCTTCCGAAGCGAACGGGCCGCCAAACTCAAGAACGTCCTGCTCTCCATGGGCATGCTCGGCGTCCCAGGCCGCGGCGAGGTGGCCTTCCCCGCCGCTTCGCGGCAGGCCCTCGAAACCTTCCACACTCCCGAATACCTCGACGCCCTCGAGGATGCCTCCAGCGGCCACATGGACGTCGAGAAGCTCTCCATGGGCATCGGCACCGAGGACTGCCCCGTCTTTCACGGCATGTACGAGTACGCCGCCCTCGCTTCCGGCGGGTCGATCCAGGCGGCCGAACTCATCCTGGCCGGCGAGGCCGAAGTGGCGTTCAACCCCTCCGGCGGCTACCACCACGCCCACGCCGCCCGGGCCGGCGGCTTCTGCTACGTCAACGACGTCGTGCTGGCCTGCCTCCGCCTGCGCCAGCACCTGCCTCGCGTGCTGTTCCTGGATATCGACGCCCACCACTGCGACGGCGTGCAGGCCGCGTTCTACGACCGCCGCGACGTGATGACCATCTCGCTGCACGAGACGGGCAAACTGCTGTTCCCCGGCACGGGCTCCGAGACCGAGATCGGCGAAGGCCCCGGGCGCGGGTTCGCCGTGAACGTGCCGCTGCCGCCCGGCACGTACGACGACGCGTACGTGCGCGTGTTCAACCGCATCGTCCCCCCGCTGATCAGGGCCTACGACCCGCCGGTCATCGTGCTGGAGATGGGCATGGACTGCCTGGCCGGCGACCCCCTGACGCACATGGGCCTCACCAACAACGCCTACGCCGACGTGCTGCGCG
>CAYWTX010000720.1:0-3780 GCA_964461295.1 uncultured Planctomycetaceae bacterium | reverse complement strand
CGTCCGCCCGGCGGCCCCCGGCGGGCGCCCGGCAGCTCCGACCGCGCCGCGCCCGGCAGTTCCCGCCGCGGCGCGCAGCGTCGTCGGCGGGACCCCGCCGGTGCAGGCCCAGACGCAGGTGCGGATCCCAACGGCCCAGCCGGTGAAGGTGTTCGGCGTCATCTCCATCCTGCTGCTGGTGATGTCGCTGTTCCTCATCGGCGGCATCGGCTACGCCGTGTACAGCCTGTTCATCAAGGCCCCGGACATCCCGCCGCCGGCGCCCGAAGTGGCACACCCGTCGGACCCGCCCAAGCAGAAGGAGGGCGTCCCGTGGGTGAAGCTGGGCCGCGGGCCGATCGTTTACGTGGTGGACCACGGGTCGTCGATGCGGGATGCGCATGACGCGGTGGCGGATATGATCCGCCGCTCGATGCCGTCCCTGAAGGACAAGTGCGAGTACGCCATCCTCATGTGCGGCGAGGGCGAGGACAGGTTCCTCCCGACGCGGTTCGTCAAGGACGAGTCGGGCCTCAAGGCCCTGGATGCGTTCCTGCGGGCCGACCCCACCCCCAAGGGGGCGTCGAACATCCCGCGGGCCCTGAAGGCGGCGCTGGCCCGCAAACCCATGGAGATCGTCCTCATCGCCCGGAGCAACTCCCTGATGGACACGGCCGAGGTGGGCAAGCAGGCCAGGAAGCAGGGCGTGAAGATCCACACGATCGCCGTCGACCTGGAGGGCGACCCGGAGAAGCTTGCGGCCTTGAGCGAGTTGGCAAAGACCACCGGCGGCGCCGACGTCGCGCTCAGCAGCCTGAGCTTCCGTTGAGGACGGGATGCCCTCAAGGAACTCGCGACGGATTCTGTTGCAGTTTCGCCGGGCCCAGGCTAGACTTGCGGCAGCGGGATGGGAGACCGGCCATGCATCTGGGCAGAAGCAGGTTGGGACCCCGGCAACCGGACGCCGGACGCGGCAAGGCCGCATTCACGCTGACGGAGCTCTGTGTCGCCATGGCTGTGATCGCGCTGCTGGTGGCGGTCATGGTTCCCATGGTGCAGCCCGCCTTTGAGACCGCGTACAAGACACGATGTCTGAACCACCTGTCGAAGATCGTGCAGGCCCTGCACGCCAGCCATGACGAAAGCACCACGCTCCCCGGCCAGAGCACCTGGGTGGCCGATGCTCGCAGCCATGGCAGCAAGGAAATGCTGCGCTGCGACAAGGACACGACCCTCAAGCCGTCGGCGACGGCGGGGGCATTCGCCGAGCTCTACATCCTCCAGTACAACACGACGTCGCAGACCAGCTTTGTCGTCACGTACCTCGTGGACATCCTCGCCCCCGGCAAGCCGCTGAACGACCCGCAGATCTGGGCGTGGTACCCCGCCATCGGGAAGAGGGACACCCCCAAGGGCGAGTCCTGGCCGGCCAGCTTCCTGCCCAACCTCGCGGCCAACCAGGCGTTCATCGGCATCGACAACGACTCGGCGCTGAAGATCACCTTCGGCGCTCAGACGACCTTCGAGGTGTGTGAGCCGCCTTCGAGGGGGCATAGCCGGCATTGGCTGATCCAAGGCAAGGGCACGCCGCCGTGTCCGCTGGGCGATAACGTGGTTCCCACGGACTCCGACGACAAGGAACTGCTGCACATGTGGGGGCGCGACATGCTGCGCGACGACCCGCGTTCGCCGCTGAGGTTCGGCTCGACCGAAGCCGTCAGTTACGGCATGAACGGGATGATCGACCCCGCCAATTACGGTCCCAAGCAGTTCCTTGTCATGGACGCCAACGAGCCGGTTCTTCAGGTCGGCACGACCAACTACGAGGATGCGGAGGTGTTCAGCAGCGGCCCGCAAGGCGTGATCAAGGCGCGCCACTTCGGCAAGGTCAACGTCGCCACCTGCGACGGGTCGGTCACCTCCTGGACGTTGCCGGAGCTCCGGGCGCAGTTCGACCAGGTCGGAAATGGGCGGTGGGGCTCTCACTGAATCAGGTTTTCCGCATGAATGATCCGCGCCAATCCCTGTGTGATCGCCTTCTCCTCGTCGCCGGCGGGGGGCTCTTTCTCGCCGCGATCGCCGGCCTCTGGGTCTGGGACCGCCACCGTGGCGGCGGCGACCTCGGCGACCTCGCCCGGAGCAGCCGTCTGACCGACCGCCTCCAGGCCGCCGGCGATCTGGCTCGGCGCGACAGCGACGCGGCTCGCAAGCGGATCGCCAGAATGGTCGAGGACGCCGACGTGGCAGTGGCGGTGCAGGCGGTGGAATCCCTGGGCGTCCATCCGCGCCCCGAGGATCGGGCGATCCTGGAGCGGGTGCTGACCGAGCGCCGCCGGCCGCCGGAAGTTCAGGCGGCCGCTGCCGCGACGCTGGGGGGGTATCCAGACGGGGACCCGACCGTCCTGATGGACGCGCTGCGGACGCACGACCAGCCCATCGTCCGCGCCGGCGCGGCCCAGGGCTTGACGCGGCTGGGCGACGCGAGATCGGTGCCCGCGCTTTCTCGCGCGCTGGAGGACGGCGACGCCCGCGTGCGGATCTGGGCCATCTCGGCGATTCACAAGATGGTGCTCCGCCGCTTCCCGTACGACGCCCGGCGCGACCCGTCGGAGCAACGGGAGGTCATCGAGCGAATCCGCGACTACCTTCGGTCTTGCGGCGTGCAGGGGATCGAGTAGACTTCCCGCTTCGGCGCCCCGGCTTGGGACCGCACAACGCCGCGGCGGCTTCCGTGCATCGCAACCCTCAGGGAGTGAGTCCCCATGATCGTCATCGGCGAGCAGATCAACGCGACCCGCAAACGGATCGCTGAAGCGCTCCACAACCGCGACGCGGCCGTCATTCGCAAGGCAGCCACGCGCCAGGCAGCCGCCGGCGCCAACTACCTCGACATCAACGGAGGCGACCCTCGCGCCGGGCGCGAGGCGGAGAACATGGCCTGGCTGATCGAAATCGCGCAGGCATGCACCGACCTGCCGGTGGCGGTGGACTCGGCCAACTCCGATGCCGCCCGCGTCGGCCTGTCCAAGGCCCGCGGCAAGCCCATCCTCAACAGCATCTCGCTGGAGGCCGACCGCCTCGAGCCGCTGTCGGCCCTGGCAGGCGAATACGATTGCCTGGTCGTCGCGCTGCTCATGGGCCACGACGGCCCGCCTCGCTGTCTCGACGACCGCCTCCGCAACGCCGAGAAGCTCATCGCCCGCCTGCTCTCCGTCGGGCGCAAGATCGACGAAATCATCGTCGACCCGTGCTTCTTCCCCATCTCGGCCGATGCCGCCTCCGGGCGCGAGGTGATGCAGTCGATCTCCGCGATCCGGCAGAAGTGGCCCGGCGTGCATTGTGGCGGCGGGTTGAGCAACATCAGCTACGGTCTGCCCGAGCGGCGGCTGGTGAACCTGGCCGCCCTGGCCGTCGCGATCCACCACGGGATGGACGCCGCCCTGGTCGATCCCACGCAGGAGGGCGTCATGTCGACGATCTACGCCTCCGAGGCCGTCGCCGGCGCCGACGAGTTCTGCATGAACTACGTCTCGGCCGCAAGGGAAGGCAAACTGCTGCTGCCGGAAAAGCCCCAGAAGAAGGCCTAGGTCGGGAACCCCGAACCGGGACATGCCGCGCCCGGTCCGCTTGCGGTTCGCATCGCCCGGGCGTCAGGCCCGCGTACAGCGAACTGCCCGCCAACTGCCGGCGTTGCGCCGGGGGACGCGGCGCGGTAGTCTTCCGCGGATGGCGACTCTTCGCTCCAGGATCGAGTCCAACCTTGCCCGCGTCCGCGACGCAATCGCCTCGGCGTGTGCCAGG
>CAYWTX010000719.1:0-2252 GCA_964461295.1 uncultured Planctomycetaceae bacterium | reverse complement strand
ACCCACAGAGTATGAAAATGATCTCGCGCGCGGTAGCCTTTTCGCGACGGTCCGGGGCGGGTAGAGATCGTGTATCTGTGATGTCTCGAACTCGCGGGACAGTCTGAATCCGGGCGTCGTTTCGAACCCCAGATTGTTGCGGCCGCAAGGTCAGCACGTGAGGCAGATTGCTTCCATCTCGACGCCCATCCGCCCCGGCCATAGCAAGAAGGAGCGTGAGCAATGGACGTGGTTTATCGGCGGTGTGCAGGCATGGACGTGCACAAGGAGACGGTGGCGGTGTGCTTGGTGCGGTCGGAGCCCGGCGGCGAGTCGAGCAAGGAAGTCCGCACGTTCGGCACGATGACGCGTGACCTGCTGGCCCTGTCGGACTGGCTGGCCCAGCAGGAGGTCACGCACGTGGCGATGGAGTCCACGGGCGTGTATTGGAAGCCGATCTTCAACATTCTGGAGGGTCGCTTCCAGGTCCTGCTGGTCAACGCGCGTCACATCAAGCAGGTGCCTGGTCGCAAGACCGACGTGAAGGACTGCGAGTGGATCGCCGACCTTCTGCGGCATGGGCTGCTGAAGGCCAGTTTCGTGCCGGAGCGGCCGCAGCGGGACCTGCGCGACCTGACGCGGCACCGGGCCCAACTGGTGGGCGAACTGACGCGGGTGGCCAACCGCATCCAGAAGATCCTCGAGGACGCCAACATCAAGCTGGGCTCTGTGGCCAGCGACGTTCTGGGCGTCTCCGGCCGTCAGATGATCCAGGCGATGCTGGAGGGCAACCAAGACCCCTCGCAGATGGCGGAACTGGCCCGCGGCCGCATGCGGAGCAAGAAGGACACGCTGGCGGCGGCGCTGGAAGGTCACGTCACGGAGCATCATCGGTTTATGCTGCGGACGCTGTGGGACCACCTGGCGTACCTGGAGAAGGCCATCGGGGCGATGGACGAACGCATCGAGGCGCAGATGCGCCCTTTTGAAGCGGAACTGAAGCGTTTGGATGCGATACCCGGTGTCGATCACGTCGTCGCTCAGGCCATCATCGCCGAGATCGGCGTGGACATGTCTCGCTTCCCCACGGCCGATCACCTGGCGTCGTGGGCGGGCGTGTGTCCGGGCAACCACCAAAGCGCGGGCAAGCGCAAGAGCGGCCAGACGGCCAAGGCCAACCGCTGGCTGAAGCGTTGCTTGTCCCAGGCGGCGTGGGCGGCCTCGCACACGAAGAACACATACCTGTCGGCCCAGTTCCGCCAGATCGCCAAGCGGCGAGGCCGCAAGCGAGCCATCATCGCCGTTGCGCACACGATCCTGATTGCGGCGTACTACATTCTGAGCGGTGCGGAGTACCGTGAGCTTGGCGGCGACCATTTTGATCGGCTACACCCTGAGCGGCTGCAATACTACTACGTGCGCCGGCTGGAGAAACTGGGCTTCGACGTCTGCCTGACCAAGCCGGTCGCAGCGGCATGAAGCGCCCGGTCCTGGGCTATTTTCGAGGCAGATACCGAATCCAATCTATACCACTTTTCCGTGGAACTGGATCCGTGCCGGGTCTGGCCCGCCTCTTTGGGGGGAAAGGGGGAGAGGCTGAGCGCCGGGATAAACCGGCATGGAGTAGAGAATGAAAGAGCCTTACATGGAAGGCAGTAGCGACCCACCACGGCCCCGAGTCATGGCGGCGTGTCCGCGAGGGCACGCTGCACGCGTTGACAGGGGTACACGCAGGCCGGGTATTGAGCTCCGAAATCACCCCTCTGGGGCGCCGACTTCGTAGCCTTACAAGGAAGGCAACATGATGGATGGCGATATCGCGAGCCATGGCATCGGCCCCACGGAGTCTAAGACCCCGCGCATGCGTGGAAGCTCCATGCACGAGAACCGGGAGATCCCCGCAGCACCCGCCACCGGCGGCAAGCCGTGGAAGGGCCGGGCAGGGAATGCCTGTGGCCACAATCCTGACATGCACGCTGCGGAGAAGTCTGAGAGGCCCATAGTACCGAGGAAGCTTCCGAACAGAGCCGGCGCCGCGGCGTCGGGCGCGGAGGAAGTGGAGGGAAGGGGCCTGGCCGAGGAGAAGACTCTTCGCCAAAACCCGCCTGTTGGACACAGAGCCAAGCCTGGCTGGTCAAGTGCAGCGAAGAGGATACGACAGGCGGAATCGCCTGTGCGTCCGATCCAAGGCAGGAGCCGTATGAGGTAGTGCCTCAAGTACGGATCTGTGCGGGGGGCGGCCCGAAAGGCCCGTCCCTACCGCGATGCTTTTC
>CAYWTX010000718.1:0-8330 GCA_964461295.1 uncultured Planctomycetaceae bacterium | reverse complement strand
ATAGCGGATCGGCCCGTCCGAGCTGCGCAGTCGGACGTGCGAAGCCAGCATCCGAAGAGCCGGATGCGGGAATCCTGCAAGTCCGGATCCGTGGGGAGCCTGGGCGGGCAACCGCCCAGGCTTACCCGACAAGCCGTTGTCCGGGCGGGCGGTTCTTGCGCCCTTTCAGGGCTTGTTGCCTTGGGACATCCATTCCCAGGGCGTTGCCCTGGGCTGTATTATCTCAGCCTTTCAGGCTGAAGAGCGGACACCGGCTCACCTGGCAAGCGGGCAAAGCGATACGGTTCTTCGTTTGCCGTGTTTGGAGCGGTACCCCAATCCCCAGAATCCCTGCAACGTTGCGACAGTGCCCTTTTCTCAGGTGGATTTCGTGGACGATCTCGCTGTTTTCGTGTAACTCGTCGTTCAATCCGTGTTATCCGTGGTCCCTTTGCCCCCTTTGCCGAGGACGCACCCATGTTGAAAGCCGGGTTCGCCGCCGAGGACATCACCCCGGGGCGCGACTGCACGTTGCAGGGATACGAGTTCCGATTCACCGATGAGCCGTCCGGGAACGACGGCGTGAACGATCCGCTGCTGGCGCGGGCGCTGGTACTGCGTGACGGCGTCGCCCCGGCCGTCATCGTCAGCCTCGACACGTGCATCGTCTCGACGGCGTTGGCGCGGCGGCTGCGGCAGACGGCCGCCGAGGCGGCTGGCACGGAGGCCGCCCGCGTGCTGCTGTGCTGCACGCACACGCACAGCGGCCCGGCCATCGACGAGCCGGGCGAGGCGTACGGTCCGGAGGCGTCGTGGCTGGCGAAGGAGGCGGGCGCCGACACGCCGGGGCGGCGGCACATCGAGGTGATGGTCGCGAAGATGAAGTTGGCCGTCGCTCGCGCCGCGGCGCTGGCGTACCCGGTGACGGTGTCGGCCCAGGAAGCCCCGCTGGGGCTGGGCTACTGCCGTCGCGTGCCGACGGCCGAGGGGATCAAACACAACTGGGGTCCAGCCGAGTATGCCGAACTGGACTGCCCGCCGATGGCCGACCCGGCTTGCACGGTGCTGGCGTTCCGCGAGACCGGCGGGCCGCGAACGTTCCTGCTGTGGAGCATCGGCGTTCACCCGGTGACGCTGGGGCGCACCAGCCGCGTCGTCTCGGCCGACTACCCCGGCGCGGCCAATCGGACCATCGAGCATCTCGTGCCGGGCAGCAAAGCGATGTTCGTGCTCGGCGCGGCCGGGAACACGCACCCGTGGATCGCCACGCAGGATGATGTCGCCGGCGTGGAAACGGTGGGGGGTGCGGCGGGAGCGATGGTGGCGCTGATGAGCAACGGGTTGAGAGGGGGACCCCTCGCGGAGGAAGCAGAGGGCGCGGAGAACAAGGGCGGGCTCGCCATCGTGAACCGGACGATGGAGGTCGCGGGGAAGCCGCTTGACCTGGCGGTGTGGCGGGTTGGCCCGGCAGTCATCGCGGCATCGCCGACGGAACTGTTCGGCGAACTTTCCGCGGACCTGCGCCGGCGCATCGGCGGGCCGGTTGTGGTCGCCACGTGCGCCAACGGGTGGACGGGGTATTGGCCGACGGCGGCGGCGTTCGCCGAGGGTAAGTACGAGGTCGATTCGGCCCTGGCCGCCGGCCGCGTGGCAGGCGACAGCGAGAAGCTGATGGACGTGCTGGCGGAGATGGCCCAATCGCTGTCTTGAGTGCGCCGTCACGAAACAACTTGTTCACGTTTCCCAGGTGGCACAGGTCTCCGACCTGTGCTGCACAGCTTGGAAAGCTGTGCCACCAAGACTGGCTTGCTCAGGTTATTTCGTGACGGACCCTGAGTGCGCGTGGCCCCAACCCATGCCGCGCCGGGCATGGGCTTGGATGCGATGGGGGCGAAAAACTCTTGCATGGAGGGGGGGCAGCGAATAAAAGGCCCGCACAACCGGAGACTCGCAGAAGCATGAAATTCATCCTGATCGACAAGATCGAGCGGATCGACCTGCCGGGCCACAGCGCCGAATCCCCGGCGGGGCGGATCATCGCGACCAAGTCGCTGTCGCTGGCGGAGGAGTACCTGGCCGACCATTTCCCGGCATTCCCGGTGCTGCCGGGCGTGATGATGGTCGAGGCGATGGTGCAATCGGCGGCGTGGCTGGTTCGCGTGGTGCAGGACTGGTCGCGCAGCGTGGTGGTGTTGTCGGCCGCCCGCAACGTGAAGTATGCCCGCTTTGTGCATCCCGGCGACACGCTCCGCTGCGACTTGCAGGCCATCGAGATCGGCCCCGACGGGGCCAGGTTCAAGGGCGTCGGCGCCGTGGGCGACCAGGTGGCCGTGTCGGGGCGGCTGGAGCTGCGCTGCGTGAACCTGGCCGACCAGAAGAAGGCCGGGCCCGAAGTGGACGCGGCGATCGTGAAGCAGCTTCGCGGCCGGTTCGGGCTGATCGGCGGGCCGGAGGCGGTGGAGAAGGCGCGACGGTAGCGCCGGTCTGCGGCATCGCGGGGAAACCGTTGACATTCAGAGTGGATGGCCCTATAGATACAGGGCTTCCCGGCCAGGGAACCAGTCCCGATAGAGGCCGGCAGGTGCAACAGGAGAGACGCGAAATGGCGATGACGGAAGCGGAAGTCTTTGCGAAGGTTCGGGACACGCTGGTGGACGCACTGGGCGTGGACGAGGAAGAGGTCAAGGCGGACGCCACGCTGACCGGCGACCTGGGTGCGGAGTCGATTGACTTCCTGGACATCGTCTTCCGCCTGGAGAAGACGTTCAACATCAAGATACCCCGCGGCGAGTTGTTCCCCGACAACATCCTGAACAATCCGGAGTTTGTCCAGAACGGCAAGCTGACGCCGACGGGCCTGACGCAGCTCAAGCAGCGCATGCCGCACGCCGATTTCAGCGACTTCGAGCAGGACCCCGACGTCGGCAAGATGGCCGAACTGTTCAAGGTTCAGACCATCGTCAACTACGTCAAGACCAAGGTTGCCTGACAGGCATTGCCGATTGCCAATTGCCAATTGCCGATTGACAGAGGCAACTGGCGGACGCAGCCCGCGTCTCGTTCAATTGGCAATTGGCAATTGAACAATTGGCAATACGTATGCGTTGGATATGGATTGACAAGTTCCTGGAGTTCCAGCCGCTCAAGCGGGCCGTGGCCGTCAAGAACGTCTCCCTGGCCGAGGAGCATCTGCACGACCACTGGGAGGCGTACCCGGTCATGCCGACTTCGCTGATGATCGAAGGCATGGCGCAGACGGCGGGCATCCTGGTCGGGCAGGCGCGGAACTTCCAGGAGAAGGTGATCCTGGCGAAGATCGCCAAGGCCGAGGTGCGCGAGTTGGTCATCCCGGGCGACCAGTTGCACTACGTGGCCGAGATCGAGACGATCACTCCGGATGCGGCCGCCACGAAGGGCACCGTGCTCCGCGACGGCGTGGAGATCGGGCAGATCGACCTGCTGTTCTCGCACATCGACCAGAACCTGGCCGGCACGGAGTTCCCGAAGGAGAACTTCGTGTTCACGGGGCAGTTCGAGCGGCTGGTGGCCCCGTTGCTGGGGGCCTGGAATGGCTGACCGGGCCGTCGCCATCACGGGCGTTGGCGTGGTGAGTCCGGCCGGGATCGGCGTGGGGCCGCTGTGGGAGCTGCTGCTGTCGGGCCGCTCGGCCGTGAAGAAGGTGGACGCCTTCGACGCCTCCGGCTTCACCTCGCAGGTCGGCGGACAGATCGACAACTTCTCCGCTCGCGATTTCCTGCCCAAGAGCTACCGCAAGGCCGTGAAGGTCATGATGCGCGACATCGAGATCGCGGTGGCGGCCGCCGACTTGGCGTTCCGCGACGCGGGGATCGTGACGCGCGCGTCGGACGGGCAGCCGATGACGGTCGAACCGCGGCGGCTGGGATGCAACATCGGCGCCGGGCTGATCTCGCCGGACCTGGACGAGTTGGGCATGGCGCTGCAGACGGCGCTGGACGAGCAGGGCAAGTTCAGCCTGGCGCGGTGGGGATCGGGCGGCATGAACAACCTCACGCCGCTGTGGCTGCTGAAGTACCTGCCGAACATGCTCAGTTGCCACGTGACGATCGTGCACGGGTGCGAAGGCCCCAGCAACTGCATCACCTGCGGCGACGCGTCGGCGCACCTGTCCGTCGGCGAGGCCGGGCAATACATCGCCGAGGACCGCGCCGACGTCGCCATCGCCGGCGGGTCGGAAAGCAAACTCAACCCCATGGGCTACCTCCGCCAGGGGCTGTTGCTCAACCGCCTGGTGCTGGACGGCGGGGGCGACCCCGGCGGGTCGTGCCGCCCGTTCGATCGCGACCATCGCGGGGCGGTGATCGGCGAGGGCGGCGCCCTGCTGGTGCTGGAGGCGCTGGACCGCGCGGTGGCCCGAGGCGCGAAGGTGTACGCCGAACTCGTCGGGCTGGGCGGGGCGTGCGACCCCGGCGGCATCGACGTGACCAAGGCCAATGCCGGCAGCCTGGACCTGGCCGTCAAGCGAGCCATGGACGATGCGGGCATCGGCCCCCAGGACGTGGACCTGGCGATCGCCCACGGCACGGGCGTTCCCGAAGAAGACCGCCGCGAGGCCGAGTGCTGGCGGGCGGCGCTGGGCGCCGCGGCCGAGAGGGTGCCCGTCGTGGCGCTGACCGGCGCGATCGGCTCGCTGTTCGCCGGAGCGGGCGGGCCGGAGTTGGCCGTGGCGGCGATGGCGGTCCGCGAGCAGCGGGTTCCGGTGAGCGTGAATTTCCGCCAGGCGGCGGACGGATGCGAGTTGAACGTGAGCCGCGAGTCTCGTCCGGCGGCGATCCGTCACGTGGTGACGGGCGCGTTTTCGATTGGCGGGCAGAGCGGCGCGTGCGTGCTGAGGCGGCATGAAGGATGAGGCAGCGTCGGCGAGTCGTCATCACGGGCATGGGGACGGTCAATCCCCTCGGGCATGACGTGGAGACCACGTGGCAGGCGATGATGGACTGTCGCGGGGGCTTCGCGCCGATCCGCCAGTTCGACGCCCGCACGTTCCCCACGACGTTCGCCGCGGAGGTGAAGAACTACGACCTGCCCAGGCACGTGCCGGCCCCGGACAAGCACCGCCACGCCGGCAGCCAGTGCCGCTTCGCGCTGGGCGCCGCCTGCGAGGCGTGGAAGCAGTCGGGTCTGGACAAGCTCAGCGCCCTGGACCGCTCGAAGGTGGGCATCTACCTGGGCAGCGGCGAGGGGAGCCTGGACTTCTGGAACTTCACCTCGACGATCGTGGACGCCTGGGCGGGCGATGGCAAGGTGGACACGGTGAAGTGGGCGCAGCTCGCCCGCCAGCGGATGAGCCTCTACCGCGAGGTGGAGCAGGAATCGAACATGGTCGTCGCGCACCTGGCCGCTGAGTTCGGCGTGCGCGGGCCCGCGTTCAACGTGCTGACGGCCTGTGCGGCCAGCACGCAGGCCCTGGGCGAGGCGTACTTGCAGGTGCGGCGCGGCGGCGTGGACGTGATGATCTCCGGCGGCGCGCACTCGATGATCCATCCCTACGGCGTGACCGGGTTCAACCGCCTCACGGCCCTGTCCACCCGGAACGGCGACCTCGAGAACGCCAGCCGGCCGTTTGACCTCACCCGCGACGGCTTCGTGCTGGGCGAGGGCGCGAGCGTCCTGATCCTGGAGAGCCTGGAGCACGCCCAGGCGCGCGGGGCGAAGGTCCTGGCCGAGATCGTCGGGTACGGCGCCAGCGCCGACGCGTTCCGCATCACCGACCAGGACCCCGATGGGGCCGGCGCCGCGGCCAGCATGCGGGCGGCCCTGGCCGACGCGGGCGTGACCGTCGAGCGGATCGACTACATCTCCGCGCACGGCACGGGCACCAAGCAGAACGACGAAGTGGAAACCCGAGGGGTCAAGGCCGTCTTCGGCGAGCGGGCGCACAAGGTGCCCATCTCGTCGGTGAAGAGCATGACCGGGCATCTGATTGCCGCGGCCGGAGCGACGGAGTTGATCACGTGCATCCTGGCGATTCGCGACCAGGTGCTGCCGCCGACGATCCACTACTCCACTCCGGACCCCGATTGCGACCTGGACTACGTGCCCAACGCGCCCCGCAAGGGGAAAGTGGAAATGTGCATGTCCAACAGTTTCGGGTTCGGCGGGCAGAACAACACGCTGATCATCACGCGAGGCGGCTCGGGCAAGGTGGATTAGTTGACTGGTTGATCGGTTGACTGGTTGCTTCCTTGATCGGTCGATCTCGTGAACCGCGATCCATGCCACAACCGAAGGGAGACAGCTGAGTGAAGTGTTGTCCGCCGGCGAGCGAACCAATCCACCAAGTGACCAGTTAACCGGTCCACCAGTCAGCCAGAAGGGCCCATGCCGACCATCGCTTGTCCGCATTGCAGCACCCGCCTGGAGGCGCCACAGAGCGTGCTCGGGCGGGAAGTCGTCTGCGGGCGGTGCAAGCGGAACTTCCTGGCCGCCGCCCCGGGCGCGACGGCGCGGCAGCCCGCCGCGGGCGATGCGGGCGGCCCCGGATCGCCTGTGGAAGGCCCGCCCGGCGCAAGTGCCGCTTCTGCGGGCACGGATCGCCCATGGGCTTGCGGTGAAGCGGTGTCGGGGCCTCGACCTCAGCCGGATGTGAACCCCCTCGCGCAGCGGAGCGACGGCGGCGCGGTCGACGCCTCCGGCGGCGAGCCGCCGCCGACCCCGCCTCCGCCTCCGCCGAGCCCCTTCGGCGCGGCGCCCGGTTACGGCGCGTACCGGCCCGCCGCCCTGCCGTCCGGCCAGGCCACCGGCTCGCTCGTGTGCGGCATCATCGCGGTGAGCGGCATTCCCCTGGGCTGCTGTTGCGGCATCTTCCTGGTTGCCCCCATCGTGTCCGGCATCCTGGCCATCGTGTTTGCCGGCCGGGCGAACGAGGCGATCGCGATGGGCTTGGCCGACCCCGCGTCGGGCGGCAAGGCCAGGGCGGGCAGAATCATGGGCATCGTCGGCCTGGTGTTGGGCGTGCTGTCCATGGCGGCGATGGTTACGCTGATCCTTGCCGGGCAATTGGGCAAGACCGGCACGTTCAAGTTCCGTTGAGGCTTGATTCGGGGCGGGGCTAGCCCTATAGAGACGGCGAGGTCCGCCGCGATCCGGGGCGGGGCGGCGGAGGCCGGGCAAGGAGAGCAATCGACGTGCAGATGGTGGCCGAAGGACACTGGTTGTTCCAGCATTGGGCGGCGATCTCCATTGCGCTGACGTGCCTGTCGCTGGCGGCCTTCGTGGCGATCCTGCTGGGCAAGTACATTCGCATCTGCATCAACATCTTCACGGAGAACCCGCCGCCGGCGATCGCGTGGGCGGCTGATTTCCCGCGGCTCAGCGGCGAGGAGATGCGGTTCCGCAGTTTCGACGGGGCGAGCCTGCGCGGGATGTTGCTTCGCGCGCCCAACCGCGGCGCCTGCAAGGGGACGATCGTCTTCTGCCACGAGTACGGCGCCGACATGTTCAGTTGCGCCCGGTATGCCCGACCGTTGGTGGAGACGGGCTTCGACGTGTTCACCTTCGATTTTCGCGGGCACGGCCAGAGCAGCAAGGGGGGGCGTTATCGCCCGCTCCAGTGGCCCAGCGACAAGGACATGGAGGACGTGCTGGGCGCCTGCGCCCACGTGGAGAGTCTGCTGGCGGCCCAGGGCCGGGCGACCGAGATCGGGCTGTTCGGCATCTCGCGCGGGGCGGGCGCGGCGCTGCTGGCGGCCTCGACGGACCCGTCCGTGAAGGCGATCGTCTGCGACGGGGCGTTCAACACCGAAACGACGCTGGTGGCCCTGATGAAGCGGTGGGCGAGCATCTTCGCCCGCATCAAGCTGGTCTATGAGAACCACAGCGAAACGTTCTGGCGCTCCATGCTGTGGATCATCCTGCACCTGGCTCAGCCGAAGATGGGCTGCCGATACCTGTCCGTGCGGCGAGCGCTGCGCGAGATGAAGCCTCGCCCGATCCTGTTCATCCACGGCGAGAAGGACAGCTACATCCGCGTGGAGCAGACGCAGATCCTGTACGACGCCGCTCCCAGCCCGCGGTACCTGTGGATCGTGCCGGGCGCCAAGCACAACCAGTCGGTGACGCTCGCCTCGCGCGAATACGCCGCCCGCACCACGGCGTTCTTCCGCCGGCATCTCGCCGGCGAAGCCGTCGCGGAGGTGCAGATCACCTCGCCGGCGATCGTGGAGGTGGCGTAGGGCGGGAGTATTGGCCACAGCGCGGGCTTGCCCGCAACCCAAGGCAGCAGGCGGCAGCGAAGCGAGACGTGCATCTGCTCGACCCGTTGACTGCATTGGCGAGAGGAACAGAGCCGGGGCGTGCCGCCCCGGTCGGGT
>CAYWTX010000717.1:0-3513 GCA_964461295.1 uncultured Planctomycetaceae bacterium | reverse complement strand
ACTGGTCGTTTGTCTCCCGCTGCTCTCCACCTGGCCTTGCGGCCACGCAGTTACGTTCGACTACAGGCCCGTAACGTTAGCCTGGAAGGGACTTCCACCCTTCTGATCGTGTGCGCTTGCAGGCGCACTAGCCCCGCCCGTGAGGGCGGGGAAAAGGACGTGCCCCAGGAACAACCAAGGCCCGGAGGGCCGGCACAGGACCCGCCACGTCAGCAATCCCCGCCCTCACGGGCGGGGCTACCTGATGCCGGCCCTACGGGCCTGCCTCGCCTACGGCACCAGCCCCCGCGCCTACGGGTCCTCTTTGTCCTCGCGCTCCTCGGGTGCGGTGGCGCTGCCGCCACCGGCCCGGCTCGTCGGGAGCAGCCCACGCAGCTCCTCCGGAATCCGCCCCTGCTCGTCGGCCAGACGCGTCAGGGCTTCCTGCGCCTTCTTCCACTCCTCCGTGGGCGGCCCGGCGGCGATCAGGTCGTAGCAGACCAGTTTTTCATCCTCGACGACATAGAGGCGTCCGCCGCTGGCCGCCGGGGCACGCAGGCTGGAGCCTCGCGTGGAGAACCGTTCCAGTGACTTGAACTCGGCAAGCGTCTTGCCGGTCACGGCATCCACCATCCACATCGAGCCGCTTGTCACGCCAATGATCTTGCCGTCAACGAGCACAGGCGCCGAGAAAGCGTTGCGCAGGCCCAGTTCCGACTTCCACCGCACGTCGCCGGTGCAGGCGTCCAGGCAGTGCAGGTTGAACGACGCCCAGTACGCCCGATCGCCGTCGAGCAGCGCCCCGCCGCCGAGCTTGTTGGGCACCGGCTTGCGGAACAGGAGCTGCGCCTCCTTCGCCGTCAGGCGGTGCACGACCGTAAGCCACTCGTTGCCGGTTCTCTCGACAACCGCCAGCCGGTCGCCGGCCAGCGCCGCCTGGCATTCATCGTTCCAGGCGGGCACCTTCCACAACGTCTCTCCCTTGTCCACGGTGAGACAATGCCCCGCGCAGAGCACCACGGGCCCGCCGTCGGCGGTCCACGGCAGGGGCGAGGCGTGCCGGCTGTGCACGTCCGCCCGCTGCCATCGCTTCTCGCCCGTCGTCGCGTCCAACGCCATGGTCCCCACCCCCGGGTAGTTCACCACGACGCTCCCGGCCGTCACCGTGGGCGAACCGTGGTACCCGTGCAGCCCCAGCACGGGCTTGGCCGCCACCTGATTGCGCCACAGTTCATCGCCCGTGCCCGCGCTCAGGCAGAACAACAGGCCGGCCCGGCTGAAGAAATAGAACTTCCCGTTCGCGATGCTCGGCGTCGAGCAACTGAACCACCCGCCGCCCTCGTCGGCCGGGGCAACCTTGTGCCAGATCAGCCGGCCGTCCTTCGCGTCGAAACACCAGAAGCCGTAGGTCTTCAGCGCAGCCCATGCCCTCGTCGCGGCGGCGTATTCCGCGTCGGACGCCCATTTGTCGTGCGGCGTGTCCGCCAGCCTCGCCTCGACCGCCCTTCGCTTCTCCCGAACCCGGGCCATCTCACTGGGGTCCACGCAGCCAGCCTGCACGTACACCTTGCCGCCGGAAACTACGGGCGATCCCGCCCCCCGGAACGCCCCGACGCGCGGACCCGTCGCCCCGTCAATGGCGCCCGCGCCGACGCCGGGAAACTTGAACTCCCACACCGCCTTCGGGCCCCAGCCCGGCCACGAAGCGGCGATCCTGACCGGCTCTCTTGACACGCCGTTGTGCTCCGGGCCGCGCACCTGGGGCCAGTCCCCCGCCCGGGCGGCGACGGCAACTGCGACCAGGCCCCCCACAACGGCGATGCGGCTCCCGCAGTTCATGGCCTCGTCCTCCCAGATTCCAGGTTCGCTATGGCTGGAAGTTGCCCGGCCGTTAGTCGAGCGGCTCGCCCTTGCCGCCGGCGGCGTAGTAGGCACAAATAGCGCAACCCAGGCCGGCCTTGCGGAATCGCTGATTCTTGCCACCCAGGGTTGACGCCGCGTCTGGGCGACGGTAAGATGGCATGACCATGCTCGGGGCGTGGCGCAGCTTGGCTAGCGTGCCTGCATGGGGTGCAGGAGGTCGAGAGTTCAAATCTCTCCGCCCCGACTAGCGTGTCCGATGGCCTCGGCAACTGCCGGGGCCATCGGTGTTTACAGAGCGGTCCAACGAGCGGCAATCTCGCCTGAGAAGCGTGGGCCAAGCCGCGAGTTTCGATCCTTTCACAAGCTCTGAGCGATGAGTCAGGCAAGTGGCCGGTCTACGGTCGCTTCTTCGCCAAGTACCCGGCACGGAAGCCGTATGCGGCAGTGCCGCACGTACGAACCTGCGCGGCGGGGTTGAGAGACGGACGCCGTGATCGGTCTGGCCGCTTCAGTTCCCGCGTTGGTTCAACCGACGCGGCCTCGGTTAAAGATAGGATCGGCGATCCACTTCCAAGAAGGACGCTGTGGCGTCATTGGTGCAACTCGGAAGCGGGCGGAGCGCCGCTGTTCAGCCCGACGGGCTGAAGACAAGGGTGGTTGCGCAGCAGCGACCGCGGCCGTGCACCCGGCAGCGTCTTCGGCGTTGGCATCTCCCCGTAGCCCCTCACTACAAACGGCCCGGCCGCGATGGTATGATGCCGCGACAGACCGGCAAGGCACTCACGGACGAGACCAATGGCGTGCAAACGACGGATCGTGGCGTCGGCGATTGCGATTTCCTTTGCGTTTCCGGCGGCCGAGATGACGGGCGTCGCCGACGATTGGCCGCAGTGGGGCGGCACGCCGGGGCGGAACATGGTTTCCGCCGAGCGGAATCTGCCCGACCTGCTCCGCACGACGGCGCAAAACGAACTGGCCCTGCGCGACCACCCCGCCGTGCGCTGGTCCGCCCGCGTGGGCTACACGATGGCCGGCACGCCCGCCGTCGCCGGCGGGCGCGTGCTGGTCGGCACGGCCGGGACGAAGTGCGGCCTGCTGCTGTGCCTGGACGAGAAGACGGGCAAGTTCCTCTGGCAGCTTCGCAGCCCGTGGCGCGACTTCATCGCCGAGGACCCGCTTCGCCCCGCCGCCGTCGAGCCCAAGAGCCCGTGGGACTACCTCATCACCAGCCAGACCATCCGCGGCCTGGGCTTCACCAGCTCGCCCACGATCGACGGCAACGAGGTCTACTCCGTCACGCCGCGCGGCGAGGTCGTCTGCCTCGACTTGCGCGGCGTCGCCAACGGCAACCAGGGCCCCTTCACGGGCGAGGACGCCTACCAGACCGCCGACGGGCGCGGCGCCGGCTACAACGGCGCCGACATCCTCTGGCTGCTGGACCTGTGGAAGGAACTGCGCGTCCGTCCGGCCGACACCACTGCTGTCCAAGATAATCGCGGCGTAGTCTCCTGCCTGGCTTTTCGGGGGTGATTGTCCTCGGATTGCTGGGTTTGGGACGCCCTCACGCCTTCCCGCGACGGGCTTTCGGCCCGTCCTTCGCCGCCGCCGTTTCAGGTCCCCCCGAACCGGCGGCGGCGAAGGACGGGCCGAAAGCCAGTCGCGGGAAGGCTT
>CAYWTX010000716.1:0-6130 GCA_964461295.1 uncultured Planctomycetaceae bacterium | reverse complement strand
CGCCGGCCCGGTCGTGGCCATGGCGCCGAAGGAACCGAAGCTCCATCCGGCGCTGCCTGATTGCACCATCGCCACCACCACGTGCCTGCCCTTGGCCACCGGCACGGCGAAGCCGCGCTTCTTGATCACCGTGGGCACGATGCCGTTGCCGCCATCCAGCGTGTCATAGACGGCCTTGCCGTCCACGAACCACTTCATCCACCAGTCGGCCCCGCAGTTGACGTACAGCGTGCCGTCGGCGGGGCAGTCGATCTGGCCGAACGCGTAGGCCGTCTGCCGCTCCTTCTCGCCCAGTTCCTTCGACCATAGTTTCGTCAGATCGACCGTCAGCGGTCGCGATTCGCCGGCCTCAGGGGTGGCGGCCGAGGCGGACGCCGGTTCGGGCCTGGGCGCGGGTGCGGGCCTGGCCTCAAGGACGACGGGATCGAGCGACTTGCCGCCGATCTCCAGCGTCTTTGGGACGCTCTTGAGTTGCTGTTCATTCGGCGCGGCCGCCTCGCCCGAGAGCGGCCCGAACACCTGCCACCGCGTCGGCCAGTTCACCTCGGCCATCACCTTGGCCTCCAGGGCCTTGAGGACGTTGACCGCGCCCTTGGGTTCGGCGGGGCTTGCAGGCGCAGCCACGAGCCGGACCTCACTGAAGGCGATGAAGGCCATGGACACAGCGATGGCCAGCCACGGCAGCCTCTTGCGGCCATTCCTGGTCTGCCGGCGTTCGGACGTTCTGACTTTGGGTTTGACTCTCATTCGTACCTCACCAATCAGGCGACGGAAGAGCTACCCATGCGGAAGAGCGTCACGCCGGTTGGTCTCCCGTGGGCGGCCGCATCTCCGCATGATCGCACAATACTTCGTTCTCCGCAGGTCGTAACAGCAGATGCCGTCCCAGCCGCGGATGGTCGTCGACATTGGTTTGCGCTCCAATTCAAGGCCTATTCCGCCAGTTCCTCGGCGAATTCCCTGACTGCCCGGATGCGGTCGCAAAAGGCTTTGTCTTCTTTGCGCAACCCCAACAAGTTCCTCAACGCCCGGCGGTTGTCGGCGGGGTGGCCCTTGGGAATCATGAAGATGCACATCTTCTGCGCCTCGGACGCCGCCTTGGCGCTGTCCCTGTCGGCCATCATGAACGCGATGGCCTCGAACGATGCGGGGTGCGTGATGTATCCCAGGGCCTCCATGAACATCAGCTTGGTCCGCTCCTCGCTGGCCAGGGCGAGGCCCTCAACCAGCCAGGGCAGCCGCTGTTCCGGCCGCAGGTCGCGGTTGAGATCCACCAGGCGAACCGTCGTGCGCAGGGCCTGCTCGCGGAGCGAGTAGTCGGCGGCCGTCTTGGCGATGTCTAGCTTGTCGGCCAACGTAGCGATGTCGGGCCATTCGGCGAGGGCCCACTGGGCGGCTTCGACGACCTCACGCCGCGAGTCCTTGGCGGCGGCCCGCACGGCCGACAACGCCCGCTCGCCCCGAAGTCGCCCCAGAATGCGCACGAGCGTGGCTGCCGACCATTCATCGGCGCCGCCCATTGCGGCGATGACCATGTCGGACGACTGGGCAGGCGAAGCGGACTTGCGGCAGATGCCCAACGCGGCCTGTTCGATGGCCCGGTGCTCGGCGTCGGAGCCAGCCTTCGGCAGCAACTTGAGGATCGCCGCAAGGTCCTGCGATTCAGCCAGCGGCGCCCACTGGCGCAGCGGCTCGGCCGGCCCCGTGTAGACGCCGAGTTCCCTTACGACGCAGCCATCGGGCGGCGAATCGAACGCCACTCGAACGAAGCGATGTTTGCCTTTGGCTTCGATCGGATATACGCGCATGCTCTGGCCGGCACAGGCGCCTTCGTGCAATGTGACCCACGGGCCGCTCCGCTCCGCGGCGCCCTGGAACTGGAACTTGATGGCAGGTCCGTTGGCGTCCAGGCCGTACGCGAGCCTGTAAGCGGTGATCTCCACCGGTTCGCCCAGGTCGACCATCAGCCAGGGCTTGTCACCGCCTTCCGGCGCCCAGAATGTCTCATACACCCCATCCGTCGCCGCGGCCGCCGGGCAGGGCTTCCTCGACGAACTGGCCTCGGCCGGCTTGCCGAGGCACAGGTTCCGCGACAAACCTTGCGGGGGCGTTTTCTTCGCCTCGCTGCCGGCGGCCCTCAGCACCACCCGCACGATGCCGTTGTGGTGGATGTCCAGTTCATACCGTTTGTCCCGGGCATTCCACCGCTCCTCATGCCTGGCCCCGTCATGCCCTATGATCTCAAGGGCCGGGGCCTTGTCCCCCTCGTGCCCGGTCAAAACCAGCGTTGTCTTGCGGATGCTGCGGTTGGGGTTGCCTTCGGCGTCAGCGACGATCCGTCGCACGGCCGACGACGTGTGGCGGCGGTCCCAGATCTCATCCTTGTCCAGCCGGAAATTGCTCAGGTAGACCTCGATCCGGTCGCCGGCCTCCTCCACGATGGCGAAGGTGTGCGACGGCAGCGTTCCTGAAAGGCTCCGGCAGGTGTTCGTATAGAGCGGCAGGTGGAAGTCGGTCTCCTTGTTCACATTCTCCCAGGGGTTCATGACGTACCATCGCCGGCCCTGTCGCTCGATAAAGCAGCGTCCGCGGCCCTCCTGTGGATACAGCGCGTTGAGGAACGGCAGCAGACGGTAGTCGTAGTCGCCAGGCAGGAACTCGAACTTGCGCTGCTGCCGGGCTGGCGTGCCCGACGGCAGCCAGGGGATCAGGCCGTACCGCCCGTCATGCTGAAGGACGCAGGATGTCTGTGCGTAAAGGCGCTTGAGCGTGCCGCTCGATGCGGCCCGGCTGCGCGCCAGCATCTCCTCCCGCGATGGGATCAACTTGCGCTTCACGATCTCCTGGAGAAGCGGGCCCATCGTCTGCCTGAACCATGGCCCCGGCTCGGCGCCGCTCGTCAGGCCGATCTCGAAGGTGAAGGTCGTGCAGCCGTGGATGGCCGCCAGGAGCACCTCCTGCGTCAGCAGGTTCTCCGGGCAGATCGCGTTGATGCCGTTGTTGTGCAGGTACATGCCCCAACGGTCGCGGTCGCCCGGCTCGGAAAACTGGAACAGCTTGGTGTAGCCTTTCTCGTACCACAGCCAATCCTCCGGCTGCCAGGACCACGATTCGGTCAAGCCCGTCAGCCACGTGCCGGCCAGGACCTCGGAGGACTCGATGAACTCGCCGAACGCCTCGTAATCGAACTTCTTGTCCTTGTATCGCGTCCCGTTGGCCTTGGATTGGAGGATGAAGTTGCGCCCGTACTTGTCGAAGAAGTCGTACATTCGCGGGAAGTCGGTGATGCGGAAGTCCTTCGGATCGGTCTCGAACATGTGCGAGAAACCGTCGAGGTGGTTCCAGACGACGTAGGCGCCGTGCTTGCGGCAGGTCTCAGCCGTCCACGTGAACGCCGGCGTGGACGCCCATCGGTAGCCGTACTCATAGGGCACCAGGCCGATCAGGCAGGGGTACTCGGCCAGCAGCTTGTCCTCGGCGCCTTGCGGCAGCGGGTTGCGGGCCACGAACAGCACGATGGGGACCTTGTGCTTCTGCGCCGCGTCAAGGATGCCCTTGACGATGCTCTGGGGCGGGTAGCCCGATACGCGGCGCAAGAAGAGGGCTGAGTGCGGTCGAAGGTCCTCCGGGATCGCGTTCCAGTATCTCAGGACCTCCTTCTCTCCATCGCCGGAGGCAAAGTAGAGCTGGAAGATGAACAACGGATGTTCGTGGTCGATGACGCGCCTCATGGGCGCCGGACGTGTTGCGGACACTTCGGACTCCTGTGGCGATCTGTGGAGATCAGGACCTGGAGGTTCAGCCCGGGCTGTCGGGAACCAATCCGGTCCTGCCAGCAACATGACTGCTACAGCCAATGACAACCGTCCGGCAGGACCAGGAGCAAAACACGGCGGTTCGGTCGCTCGTCTTCCCATCGGGTGGCCCTCAATCGACCGTGTTTCATCAGGTTCGCTTCGTTTCAGAAGAGCCCGTCTTCTGCCAACCACTGACTCATTCAACCTTCCCGGGCCGTATGGGTCTGCCTGGTTTTCATGTACAATCCTGCATCTTCCGTGTATAGGATTGCAGTTTGTCTCGGCGATCAGTGAGTCATCAAGGTCGGGCCTGCATAAAACTGCGGTAATCCAACGTGCACACGGACCGCTACATCCTGAGCCACCGCTGGGCCCGCCGTCCTGAGGTGAGTCCCGCCGTTCTGGCCGCCGTGGAGATCAGCGGGCCTTATCCGAAGTCGCTTGCGAGGATGCAAGCCCGCACCTGGGTGGTGGACTACGAGTTCAACAGCTTTGGCCGGGTTGGGGTGAGATTCGGCAAGTTGGCGTGGTGCAGCCGCCGGGCCGGCTCGGTCCACCTTTACCCGCCCGACAGGGAGTACTGCGAGGACACCCGCCGGGAACGCGGGCAACGCCACAGCGCCTGGCTGGACTTCGCGGGCGGCGAGGAGGCCGGCCTGGGACCCCTGGTCCGCCAGCACGGCTATGCCCGGTTCCTCGACCAGGCCGGACGGGTCGGCGATCTCCTGCAGCAGGCTGCTCAGGCGGGTCACGAACAGGGCGAAGTGGGGTTCTGGCGGGCGCAAGCCAGCCTCTGCGCCATCCTCGACCTGCTCCTATTGGCCAGGCATGTTCAGGAGGAGGCATACTGCATCGCGGAGACCGCTGCCCCCGCGACTGCTCCGGGCTTCATGCAGCAGGTGCGGAACTTCATGAAGAACCGCCTCTCTCGTACCGTGACACTGGAGGAAGTGGCGGATGCCATGCACGTGAGTGTCTCGACGCTGGCCCATCGCTATCGACGGGACGCGGGTGAGACCCCTAAGACGACGATGTTGCGTCTGCGGATCGAGCAGGCCCGGATGCTCCTGTTGCGCGGGAACTCGGTGAAGGCCGTCGCCCATCAGTTGGGGTTCAGCGACGCCTGCCATCTGTCCAAAACCTTCAAGCGTCTGGAGGGCCTCTCGCCCAAGGAGTTCGTCAGAGGTACTTGAGCTTCTCCAGGTCCTGCTCGGTCTGGATAGGGCAGGTCCGGTAGCGAACGACGTTGTAGTCGTCCAGCAGTTCGACCGCGGGGGCACTGTGCTTGTGCTCCGGCCGTTCGGGCGTCACCCAGTCGTCCGTCAGGAACACCTCCGGACGGAACGTGCCCGCCGGCGTGTCATACTCCTTGACCATGCATGGCCAGGGGTCTTCACCGCGGCGCTCGATCCGCTGGCGAACCTTCACCTCCGGATGGAATACCATCGGAGGGCCGATGCCGAGCCAGGCGTCCAGGCCGAACTCAAGGAACGCCTCCGCCATCTCGACCTGATCGTTGCACGGCCCCGGCCGCCACCGGGGCTGCCAGCCGAAGGGGTGCAGCAGCAGAGGCACGTGATCAGGCTTCTGGCAGCGGACCATCGCCCGCAGGCGATCTGCCGAAGAGAGCCTGTCCATAGTCGTACCTTTCTCGCTGAGTTCGAGGCCCAGGGAACGTGTCTTATACCGTGGCCATGGCGAGGATACCCGTGCGAACAGGCCCCTTTGCAGGAAAATACATGTTTTCGGCAGGATTTGCCGTGGCTAAGGCGTGCTTCCTCCGGCAGCCATCGGGGATAATGTCGGAATCGCGATAGCGAGGGCCTTGCACGAACAAACGAGTTACGTTTGGGGCGTCGAAACTCCGGTCGTCGAATCGCGACGGCGAGATAGAACCATGGAAACTACTGACGCCGGTCGTCAGCGAGAAGTTACCTGGGAAATGTCGGCTCTGTTTCAGGGAAGCGATACAGACATGGAGCGACAGATGGATTCCTTGCAGAGGCGGTTGGCTACGAAGTTGAGCTGGTTCACCGTGATTGCGCTGCTCGGCCTGTCGGCGTCACTGGCGTGGGCTGCCGCGCCGGGCGCGGCCACTGGCGGCGCCCCGGCCACGGCAGCGGCGCCTGCTGCGAGTGCGCAAGCCCCGATCGTGCCGGCCGATGCGTCGGTTCTCGACGAGGCTGAAGTAACGGTGGGGTTTGCCGTTCTTCCAACGATGGTGCGCTCGCAGGAACATGCCGGCATTGTTCGGCCGCCCGTCCAGCCGGACAAGAGGGCAGGTCTTCACTACAGCCGTCTGGCGAACGCCGTTCGACGGAATGCTGAATGAT
>CAYWTX010000715.1:0-2993 GCA_964461295.1 uncultured Planctomycetaceae bacterium | reverse complement strand
CGCCTAGCCTCTGCGGGCCGGTCGGCGATCGATCCCGACCGCACTCGAGCCGCGCACTCTCGCCGCCGGCCTGATGCGATCTCCACCCCGAATACTCGCTTCAGCCGCCGCGCCCAGCTCATCGCCATGTGCCGCGGCGTCGGCGGCGGACCCCGCTCGACCGTCGATGATGCTCCCGCCCGCACGCCACGCCCCGCCGGCGTCACCGCCAGGCACTCGCTCGCCACCGGCGGGCGACTGATGTACCGGCACAGCCGCTCGAGCTTCGTACGATCGCGCGGCGCCACGTCCACGCCCGCGTGCAGCGAGAACCCGCCTGCGCGGGCAGCGCCGTTCGCATCGCGGTCCGGCCCCTCCGGCCGCGGCGGCACCGTGTGAACGTGTTCACGCGGCGTCAGGGTTTGGTCTCCAGACAGGGCGCTGTACAGGCGGCGTTCCAGGTTCCTGCAGGCACCGGAACCTGTTTCCTGTCGGCGGAACGATTGGCGCGGACAGGACGAGAAGCCAGCCGACCAGAATAGCGTTGCCCACCCCGCCTCGAGCAACGGCGAACATTCCCTGTTGAGCGAAGTAGGCGAGGTCAAACAGGGCGAGGAAGAGCATCACGCCCGCGGCGACCAGGGCCAGGGGGGAACCAAGCGCCATATTGCCGAGACTCGCCAAGGATGACGCGACCAGCAGTATCGCCAGCATCCCGTCCGGCACGACGAAGGCCTGCTCATGCCGCCTGTAGCCCGGAGGCCACGCTGACTCATCGTGCTCAGCGCGGAACCACCGGATCCAGAACACCACAATTCCGAGCGCGGTCGCCAGTTGCAGCCCGATCAGCACGAGGCTCAACACCTCGCGGCTCACAGACGGGTTTCCATCGCGACCGGATCAGAGTGCGCGTCCCGGAACTGGAGCATCCGCGGGGGCACCAGGTCGCGCCTGTAGACGTCCTCGACGGTCTCGGCCCTCCGCACCACATCAGCCTGATCGCCGCACACCATCACCGTCGCGGGTCGGGCGAGCGCATTGAAGTTTGACGCGCTCGATTCCTGATAGGCCCCGGTTTCGAGAAGGGCAATCACGTCACCCGCGACGACATCCGGAAGCCGCGCGCCGAGAACGATCTGGTCTGCAAAGCACGAATGCCCGACAAGATCGGCGGTCATTGTGTCGGGCCGATCGGGCTGGTTCGCGACAACATGCCGGAAGCGGTTGCGTTCGAAGTGCCCGCCGGCGAGAAAGAAGGTCGTGGTGTCCGTCAGCACCCAGACATAGGGGAAGGGCCGGGTCTGTCGCTTGACGGCCTTGACCCGCGCCAGATGGATGCCCGCATCGCCATACATCGACCTGCCGGGTTCGATTTGCAGGCGCACCCCCGCCGTCGGCACGCGCGCGGCATGCAGCTCGCGTCGCAGCGTCCGCACGGAGGTGGCCGCGTACTGTTCAATCGTCGGCGGCGGCGCGCGGAACCGATGCAAGGACAGCACCGGCACAAGTCCGGCCAGGGCCCGGTGGTAGAAACGGGCGCCCAGTCCGCGCAAGCCCGCGAGCAGAGGGAAGCCAAGTGCGGTCAGGACAAACTCCGAGCGCGGCAGTTCCTCGTTCAGCGGGTCCCGCGGGCTGGGCCAGCCGCCCCCGATGTCAATCTCCTGGGGTTGCCAACCGTCCCAGGCGGAGATGAGCTCACCCGCCAGCTTCCCAAAGCGGGACATCAGGCCTTTCCAAAACCAGAGACTGGCGTGATGTCGACCTTGATGCACGTGCAGCCCGACCATGTCGATGTTGGGTGCGGCGATCGCGCGCCGGCCCATTTCGACAAGGAATTCGGGCGGGATGCCGGACTTGTAGACCTGGATGGCCAGATCGATCGGGACGGTCAGCTGGGAAAAATCCGTTGGCCGCCACAGATTGGGTACGGTGGGCTTGACGCGCAGACGGATCTTCGCCGTTCGGTTCTGCTCGGCCGCCACAGCCTGGATGAGGTCGATCTCATCGACATCCTCGACCGTGATGCGCACGCCTTCGTGCACACAGTGCGCCAGGTAGTCACGGCTCTTGCCCCCGCCGTTGACCGACACGCGGTTCCGGTCCACCGGCGTGCTCAAGACACCCTCCAGTTCGCCAGGGGAATAGACGTCGGCTCCGGCGCCTTCGTCCGTCAGGACCCGCCGGCTGGCCAGGGTGGTGTTGGCCTTGAACGCCGGCATCACGTCCACCGGGCCCTGCCACTCGGCGGCGAACGCCGCGCGGAAGCGGCGGACGTTGCGCCGTAACTGCGTCTCGGACAGCAGGAACAGCGGCGTTCCGAACCGTTCGGCCAGTTCGACGGTGTCGAGTTCGTCGATGTAAAGTCGACCCTCGCGGACGGACAGACAGTCCGCCTGCAGTGTGGACCCGGCGACACCCTCGCCGTCGCCGTACGAACCTCCGATCCCTACGTGTCCCATGTCACACCCTCCGTCCCGTCAAGCAGCGCCTTCCCGTAGAGGCTTGGCGTCTGAAAGCCCGGGGACCATCGCCCCGCCAAAACCGCACGTGTGATCTCCCGGAGGCACAGCACGGTGAACCTGTAGGCCTCCGGTCCCACCAGGGCGACGCGCGCCTGCGTTTCGCCATTCGAGGCGATCGCCAGGACATAGGTCCGGCCATCGCGCAGTTGCCGAGCGGACGAACCCTCCGGCAGGAACCGGAGCAGGTGGGTCTGGATCAGATCCCGCAGCCAGAGCAGGCGACCCTTCATCATCGCGACGGCGAACCCCGGGTAGACAAAATAGGTAGAGATGTTCGGGATCCCGGTCGAAACTCCTGCGGTGAAGAGATCGCCAAGCCAGGGATCGTATACGGCGTGGAAGCGCCGGCCGGCGACCTGGAAGTCCAGCTCGGTTTCGGCGGGACGCGCCGCGACCAGGGCGCCCCCCACCCGGCGATGCCCGGAATGCTCGATGTGCACCAGCATGCCCTTGAGGGTGCCGCGCGACACGCCGCCCTCGGTGGCCAGGGCG
>CAYWTX010000714.1:0-2932 GCA_964461295.1 uncultured Planctomycetaceae bacterium | reverse complement strand
AGGCCAAGGCACCGCGCTTCCATGCTCCTGCCCAGCGTGGCCGATCCTGTGCTCGTCCATGCCGCCAGCGTCTTGTAGGCGACCTCGGCGTACTGCTTCTTCGCCGCTTCGTCCTCGGCGATCGCGCTCAGGAAGGCTGCCTCGACGGCCTTGTAGCCCGCCCCGTACCCGCTCTCGTACTCGCCCTTGTCGGCCCGGGCCTTCAGGTCGGCGAAGGCCAACTGGTGATGGCTGCCCGCGACGGCGATGTTCTTGCGCACCGCCGCCACGCGCTGCGGCGTGAGGAAGAGCCTGGGATGCTGCTCGGCGGCGTATACCGCTTGCGCGCACGCAATAACCGCAAGACCCGCCATCACGACCAACGGCGTGCGGAGAAACTGACGTTGTAGCGATACTGCAGGAATCTTCAGCCCAAGGGGCTGACGGATTACAGCCCAGGGCAACGCCCTGGGTGCCAGAGTACCGAACGAACAAGCCCTGTAGGGGCGGCGGAAGTGCGAGGCACCGTTCTCTCGCCCCTTCAGGGCTTGGCCCAGGAGGGGCCACGGGTACCCAGGGCGTTACCCTGGGCTGTAGTCCGTCAGCCCTTCAGGCTGAAGAAGGCCCGGCATCTGTAATGTTGCCACAGTGTGAAGAAGCTTGCTGTTTCTCGCAGTTGTTCCTGACTGAATCATCTTCCTTACCTTCCGCCCCTGTCCAAAGTCGCCGGCACCGGTTTGAACTCCACTTCGCTCCATGGCCGGACCGTGCCGGCCTTGAGCAACACGGTGACCTTTCCTCCGCGTTCCACCGCCGCCTGGTGTGCGCCGTCGGACCCCAGGTGCACGACCTCGCTTTCGCCGCCCAGCGTGATGCGGGCGCTGGTGGCGGTCAACTTCTCCACCTTCGGCCTGCCCGCTTCAGCGGGCAGATCCTTCCGGGCGGACAAGGCGGGCATCAGGACGACGAGCCAATCCGTTCTCCCCGCCGCGCCCTTCACCCGCAGCCACTTGGCCATCTCGCCGTTGCTGTCGCCCTTGCCCCACGTGCCGCGCTGAAAGTCCTTCGGAATCCACGCCCCGAAGAACCTCTTCTCGTATTCTTCGCCCTTCAGCCCGCGAAGCTCGCCGGCGTTGCCGCCGCGGAACCCCCACTGCCGGTCCTGCACGTCCTCCACCGCCGGCGTCAGGAAGTGCGCCGACAGGTCCACGTCGAGTTGCCCGGGGAAATCGAACCGCCCGCCGTCACGACGGATCTCCCGCCCCAGCACGTGCAGGTTCCACCATACGCTCCGCGGCGAATCGATCTCGTCGCGAACCACCAGGTAATCCGCGAGCTTCGACGCATTGGGGTCGTGCTTCACCAGCATCGCGTACCGCCGCATCGTCCACGGCCGCTCCGCCGGCAGGTACGACGTGGGGTACTCCCACCCGGGCCTGGTCGTCTCGTGCGGCAACAGCGGAACGTGGTTCAACTCCCTCGTCCGCTCGTCGGCCACGAAGACGTCCGCCACGCCCGAGGCCGCAAACGCCCGCCGCGCCGCCACCGCCACCGGGCGAAGGTCGTCCATGTCCGGGCGGTTGTGCATGGCCGCATGCCACGGGCGCGGAGAGTAGTGGCAGGCGTAGTCGATCAGCAGCGGCGTGCCCAATGACGCGAAATACACGCTCAGTTCGTCGCCCTGGAAGTGGTTCCGCGCCGGCCCGGCCTTGAACGCCACGAAGCTCTCGTGCCGCTCGTCGTAGGCGTTGCCGCGAAGGCTGGCCCCGAAGCCGTAGAACTCGCGGCTGGACAGGTCCAGCGCGCCCGCCCACTTCTCGGGGAACCGCGCGAGCTGCTCGGCGAACTTGTCGTCGATCCCGCGGAAACACTCAGCCAGGCCGTTCAGGCTGCCGACGTGATTGCCCGCCGAAGTGTCGCCGATGGGCGCCTTCTGCCGGCAGCCGAAGCGCGGGTCCACCGGCGTCTCCATGCACGCGAACCACGTGGCGATCTCCCGAAAACGCGGCATGTCGCGGAACAGGTTCACCTGCCCGGCGTCGGCCGCCATCTTCGCGTACCGCGCGATGCCGAAGAACGCCCCGCTGTAGCTGAGGCTCTCCGCCCACGAGCCGCCGGCGAAGCTGTCTCGCTCGATCTGCCCGCGGATGTTCTCGATGCCGAACTCCACCCACTTCTTCGCGTGCGGGTGGTCGGGCATCAGCAGCCCCACCCGGAACGCCACCGGCCACATGTCGGTGTGAAAGTTCGGGTTGCCGATCTGCCACTTGCCCCTGTGCCCTGGCCAGTAGTTGGGATCGGTGAACACGTACGCCAGCACGGCCAGGTCGCGGCTGGTCACCGGGCCGCTCGTGGGCATCGCCTTCTTCACGCTGCGCGGAAACGTCGTCGGGTTGAAGTAGTGCTGGTTGTAGTTGCCGCCCAGGTACGCTCCGGCCCCGCCGTGCGTGAAGGCCGGGGCCTTGCTCGGCCAGGTGAGCACCCACTCGCGGCTGACGCGGTCGAGCTGGATTTCCGCGCGCGAATGGATCATCCGCGCCATCTGCGTGCGCAGCTCCGGGCCGCCCAGGACGATCGCCCATCGTCGCACGCCTCCGTCGGCGGGAATGTCCACGCGCACCTGTCCGGGCTTGTCCTTGTCGCCGTTGACGTGCAGGTTTTGGCTCTCCAGACTGATTCCATCCGGCGAGTCCCACAGGGCGCCCGACACCGCGGCCAGGCCCACGCCGCAGTCGGCCCCCGTGCGATAGACGAACGCGTACGGACCCCCGCCGTACCAGATGTCGCGCCAGATCGGACCCAGCGTCGCGATGGGGTGCTGCGGCGGCTGAAGCGTCGTGTCCTCCCTGTCCCCGCCGCCGGAGAACGTCCGGGCGTTGTAGCCGAAGTCGTGGTACACCCGGTCGGCCCCCAGCACCCGCAGGTCCAGCGAGATCGTGCTGCCTTTGCCCAG
>CAYWTX010000713.1:0-5438 GCA_964461295.1 uncultured Planctomycetaceae bacterium | reverse complement strand
GAGGCTGCGCCAGTAGGCCTGGTCGGTGGCGTAAACATCGATCGGGCTGGTGTTGGGGTCGAACGACCTGCTCAGCACGCCGTACCGCTTCATCTCGCGGACATAGTGTTCGTTGGGGCGGAAGCCGGGCATGTCGAACCGGCCGATGCGGTCGAGCTTGGCCTTCATGTGGCGAACGCCGCCCAGGAGCTTCGCGTAGTCCGGGTCGGCGGCGTCGCGGAAGACCGCCACCCACTTGCCCGGCGCGGCGTTGGGGTCGTTGGGATCGACCGGCCGGCAACTGGCGTACCCGCCGGCGGCCTTCGGCAGGGGCGCCAGGAGGAAGCTGGACTCCTCTGGCGCCGTGAGGTCGAACATGACGTGCTCAGAGAACTTCCTGCACGGGTCGTCGGGCAGGATGACCCGTTCGAAGTAGGAGAACTCGCGTGCGGGGCCGGGCGGGGCGGCCAGGCACATCTTTCCGCCGTACGGCGCGGGCTTGCGGACATCGCCCAGTTTGCCGGCCAGATCGCGAATCTGGTGGGCGCTGCGCGCCTCCTGGGGGATGGCGATCTGGCGGGCATGGCAGCCGGCGCACCGGCGGCGATACGCCTCGCGGGCCTCGACGACCGCGGCGGGTTCCTCCACGGGAACCTGTTTTACCGCCTTGCGATTCTTCAGCAGGTCGGGGACCTCCACGGTCCGTGTCTTGGGTGCGTTGAGGAACGCGGGTTCGACGGCGCCGCACCCAAGGCTGGCATAGGTGCCGGTGTACGCCGCGGCGCTGTCGACCCACAGGCGAATGAGTTGCCTCTCCGCCGGCGACAGGGCCACGCCGTGATGCGGCTTGAGGCCGAAGGCGTTCGGATCGGCCTTGCACAGCAGCGGGCTGGCCGAACTGCCGATCTCCCGCGGCGCCTTGTTGCCCGTGCCGTTGGCGCCGTCGGCGATCTGGTTCCGGACGATCAGGTTGGCGTAGCTGAGCGAGAAGTCGCAGCCGTGGTGCCCGGTCAGCACGACGCCGCCCTTGCGTTCCGCCGCGTTGTGGCATTTCACGCAACGGCGGTCGAGGATCGGCTGGACGTGCCGCACCATGTCGATGATCTCCGGCACGCCCTCGATCGCGACGGGTTTGCTGGCCTGTCGTCGAAGGGCCGCGGGATTCGTCGAGGTGTAGACGGCATCGCTTCGCTGCTCATGGCAGCCGACGCAGCCGGTCGTTTCGCCGGGCATCACGTGAACGTAGCTCTGCATTCGCTTGACGGACATGCCGTTGGCATCGAGCGCGACGAAGAACACCGGGCGCAGGGCCGGCACCTCGAAATATGCCGATCCGTCCGGCTCGACCGGCACGGCGCCGATGATCCGCTCGACAAAGTGCGAACCTTTCAGCGTGATCGGCGCCGATGAGCCGCCGAAGTGCACGGGGATCGGCAGCACCTCCAGCACCAGAAGCTTCTTGATGTCTCCAGGGCGCACGCCCGCCATGTTCCGCCCCCGGCCGACGTCGGTCAGGACAAGCGTCCCGACGTCCTTCGATCGGTCGGTCCGGTCGGGGATGATCCTTTCTCGCGGCCGCGGGCGCAACGGGTAGAGTTCCTTGGCGCGGGCGTTGGAGATGCGTTCGGGCGCGCTGTTGCCGTCGAGCAGCCAGAGCCCGCCGTTGCCATGTCCCGCCAGGATGCAATCGGGCGCGAAGGCGAAGGGGTCGTTGTACTGGTCGCGGCTCTTCCACCAGTTGAACTCGCCGGGGCTGATCTGGCGGACGCTTTCGCGGGCGTCGGGGCCGAGGTCCGGGTCGATCAGGACGACCGCGCCGTGGTGCTCCCAGTCGCTGTGGCCCCAGATGAAGTTGCTGACCATCTTGCCGCTTCCGGCAATGCCCGCGGGGCGGAGCATCAGCCCGCCGCGGTGCATGTTGCCGAACAGGGCCATCGTGCCCGTGCCGTCCGGGTTCATCGTCCAGAGGTGGTGATAGTCGAGATAGCTGCGGTCCACGTACTCCCACCGGGTGAAAGCCAGCCGCCCGTCCGGCAGGACCGACGGCGTGTTGTCGTGCTCGACGTTGCAGGAGATCGCCCGCGGGTGGCGCCCCTGGCGGTCGCAACGGTAAAGGGTGCCCACCTGCGTGTAGTTGCAGGGAACCCACCTTTTGCATCGCGAGGAGATGAACGCGATCTCGTCGTTGGGCAGGTACGTCGGCTCGATGTCGTCCCACGGGCCATCGGTGATCTGCCGCAGGCCGGTGCCGTCGGATTGGACCTCGTAGAGGTGATGGTAGTCGCTGCCGCCCTTCCGCCACGAGAACAGGATCGTCCTGCCGTCGTAGTGGACCTGCGGGTCGCGGATAGCCCCGTTGGGGTCGTCCAGCAGAACTCGCACGTCCTGCCTGGCGATGTTCACCACCGATAGCGTGCTGCCGGTGAACGTCATCTTCCTGGCCGGATTGTGGCATAGGTAGCCGAAGTTGACGTACCAGTGGATGTCGTCCACCCGGCTGTGCCAGGTGCTGACAAGTTCCTCGACGCCCTTCATCGGCCCCGCCCACGCCTTCTGGAGCATAGGCCCGGGCCGAACGGCTTCCGCCGCCGGCGCGGCGTCCTGGCCAGCCTGCGCCATCCCGCAAAACGGTATCCACGCCAGGATCGCCATCCCGCGAAGCACGTCGCGCCGGCCCGGCCGGCAGTTTCCACGCGTGGTCATCTTTCTCTCCGGTTTCCGTAGCGGAGGCGGGGGGCCTACTTGCCGCCTCGCCACTCCGTCGCCAGCGGGCTGTTGGGGTCAAACTCGATCCGCGGCACGACCGCCTCGCCGCGAAGCTGACAGTCCACATCCTGGTCCCAGCCGTAAAACGGCGACAGGCAGTCCATCCACAGCGTCAGCGTGCGGTACTCCTGGCCCGTCAGCTTCGCGTCGCATCGCTTCGCATCCAGATGCGTCAGCAGCTTGCCCCCCTTGGAGCCGGTCTTGCCTGCGATGCTCTGCGAAAAGTCTTGGTCCTTGCCCTTGTTGCTGTGCCAGAACACGGCCGGCCGCAGGGCTTCGTATGAGGCGAACCAGCCCGTGCGGCCCGGCGTCGTGTCGTCCAGTTTGGGCCCCTTGCCTTCCTTCAGATGGCAGGACACACAGCGGCGGCTCAGGATCGGCTGAATGTGGCGAGGAAACGTCAGCACCTCCAGTTGCCCGTCCTTGTTCGTCAGTTCGGGCTCGATCTCTGACGGCCGTCCGAGCGGCGCATTCCGCACGGCGAGCAGCGCCGCGGTGTTGACCGCGGCGGCGGGCCCCCTCCACTTGTTCTCGTGGCAGCCGGCGCAGACCCTGCGCTCGCCGGGGTGCACGTATGTCCCCGACCGCATGGACTGAACAGCCAGGCCGTTGGCATCGAGTGCCTGGAAGTAGAGTTCGCGGCCGACGGGAGCCTCGAAGTACGCGCTGCCGTCTTCCATCACGGGCACCGTGCCCAGCGGGATGCGCGGGCCAGCCTCGGGGGTGAACCCGATCCGGGGCTGGTCCTTGTGGAGCGTGGTCTTGGGCACGATCTGGATCACCCGCAGGCGTCTGATCCTGGTGTCGGCCGGCCAGGCGAAGTCGCTGTCGTAGACGTTGGCGACCACGATGGCGGCCCTGGGGGCGCCGGCGACTGTTGATGGCGAGCCCGGCCGCTGGATCTGGTCGGCCAGCAGAGGCGGGCGCGGGCGTGGGCGCAGTGGGATCGGGTCGAGACATTCGTGCTCGCCGCCGGAACAAAGCAATTCGCGATTGCCGAACACGTCCACGTAGCACAGCCCGCCCGCCAGCGTGCCGACGGCCTTGCCGTCCTTCCTCGGCTGGTGTGAAACTGCCGCCAGGAAGTACTTCTCGCTCAGCGGCCAGGGCGTGGCGTAGGCGCCTACGTCGCTGCGCCAGCCGAAGCCCAGTTCCGCCGTGATGACCTTGAGTTGGCGCACGCCGCGATCATCCGGAGTGGACGTGTCGATCAGGATCAGCGTGCCTCGCGTTTGGTGGCGCCCGCCGGTGGAGGCGACGTACAGTCCCTGCCGGCCGGGGACGGCCCGCAGCCCCAGTTCGACGGCAGGGGGGCGATCCCTCGCCCCGCCGGGATAGTTGCCGTGCGGCGCCCGGGGGTCGCGCCCGTCGGGGAAGCAGGTCCATATCCCGTGGGAGTACTCGAACTGGCGGTCCACGTAGTCCCATCTCGTGTACACCAGCATGCCGTCGTTGCCCACGCTCGGGGCCCACTCGCCCGTCTCATGCCAACTGAGCTGCACCACTCCGCTACCGTTGGCGTCCATCGAGAACAATGTGTTGTTGACCGCGTAGGAGCTGGCGTAATTGCAGCGGATGGTCGTGTTCCGCCGGCCGGAGACGAAGGCGATCCGCCCGCTGGGCAATTCGACCGGGTCCGTGTCGTTCCAAGCCCCGTCGGTCAACTGCACCAGCCCGCCGCCGTCGACTCCGACGGCAAATATCTTGTACGTATTCTGGAGGTTGTAGGACTTGTCCATCGCTCCGCTGCGCCCGGGACCGCCCTTCTCGGTCCAGGCGAAGTAGATCGTCTTGCCGTCGTACGACAGATCCGGCGAGCAGAACTGCCCGCCCTGGAGCGTCCGGCCCCTGTAGCGCCCGGACTGGACAACGGCGTCCTTCAGCAGGTCGACCACTCGCGGCTGGGGTCCGAAGGGATCCCGCAACACGCACAGGGCGCTGCCCTCGGGCACGGCGTTGTGCCCGCAGGCCATGTCAGTCATGTTCATGCCGCGGAAGCGGCACCGGGCGAAGAGGATAGCGTCGATCTTCAGCAGCGGGTTGGCGAAGGCGATCCGCCGCCGCAAATCGCACGCCCGCTCGTAGAGGGCGTAATCGCCCGCCTTGCCGGCCGCCTGCTTCTTGAGCGCCTCCAGTTCGCCGGCCAGCGCCGCCAGGTCCGCTGCGCCGCCGGCGCGCAAGTCGGCCAGCAGCGCGCCCGTCCGGCGCAGAACGACGTCCACCGGACCTGCGTCGCCGGGCAGCGGCGCCGTCGCCTGCCGGTCGGCCGCGATCACGCTGCTGAGCTTGTCCGTCGGCCGCAGCACGCCCTTGTCCGTGAGCATGGCGTCGTGCTGCCGTTTCCACTCGGCCTTGACGTCCTCGGCCGTCGACGCCACTTGCGGCCCGCGCAGGCCGTCGGAGTTCTCCGCCGCCTCGCCGGCACTGGTTGCCGCAAGAGCCGTCAGAAGTCCGGCGGCCAGCGCCGCCAGGATGGCCAGCCGTCTCTCGCATGCCCTCGGATGTCGCATCCTCATGTTGCGTTCCTCACGGATGTCGGCTATCGCTCCGGTTGCCACCAGAGGCTGCGCCAGTAGGCCTGGTCGGTGGCGTAAACATCGATCGGGCTGGTGTTGGGGTCGAACGACCTGCTCAGCACGCCGTACCGCTTCATCTCGCGGACATAGTGTTCGTTGGGGCGGAAGCCGGGCATG
>CAYWTX010000712.1:0-3287 GCA_964461295.1 uncultured Planctomycetaceae bacterium | reverse complement strand
CGTGAGCGACATTTTTTTCTGGCACAGGTCAAGACTCGCAGCCACAAGGACTTCCGCGCCGGGGAGGCTGCTTTTTTCTTGGAGTGCGGCGGCCACGGACGCCGCGGTGGCGTTCTCCCGCACCAGGCCGCGTCCGGCCGACAGGGCAACGCCCAGGGCAAAGCGACGTCACAGCCGCCGCACTCCAGAACGTTGGACTTCGAGGGCAACGGCTTGCTTTCAGGCCCGATTCACGAGTGCCAGAGAATAAGGTCGCTCACATGTCCACCAGCAGGATGCCTTTCTTCTTGACGTTCGGGCATTCCGACCCGTCCGGATGCGGGAACAACCAGTACCGCTTGGGCGGCGTCTCATCCGCTGGCCGCCCGCCGGCGAACAGCCACGACGGCCGCAGCGCCAGACCAGTCGCCCCGATCAGGGCGCCCCTTAGAACTTCGCGTCTGGAGGAGAGACTGTCGTTCACAAGATGGAACTTCATGGAACTGTGCTGTCGGTTGTCGGTGCTTTGGCCCTCGTCTTGGCGCGTCTCCTTCATGGGATTGCTTCTTTCGAGATTGTCGCGACTGTTCTTGTTGTAAGCGCGGCAACTCATTGCGTGCTTCCGTCTTTGGCTGCGCGAGGCCCTGGCCAGGCCGGGGCGCATTGCTGGTTGGTCCGCACGATGCGGCCGGTTGCGGCATCCACTTCCAGGGCCATCATGCTGTTGCTGGCCTGGCACGGTCTGCCGTTCTCGTCGGACAGATGGCCGACGGGCTTGCCGTCGGCTGGCAAGAGGATCGCGCCCCTGCCGGTCACCAGGGAACGGCCATCCACGCTGAACATCAGGCCCTCGGTTCCCGCCTCGACCGCCGCCCGGCCGGCGTATCGCGGCGGTTCAGCGGCGAGGTCGAAGCGGTGCAGAACCGAGTTCTTCACGTCACACGCCCAGGCCTGCGAGCCATCGGGGCTCAGCGCCATCCAAGCCACGGGGGCCTTGTCGACGATCGCGCCCTCCCACGCCGGAACGGCGATCTCGTGCAACAACTTGCCATCGGCGGCCGAATTTACGGCGAGCGTGCGCTTGGCCCCGGTCGCGTACACGAAGCGGCGGCCATCCGGCGTGAGCGCAAAGCGAAGCGGCTCCAGAACCGGCTTGAAGCGCCCCACCATCGTGTCGTCGGCGGTGTCGATGATGAACACTTCGCCTCCGCCGCCATCGCACTTGGACGCATAGAGGCGTCTGCCGTCGTGACTGACCTGCGAGAACCGGCCCCATGCATGCTTCTCATTTTCGTGGATCACACGCAGTCGCTTGCCGTCGTTGGCATCGTACACATTCAGGCCGCGACCGAAGTGGCGAATCGTGTACAGGCGCGCACCGTCCACGTTCACGGTGATGGCGTCGTTCTGGTTGGCCTTGGCGCCCTCGACCGGCGCGCGCCACAGGAGCTTCCGCCCGGGCCAGTCGTAGCACAGCAGCCCCTCGTGGCCGCTGACGTAGAGCCGCTGCGTCGCGGGCGAAAGGCACATGCCCCGGATTTCGCCGACCTTGCCGGGATCGGCGCGGTGGATGCGTTTGCCGCCTTCGCCCAGATCGTAGACCTCGAAGCTGAACTTTGCGGCGTCGCCCGCCCGCCAGTAGCCCGGGGCTACCACAAGCAGTTGCTTGTTTTCTCCCGCCGACTTCGGCCGCACCTCTTCGTTGGCGTCGCACACCGCGCACAGGAAGGCGCACACCAGCAGAGCACCTTTGACGCAATCGGACATGCGGGGTCTCATTCGTGTTCCTCGAGTGATGCCGGCTTACTTGTCGCCCGCCGCGCGGAGGTCGTGGACGAGGACATTCGACTGGTCGCGCAGGAACAGCCTTCCCTCGGCCACGATCGGCTGCGTGAAGAGCTGCGCCCCGGCCCCGGTGCCATACTTGCCCAGCGCCGGCTGGAACGATGAAACCACGCGCAGGCCGTCCTTCGTCGCCTCGATCAGGTTCATGCCCGGCCGGTTGTCCAGCAGGTAGAACATCCCGTCGGCCCACACGAAGGCGCCCTTGGCGGCACAGTCCAGGCTGGCCAGTTCATTGCCCGTTTCGGCATCGAGCATTCGGAGCTTGCCGGGCGCGGTTGGGTTGACGGCCCCGGCCGGCGTGAAGGCGAAGAGCTTGCCGTCTTTGATGATGCTATGCGAATAGGAGATGTTGTACTCGGCGATCCTGACCTTGCCGTCCCACAGGGGCGTGATCTTCCCGTCCGCCGCGATCCGCGCCATCACGGTCCCGTGAAGGAACATGTATCCCTCGTTGGCCACGATCTGGGCCTGCACCCGATTCTTGACCTTGACCGTCGGGTCCACCCAGTACTTCGCGCCGGTATCGGCCCAGACGGCGCCCGCGCCGCGGAAGAAGTTGCAGAACACGGCGTCGCGGTCGCCCACGCGCACGGCGACGGGCGTGCCGTGGAAGCCCGACCAGCCTTTGCCCTTCTCGGGCGTCGGCGCCAGGTTGCCTTGCCACGCCACCTTGCCGGTCGCACAGTCGAAGGCCACGAAACTCGGCACCTCGTCGTCGCCGCTTCGCGTCGTGACGATGAGACGGTCGCCAAGCACCAGGGGCGACCCCGAATTGCCCCCGCAACCGGCCACCGAGTCGCCGACCTTGGCCAGGTCGAACGACCAGAGCGCCTTGCCCGTCCGGGCGTCCAACGCGTAACACACCGCCGACAGGGATTCGTAGAACACCCTGCCGCCGGCGACCGTCGGCGTGGCGCGCGGGCTTTTGTCCGGGCCGTACACGGTTCGCCACAGTTCCTTGCCGTCCAGGTCGAACGCGCGCATCACGCCGTTGGAGGCATTGGCGTCGTCGGCGCCGCAGAAGAACACCATTCCGTCGGCCACGCTGGCCGCGGTCCAGCCCTTGCCCACCTGCGCCTTCCACAGGAGCTTGGGGCCGCCTTCCGGCCATTGCTTGAGCAGCCCCTTGGCGGGAAGGATGCCGTTGCGGTTGGGGCCGCGGAACCCGCCGGAATTCTCGGCCGCCTCGCCGGCACTGGCTGCCGCAAGAGTCGTCAGGAGTCCCGCGGCCAACGCCGCCAGCATCGCCGAATGCTTCTGAAACGCTGCAACACTTCGCATCATCATGCTTCGTTCCTCAGAGTTGGCGCTATCGCTGCGACTGCCACCAGAGGCTGCGCCAGTAGGCCTGGTCGGTGGCGTAAACATCGATCGGGCTGGTGTTGGGGTCGAACGACCTGCTCAGCACGCCGTACCGCTTCATCTCGCGGACATAGTGTTCGTTGGGGCGGAAGCCGGGCATG
>CAYWTX010000711.1:0-6753 GCA_964461295.1 uncultured Planctomycetaceae bacterium | reverse complement strand
TCAATGAACAAGCCCTGTAAGGGCGGCAGAACCGCACGGAACCATTTCCTTCGCCCTTTCAGGGCTTGATCTTGGGGGCCATGGGTACCCAGGGCGTTGCCCTGGGCTGTATTCCGTCAGCCTTTCAGGCTGAAGAACAGTGCTCCACCTGTCTCGGAATCGCAATGATGACGCCACAGTCTCGTTTTTCGTCCTGTTTTCCTTAACTGAACCGTATTGGCGTAAACCCCCGGTAGCCGGGAATAACATCGCCTGAGCCCCGGAGGGGCGACAGATCGATTGCGGCAGATGTTTCTTTCGCCCCTTCGGGGCTCTCGCACGTAAACGAATCCTGCTGCCGGGGGCCTACGCCCGCGGCTAAGTCCTCGACGCCCCTTCGGGGCTAAGAAGCCGAGCAACCAGGCCGCCCAGGCAACGAAGCAACTGAGCAACTGAGCAACTGAGCATCCGCTCACTTCAGCAGATCATCCACGTTGGTCTTGTCCGGTTCCGGCGGCAGCGAGGTCTGAAGCGAGTCGTCGGCGATCGTGCCCAACGTTTTGGAGAAGCCGGCGATCTCCTGGCCCGTCTTGCGGGCCTTCTCGACTTCTTCAAGCCCCTGGCTCAGCCGCACGCGTTCCAGGTCCAGCGCCAGCTTCTCCCGCAGGCGGTTGAGGTCCTCGATCTCCCTGGCGAACGAGCCCGCGCCGCTTTCCAGCTTTCCCACGGCCTGGTCGTACGCCTCCTCGAGGCTGCGCCGGTCGTCGCCGAACTTGCGGCTTTGGGCGATGACGGCCAGGGCCTTGTCGCGGTCGAACGACCGCCCGCCCATCACCAGGGGCCAGCGGTCCTCGTCCTCCGCCTTCTGCATCGCCTTGGCCATGCGGTCGTGGATGTTCCCGGCGTTGGTAATCGAGTCTTTCAGCGCCTGGCGTTTTCGCTTCACCTGTTCCAGCCGTTCGGTCAGCGAGTTCAGCCGCGTCCGGCGGTCGGCGATCTGCGACGCGATCCGCTCGTCCGCCCAAGCCATGTAGCCTTCGGGGTCCTTGGCGATCTCGTCGGCCTGCCACTGCTTGTTCGCCGGATGCTTCGCCGTGTCGGGCTTCCTTGGCGCGGGCGTCTTGCCCGGGCAGCCTGTCAGCAACATGGCGAGGGCAATCGCAACGGCGCCGCTTGCGGCTGGCAGAGCGCCGGCGCCGCGGCCGCGCGGACCACAAGCGCCCGACCGCGGCGGAGGCGCTGACGGATCGGGTTGTCCCACGCTTCCCTTCACGCTACTTGCCCATGACCTTGTCGAATTCCTTGTCGTCGACCACGGTTTCCTTCCTGGCCGAGACGTCGTCCAGCGAGATCGAGCCCGTGTTGTCGCTGGCGACCACGCCGACGACGGCATTCTCGATCGCGCCCCGCATGGCGACCAGGCTGTCCTTCAGCGAATCAGTGATCTGCTGCACCTTGATCATCTCGCGGTTGGTGTCGATCTTGGCCAACTGCTCCTTGGCGCGGTCCTTCGCCTCCAACACCTTGTTCGCCTGCACCGTGAGCTGGCTGATCGCGCTCTCGTACTTGCCCAGCAGGTCGGTGCGGCTCTTGATCTCGTTGGCCAGCTTCATGATCTGCCGTTTGGCCGCGTCCTGGTCCAGCTTCGCCGTCTGCCAGCTCAGCGGGAAGGCCTTGTCCGTGTCGGCCTTGCGGTAGGCGGTCTTCAGCTCGTCCAGGCCCCTCTCGCCGTTGGCGATCACTTTCTTCGCGTCGTCGCGCATGGCTTCCAGCTTGGCCTTCTTCTGGCCGATGGCGATCTCGCTGGCTTTGAGCTTGTCTATCGACTTCTTGACCTGCGCCTCACAGAAATTCAGATAGCCGGCGGGGTCTTTGGCGATGTTCTCCGGCGTCCACTTGGAGAAGTCGGCGTACGCCGTGTCGATCTTCGTCCGCCACACGTCACTGCTGAAATACACAGCCGCGACAACCGCGCCGGCCCCGAGGAGGATGACGATCAGGAGTCCGACCTTCGACATTCCGCGGTTGCTGTTCATGCCCCGTACTCCTTTGCGTTAGAGGGTCTGGAAAGGACTTTGCACAGAACTACGCCCGATGCCCGCGCAAGTCAAGTCCGAACTGGAACGCCCTCCTTCGCCTTCGCTCACACCCAACGGCTCCAAACTCAAGTCCGCGGGCTTGTTCCCGCACAACTCCTATTCGCCTAACACGATCTTCTGCCCGTCGAACCGTATCTTCTGGCCGCCGACGGCGACCACCGACTCCAGGCCCGTGCCGGCTACTTTCACCGCCGGGGCCACGCCGCGCTGAACCGTCGCCACCAGGAAGAAGCAGTCGCCGCCCGCGGCCTTCACGCAACTGATCGGGCCGTGGTAGCCGTGCCGAGGATCGCCGTACTGGATGTTCTCGGTGCCGGCCTCCACCACCACCTGGGCCGGCGCGACGAACGTGCCTCTGAGGTTCGCCTCGCCGTAGTCCAGGACGAAGGCCTTGCCGTCCACGGCGACCTTCTTGCCCGCCGGCGGGTTGGGGGCGCCCTTCGCCGCCGCGGGCTTCTTGCCGTCGGGC
Source organism: uncultured Planctomycetaceae bacterium (assembly GCA_964461295.1). Taxonomy (GTDB): domain Bacteria; phylum Planctomycetota; class Phycisphaerae; order SM23-33; family SM23-33; genus CAYWTX01. The sequence continues at coordinate 4,206 of CAYWTX010000711.1, read as the reverse complement.
TTGCCCGTCAGTTCCGGCGGAAGCTGCCACAGCCAGTTCTTCTTCTTGCCGCCGGCGATCTTGTCCACCATCACCATCAGGCACGGCGAGCCGCACTTGCCGCTGTAGTCGAAGGCGATGGCCCGCAGGCCGCGGACGCCCGAGTCGCTCGCCCCCGCTTGCCCGCGGATCAGGTTGCGGTCCCAGCCGCCGCTTCCGTGCATTCCGTACACCTCGTCCAGATCGATGGTCATGCTCGCCGAACCGTCCTTCTGGGTCTTCAACCAGGTCACCCGGCCGCAGCCGCCGTCATTAAGCTTGTCCTCCGGGAAGATCACCACCGACTCCTGCGGGCGGGCGCCGTTGCGGCTCTCGGGGGTGTCCACCCACTCGTGGCCCAGGCCGATCAGGGAGAACGAACCGGCGTTGCCGTGGTTCCAGCCCATCACCGGCTTGGCTTTGGCGAACACCTGGCCGACGAACTCGTCGTTGTTCTGCCAGCCGCTCCGCATGCAGTAGAAGCCGAAGTCGGGGCATTGCCACGTCAAGGGCATCGACTCCGAGGGCGGCACGGGCTTGCCGTTCAACGGATAGTGCAGGAACGTGTGCGCCATCGCCAGTCCCGGCGCCTTCTCGCCCTTGCGGCCGAAGAGTTTCGCGTCGCCCGCGGCGCAGTCCGTCACGCCGGTGGCCCAGTTCCACGCCCACAGCAAGGCCGGCTTGTACGTGTCGGGCGCGATCGGGTAGGCCGCCGCCGCCCAGGAGACATCGAACCCGGCGATGCTGTTGATCTTCTGGAAGAACTGTTTACCGTCGGCCTGGAAGATCACCTGCATCATCCGGCGCGGCATCAGCAGGTTCACGTCCGGATGCGTCGAGACGTCCCATCCGAACACTCGCCGGTGCATCTGTGCGTACACCAGCGGATACCAGCTTCCGATCAGGGCGTAGGAGCCGGTTTCGGCCTGGAACCCCCCGTCGCCGATGCCCAGGCGGTAGTGCTGGTAGATTCGCCAGCGGCTCATTTCGGCGTTGAGGATCTTGACCGGGTCCACGCCGCCGTTGGCCTGCCAGAACTGGCAGTCTCTCGCCCACTGCTCGCGCTGGAACTTGTGGACCTCGTTGGCCGTGTCAAGCCACTCCTTGCGGGCCGCTTCCTCGGCGGGCGAGGTGGCCGGCGCGGCCGCCGGCGCGGGTGCCGGCGGATCGAAGGGCTTGGGGCCTTTGTCGCCCCAGATCGCCAGGCCCGCGATTCCCGCCGAGCCGTGCCCGGGACCGTAGTAGTTGCTGCACGGATGGTAGTTCGCGTGGCCCGGATGGAGGCGTTCCTGAGCTTCCTGGACGGCGGCGAGCAGGTCGGCGGCCACTTTGCCGCGGAACGGCTCGTCCCAGGCGTCGAAGCAGAGGTCGTAGGCGATGGCGGTGGCCACGAACCGGTGTCCGGTGCTGCCGCTTCCGGCCGGTTTGGGATTCACGTCGCTCTGGAATCCCTCGACGACCTTGCGGGTCTCGTCGGCCCATGCCTTGTCGCCCGTGAGCTGATACAGCATGCCCAGGCTGATGATGTCGCTGTCGCCTCGGGCGGCCCTCCAGTCCTTCGCCAGGGCGAGGTACGCCTGGCCCAGCGGGCTCGCCAGCCGCTGCTTGAGCGCGGGCAACTCGTGCTTGCGGAACAAGACCCGCGGGTGTTCGCCGTACTGGATGGGGCGGTAATCGGCGACCATCGTCGGCCGCCCCTGCCGCCCCTGCCCCCACACCCTTCCGGCCACCTTTCGCCCCTTGAAGCTGCCGTCAAACTTGCCTTCCACCTGGCCGTCGGCGGAGCGGTTGAGTTCGACGGCGTACTGTCCGTACCCGCCGCTGGTCCAGCGGTCGTTGCCCAGCGCGACCTGGAGTTCCAGCTTCACCGTGTTGCCATCGACGCTTGCCTGCCGGACGCGCCCCTGGCCGCAGGAGTTGTTGTAACCCAGAGCGATTGCCCAGAGCCGGTCCCACTGGCCGTCCCTGGCCTTCAGCTCGACGATCAGGCGAGGATGATCGACGTCTTCGCCTCGGGCCACCCAGAGGCCCTTCTCCAATACCAGGTCCAGTTCGCACGTGACGGCCGGCATGGCTGCCGGCTGGGCCTGGGCCCTTTGCGAACTGGCAGACGCCACGACCGCCGCGACCGCCAACGCCAGCATCGCTCGACTTGTCATGTCAGACTCCTTGTGCCACTTCACGGGACCACACAACGGCAAATGGCGATCGGCCCGGCAGCAGTTCCACATGGAACGCGCCTGGAGGCTGTGCCGCTTCCGGCATTGTGTCGTTCCCAGCGGTGCGCGGCAAATGGAAAAGGCGTGGAGACAAGCCGTAATGAACCACGCCCCCAGACAGGCGAACCCCGCCGAGGGCAGCGGGGTTCGTAACGGGCGAGCCGGCAGGTCCGGACCGGCCCTGCGATGGCATCGTTCCGATTCTTCCCGATCAAACCAGACTGTGCTTGCTGCCCCTCTGGCCTTCCACGCTCTCCCTCTTCACTTTGCCCTCCTTGACCAGTCTCGTCAGCGTGTTGTCGGCCGTGCCGCCCCGCCCTTCCTTCTTCCATGCCGCATTGATCTCTGCCGTCGCGAGAGCGTTGCCGCCTGCCAGAAGCCGCAGGATCATCTGATCGGCGGTCTGGCTGAAAGTTCCTCTCTTCCTGGGCTTCGGCTTGGCGTCGGCGCCTTGCTTCCCTGCCGCCTTCTTGCCGACGGCCTCGGGGCCCTGCGTGGTGTAGACGCCCGTCGCGATCCGTTTGAACCCAGGCTTGCCCAGCACCTTCATGATGGGGTGGTAGAGATTCGCCGCCCGGGTCGAGTATCCGGCGGCAAGGACTTCGGCCTGGATCTGCCTGGCCCGCAGACCCTTCGCAGCCTTGGCCAGGACCTCTTTGACGTACTCGGCCAGCGGCCTCCCAGTTGTCCGTTTGGCCTTCCTGTCCAGCTTCCTGTCCAGCTTCCTGCCTGGTTTCCTGTCCACCTTCGGGGCGCCGGCAGCCAGACCTTCGAGTTCGGCAATCTGCTTGTCCAAGGCGCCTCGCTGAGCCTTCAAGGCATCCAGCTTGACCATGCGACGCTCGATCTCGTTCCTGAGTGCGGCGATGGAGACGTTGCTGAGTGCGTGTCGAGGCATAGGTGTTCCTTTCCGCTGTAGGTCACAATAAGCTCGCAAGAATCCCTTCGACTGTCAACCACTTATTTCACGGCCCGAACCCACCGCCCGCCGTAGGCCGGCACGGCGACCGGAACGCCGACCTCAAGCTCTTCCCGCGTGACGGCGTCCTGCCACGCGGCGTACTTCAACCGGCGCGTGTCCAGTTTCACCGCGCGGGCGGGGCCGTCGTTCATCAGGAAATAGTGATCGGCGGCCGGGGCGGCCAGGCGGTACGCGACCGCCTCGCACGCGTACGGCGACTGGTGGGGTCCCAGGGCGTCGGCCACCAGCCAGCCCTCGGTCTGGGCGTCGCCCGGGCGGAAGCACATCAGCGATGCTTCGTACGCCAGCACCAGGGCCGAGCCCCTGCCCGCGCGCGATTCGGTCACGGCCGGCAGGCCGTTGTCGAACGCGGCCAGCGGCTGGGCATGCGTGAGGCCCAGCTCGGCCGTCCAACCCTCCAGGCGCCGCCCGGCCCGGCGCCACGGCACGTTCGAGGAGTATTGGTACTCGCGAATCATGCACCCGAATGTCTTCTCGAACAGCGTGCCTTTGTCCGTGCCGGCCGCCTGGAAGTACTCATCCATCCACGCGCCGGGCATGTCGAGCACCAGTCGTCCGCCGCGGCGGACGTAGCCGTGCAGCCGCTTCATCAGGTCCGCCGGCAGCGACAGCAGCGCCGGCAGGTAGATCACCCGGTAGCGGTCGGCCAGGCCCGCGCGCAGGTCCTCGCCCGTGACGTACTCCCAGGGCACGTTGTGGTTGATGAACGCCCTGCTGGCGCCGACGCGGGCTTTCATGGGCACGTGGCGGAACAGTTCGCGGTGCCCGGCCGCCATCGCCGCCCAGGCGGCGTCGTTCTCCCAGTCGGTGTAGATGCCGACCAGCGGCTCCTTGCGGGCGGCCCACAGTTCGTCGCGCAGCCGTCGCGCAGCCTGGCCGATGCGCCCCATCTGCACGGCGCGAGGTCCGGGCCGGCCCTGGCGGTCGACCACCGAGTACTCACCGATGCCTCGCCCCGACCGCCAGCACCAGAAGCCGAAGCCCCTG
>CAYWTX010000710.1:0-20556 GCA_964461295.1 uncultured Planctomycetaceae bacterium | reverse complement strand
GACTGGCGGCTGCCCCAGCCGCACGGGCTGTACTGGTTCAGCTACGGCCGCAAGGTGTGCAGGAACGAGGGGATCGAGACGATCGAGACGAACGACGCGGAGGTGCTGAACACCAACCGCAACGTCCTGAACTGCCTGAAGGAACTGACGTGGTGGGGGCGGCTGACGATGGTCGACCGGCGCGATCGCGGCGGCGGGGCGGACGTGCTGAGCCTGGAACCGACGCGGGCGGACAGCGACATGCAGCTCCAGGACGTGGAGTTGTACTACAACTACGACCCGCGATTCGTCGCCTCCACGCACGCCGAACACGTGCGAACCATCGGGGCGCTGATGGCGATGGGCAAGGCCGGGCGGAGCTTCAGCGACAACCCCCTGCGCGACGGGCACGTGAACTACCTGGACCACGCGATCCGCATGCTGTACGCGGGATATCGCCGCAAGGACGCCCAGCAGTACTACGACTGGCTCCGGGGCCACTACGCGGCCCGGGGGCCGCGATGGGAACTGCCCGACGTGGAGGAATTCGTGATGGCGGGGCTCCGCGAGGAGTCGTCTCCCGCCAGGTCGCTGGCGACAAGCCAGATCGACGCGTCGCTGTTCGTGGCCGTGGCGGCGCTGGGACGCGGGGAGAGGGAGATCTTCGACACCAGCCTGCAATACGCCCGCAAGGTGTACGCGGCCTACAAAGCCGGCGCGAACCAACAGAGGATGGCCCTGCCGCCGCTGGAGGACGTGCTGGTGAACGTGGCGGGTCTGCTGCTGGTGAACCCGCGCGTGGCGGGGTTCAACCTGGCGTTGGAGGATCGCTCGGCCATCTACAAAGGCCTGACGCCGGACATGCAGGAGAAGGTGTACGCCCGGGTCGCGACGGCGCTTCGGAATGAATGCAGCCAGAACGGCCTGGACTTCGGCCAGGCGTTCCCGCCGCCGGCGGCGAAGCCGCCCGCGAAGCCGCCGGCGCCGTGAGAGCGGCCACCGGTCGCTCATCGCGCCGCTCTACACCAGGCTCCGCAGGTAGCCCCGGGTCGCCATGAACCACCCGGTTCCCCAGGCCCGCAACCCGTGCAGAAGCAGCGTCGCCTTCGCCACGGGCGTCAGTTCGGGATCCCGATCCTGAAGGAAGGACACGACGGCCCCGCTGTCATCGCTCAGGAAGACCAGTTCGGTGTGCTCGCCGGCGTCGCTGGCGGCCTCGTGGGCGATTCGCAGTTCGCGCAGGTTCAGCTTCAGGCGGACGTCGAAGATCAACTCCGGCTGCCAGATCGCCTTGTCGCGCACCAGCCCGATGCACCACAGCGGGTCGGAGACGTCGTCGCCCTGGATGCCGAGTTCCTGGTACAGTTCGCCTCGCATCGTCCGGAAGGGGCTCGGCAGGGCGGCGTCGGCGCCGCCTTCGCCCATTTCCACCATGCCGCCGATGGGGTGAATCCTGTCGGCGTGGAAGAAGACCGATTTGCTCCGCCGCCCCAGCAACAGGCGCCCATCGGCCGTGGCGACCGCGGCGGACACCCCCAGCGGATCGGCCAGCACGTCCTGGCCGTGCAGATGCCGCAGCCGCGGGTTCAGCAGGTTGGTGCCCACGAATTCGCGGAAGCTGACCTCGCCCAGCGTCAGGCACAGCCGGGCGTCCTTCTCGACGCACTCGACGAGCCTGCACAGCCGGCCGTTGTAGAGGTGGACGCCGTCGCGCTGGGCGCGGCGGCATTGGTCGGCCCATGCCTTGTCGATGGACTGGTCGATCTTCTCGCAGGAGCGCCGGCGGGAGTCGGACGCGCGAACGTCGAGGTCGCCGCGGCGGAACTTGCCGGTCACGTCCAGGAGGAACGCGCCGCAATCGCAGCCGGAGAGGCCCCCGTTGGATGGCTCGCCGGCCGTCACCGCGCGGCGCCCTCCAGCCAGTCGGCCAGCGACTCGGCAAAGTAGGTGATGACGAGGTCGGCGCCGGCCCGCTTGATGGCCGTCGTCGCTTCCATGGCTGCGCCGCGCTCGTCGAGCCATCCGGCCGCGGCGGCGGCCTTGATGGCCGAGTACTCGCTGCTGACGTGGTAGGCGGCCAGCGGCACGTCGAACCGCTGCCGGACGGCCGCGATCACGTCCAGGTACGTCATGGCCGGCTTGACCATCAGCATGTCGGCGCCCTCGGCGAGGTCGGCGCCCGCCTCGGCGAAGGCCTGGTGCGGCGCGCGGGCGTCCATCTGGTACGTCCGGCGGTCGCCGAACTTCGGGGCGCTCCCGGCGGCGTCCCGGAACGGGCCGTACATGCTGGAGGCGAATTTCACCGCGTAGGAGAGGATGCAGGTGGAGTGGAAGCCTTCCACGTCCAGGGCCTGCCGGATGGCGGACACCTGGCCGTCCATCATGGCCGATGGGGCGACGACGTCGGCGCCGGCCCTGGCCTGCGAGACCGCCGCCGACGCCAGCGATGCCAGCGTGGCGTCGTTGTCGACGTCGCGCCGGCCGTCGGGCCTCTCGGCCAGCGTGCCGCAGTGCCCGTGCTCGGTGTACTCGCACAGGCACGTGTCGGCGATGACCAGCACGTCGGGCAAGGCCCGCTTGATCTCCCGCGTCAGCCGCTGCACGGGAGCGTTGTCGCTCCACGCTTCGCTGCCCACGGCGTCCTTGTGGTCGGCAATGCCGAACAGCAGCACGGCCGGGATGCCCTTGTCCGCCCAGCGGCGGACGGTTTCCAACGCGAGGTCGCCGGAGAACTGGAACTGGCCGGGCATGGAGGCGATCTCCCGCCGCACGCCGTTGCCGCCTCGCACGAACAGCGGGGCGACCAGTTCCTTGACGTGCAGGCGCACGCCGGCAAGCATCTCGCGGAGCGTCGCGTTGTATCGAAGCCGCCTCAGGCGAGTCGTCGGGTATTGGGACATTCTCTGTGGCGCCTTAACCTGTGGCACTCCTGGCGTGTCTACCTCGTATAATACCGCTGTGGCGGGATCGCGGCATGTGGAAATCGCCTCCCTGTCGGCTCGCCTCTTGGCGAGTCCCTGGCGGAAAGAGAGAACCCGTATGTACGTTGAACACCGCTATGCGGCGTCTGTGCTGGCCCTGCTGGCCTCGGCGTCCGTCTCCTGCGACGAGCGGCAGTTGCGGATGGAATACCAGGAGAACGCCGCGGCGACCGCGCCGGCGGGCACGCCGGCTGCCGCGCCTGTCGCCCCGCCCGCGGCGGCGGCGACGCGCCCGGCGGCGAGCGGCAAGTACGATTCGGCCCTGGGTCTGCCTCGTGCGGGCAACCGCGACTACGTGGCCTCGCTCTACCGTTGCGTGCTGCACCGCGAAGGCGACGCCGCGGGCGTTGCCGCCTTCGCCGGCAGGCTCGACGCCGGGAAGAACCGCGAACTGGTCGTGGTGAACTTCTTCGAGTTGCCGGATTACCTGGCCTGCGGCGCCACCGACCGCGAGTTCGTCCGCGACGGCTTCCAGGCCGTGCTGGGGCGCGAGCCGTCGGCCGCGGAAACGGAAAAGTACCTGGGCGAGCTGGCAAAGGCCCCGCACCGCCGCACGGTGATTCTGCTGCTGTTTGCGACGAGCGAGTACCAGAAGATCAAAGCGGACCTGCGGAAGTAGGGTCTATTCATCTTGCGCAGATTGCCCAGACTGACGCCACGTGCCCGCCACGTCCGGCCGGGTCTGTCTGTAGACCGTTGGTCTACCGTTTCTCCACAGGTTTATCCGACGCCGCATCGGTTGAGGCCTTCGACGCATTGCCCGCCTGGCATTGTCCGGTCCTGCATGGAGACCAGCCCCGCCGGGCGGAGGTCTTCGGACCGCTCAATCCCGAAGAGCGTTTCGACACCAGGCACGCCGCACCCATGCGCGTTTCACTTCGGCGCGGGTTGACTCGCGGCCCCCATCTCCTTGAGCATCTTGTCCGCCGTGGTCGCCGCGCCCGTCCGGGGATAGAAGCGGGCGATCTCCTTCAGCACGCGCCGGGCGTGGTCGTGCATCCCGTTGGCGACGTAGAGCTTCGCGAGTTTCAGCTTGCTGTCGGCCTCGGCCGCCAGGTCGACCTGCCCGGGCTCGCCGCCGGGCCTTGTGGCCGGCGGCGCCATGTCCGGCGAGGTAATCGCCGCCGGCGGCGGGGCGGGCGCGCCTTCCACCGGCGGGACCTGCCAGGTCAGCGCCGAGCGCATGGCCGCGTTGCAGGCCGCCAAATGGGCTTCCAGCGCTGCCGCATCCGCGCGGACGCGGTCCATGATGGCCATGTGCTCGCGTCGCTCGCGGTCCACCAACCTGCCCTGGTTCCACACCCGCGCCGCCTCGACCCGGGCTGCCTGCAACTGCCCCTGCGCGACGTTCCGCTGCTGGCTGAGCGCCTGCCGCTCCGGGCTGCCGGGCTTGGACCGGACGATGTCTGCATCGATCTGCCGCATCAGCCGGTTGAGGCCCAGCACCTGCGTGTCCAGGCCGATGTACAGGTACTCCAGGTCCGCCACTTCCTTCGCCAGCGAGCGGATCTCGCGGTCCAGGTCGGCCAGGTTCGCCTTCGACGCCTCCAGCCGCTCCTTCGTCTTGCGGCCCTCCTCGGCTGCGGCGCCGTACGCGGCCTGCGCCCGCTGGTAGGCGGGCTGGAACGCTTTGCCCCCCAGCCGCCCGGCCTTGAGGTCGGCAATGATCGGGCGCATCCACGCGGGCACGGCGGACGGGTCGGCCAGGTTCTCGTACCAGACGGCGAGTTGCGCGGCGTTGTGGTTGTAGGCAAGGTTGCCGGGATCGAGCTGCGCGGCCTTCAGCGCTTCACCCAGGGCGGCGGGCAGGCGGTTCTGCCCGGCGTCGATGTACGCCAGCACGCCCCAGGCAAGCGCCGCGTTGGCGTCCAGTCGCGACAGCGCCGTGGCCGCGTGCCAGGCGGCGTTGACGCGCCCGATCTGCAGCAGCCGGCGAATGAACGAATCGTGCAGCGTGCGGTTGTCGCGGTCCAGCGTGTTGCCGCGGGCGTAGGCCGCCACAAGCTTGTCGTAGGAGTCGGTCTGGGCGATCGTGCCGAGGATGTCGCGCATCTCGGCCTGGCGGGCCTCCTGAGCCAGGAGTCCCCGCGCCGCAAGGACGAACACGGCGATGGCGATCGGTGTTCTCACTGATTCGCAAACTCCCGGCAACCGGCGACCGGCGAAAGTGAGCATGGCGCTCACTACTTCAGGTTCTTCAGCAGTTCGGCCGCCTGCCTGCCCGCGTCCGTCGTCGAGCAATCGCGAATGATCTCCAGAAGGGCCTTGCGGGCGGCGTCGGTCATCTTCCCATCGATGTAGATCTTCGCCAGGCTCAGCTTGTCGGCCGCCTGCGCCTCGGCGAGTCGTTTGTCCAGCGTCTCCGACGGCGAGGAGGTCGGCGTTCGGCCCTTGGGCTTCGCGGCCTGCAAGTCGCTCGGCGTCAGTCCGTCCACGGCCGGGACCTGCCAGGTCAGGCTGTCGGGCACGCTCTCCAGGGCCGACTTGGCGGCCGCCTGCGTCTTGGACAGTTCCGCCTGCTTCTCGGCCAGTTTCTTTCGGAGGTCCTCCTGCGAGGACTGGATCTTCACGGCGTCCTGCTTGAGATCGGCCATCTGACGGTCGTTGCTCTTCATCGAGGCGCGAGCCCTGTCGGCGCGGCGGGCGGCGTCGTTGCGAGTCTGCACGGTGCGAGCCGTCTGCATGTCCAGTTCGGCCCTGGCCAGTTCCTGCTGATTGCGCCTGTGGTCGTCGGCCTCGCGGTCGTAAGCGGCGCCCTTGGTCTTCAGGGCCGTCGCATTGGCGTTGATCTTCTGGATGGTCTGCTGGACGTCCTTTTCCAGCGACGCGCGCTTTTGCTCCAGGTCCTTCTTCCGCTGCTCGGGAATCTTGTAGGCGTCCTGGGCCTGCTCATAGGCGTCGGCGTAGACCTTGCCGCCCGCCCCGGCCTTGAGCTTCCTCATGGCGTCCTTGACCGACTGGGCGACGGCGGGCTTGGCCGACACGTGCTCGTACCACGCCATGAGCTGCCCGGCGTTGTGGACCATGGGGGCGTTGTTGGGATCCAGCATGGCCGCTCGCACGCCCGGGCCCATCGCCTTGGCGTAGTCCTCCTGCTTGGCGAACACATACGCCATCACGCCTTGCGGCAGGCCGTACTCCAACTCCATCGGGGCGAGGATCTGCGCCGCGTGCCAGGCGGCGTCCGGGCGGCTCATCTTCAGCATCTTCCGCATGTACGCGTCGTGCAGGTTGCGGTCGGTCTTGTCGATGTCGCGGCCGCGCGAGTAGGCGGACATGGCGGCCTCGGGCGTGACAGCGGCGGCGATCTCCCGGATGGCGTTGGCGATGGCGCCGGCGGGGGCAGGTGCGTCGAGCTTCGGCGCCGCGACGGCGGCCGCACACGCACACATCACGACTGTAACCATCGACTCCATGGACAACTCCCCATGCAACCAGTCCATTCTACCATGGCGGACTTCTCCGCGTCATCCCCTGGCCGCGTTGCGGATTTCCAGCAACTGTTTCATCACGTTGTGGCAGTTGCCGTTCCACTCGCGCGTGCCGAACGCGTCGTGGACCTGGCGGTACAGGGCGTACAGCTTCCTGTACACCTCGTGGGCCTCCGGGCGAGGCGTGAACACTTTCTTCTTCAGCCCGGTCATCGCCTTCCGGGCCGAGGCGAAGTCCGCGTGCCCGCCGGCCGCCTGCCCCGCGACGACCGCGCCCGCCATGGCTGCCCCGAGGGCGCACGTCTGCGCCGATCGCGAGACCTTCATCGGTCGGCCGGTCACGTCGGCGTAGATCTGCATGACCAGGGGGTTTCTCTCCGCGATGCCGCCGCAGTTGGCGATCTGCTCGACGCGGACGCCGTACTCCTCGAAGCGGTTGATGATCGTCAGCGCCCCGAAGGCGGTCGCCTCGATCAAGGCCCGGTAGATCTCCGGCGCCGTCGTGTACAGCGTCTGGCCCAGCAGCATCCCCGTCAGACGCTGGTCCACCAGGATCGTCCGGTTGCCGTTGTTCCAGTCCAGCGCCAGCAGCCCCGAGGCGCCCGGCTTGATCTTCGCCGCCTCGGCCGTCAGCACCTCGTGCGATCCGGCCGTCCTGCCGCCCGGCTGGAGGTAGTTCACGAACCAGTTGAAGATGTCGCCGACGGCCGACTGACCGGCCTCCAGGCCGAAGTAGCCCGGCAGGATGGAGCCTTTGACGATGCCGCACAGCCCCGGCACGTCGGGGAGGGGCTGTGCGGTCGGCGCGACCATCATGTCGCACGTGCTGGTGCCGATGATCTTGACGAGCGTGCCCGGTTGGATGCCGGCGCCCACGCCGCCCAGGTGGGCGTCGAACGCTCCGACGGCCACGGGAATGCCCGCCGGCAGGCCGGTGCGCGTTGCCCACTGCTCCGTGAGCGTTCCGGCCGCGCGGTCCACCGATTCGGCCCGCGGGCGCAGGCGGCGCCGCAGCGCCGCCATTGCCGGGTCCAGCCTGCCGAGGAATTCCTCATCGGGGTAGCCGCCCCAGTCGTCGTTGTACATCGCCTTGTGCCCGGCGGCGCACACGCCGACGGTCAGCTTGTCGGGCGCCGTCGTGCCGGTCAGCACCGCCGGAACATAGTCGGCCAGCTCCACCCACGTGTATGCGGCCCGGAACACGTTCGGGGCCGTGCGCAGGCAGTGCAGGATCTTGCTGAAGAACCACTCGCTGGAGTACGTCCCGCCGCACTTGGCCAGGTACTGCGGGCGCGTCGCCCGCGCGGCGGCAGTGATTTCCTCCGCCTCGACGACAGCGGTATGGTCCTTCCACAGCCAGGCCATGGCGGCCGGGTCACGCGCGAACTCCTTGCGGATCGCCAGCGGCGTGCCGCTCTCGTCCACCGGCAGGGGGGTCGATCCCGTCGTGTCCACGCCGATGCCGACCACCTGCTCGGGGCCGAACCCCTTCACCGCCCGCCTGGCGGCCCGCAGGGCGCCGCCGATGGCCAGTTCGGCGCCCTTGACGTAGTCGGCCGGATGCTGGCGGGCGAGGTTCGGGTCGCGCGAGAGGATCACGCCGGCCGTACCGTGCTCGTAGTTCCAGACGGCGGCGCCGGCCTCGCGGCCGTTGGCCGTATTGACGATGAGCGCGCGGACGGAGTTGGTGCCGTAATCAAGGCCGATGGCGTAACGAGGCATCGTGTGCTCCTTCGACGCGGAAGTGTCAAGTGCCGAGCGTCGAGTGTCAAGAACCGGGCTGGGCCCCCAGAGCCTTCACGCCCGAAGGAGCGTGAAGACGGGCAGCTCCGGGCGGCAGTTCCAACGGATGGGCAGGTAGACCATGCCCAGGCCGCGGGAGGTGTAGACGGGGCAGCAGGGGCCTTGGGCGAGTCCGGCGCCGAAGCGGCGGTGCTTGATGGACAGGAAAGGCGGGCCCAGCAGCGGCAGCGAGACCTGCCCGGCGTGCGTGTGCCCGCAGAGCATGAGGTCCACCCGCGGCCGGGGCGGCATCTCCTCGGCGTAGTCGGGGTTGTGCTCCAGCAGCACGCGCGCCACGTCTTCGGGCACGCCGGCCAGCGCGGCAGCAAGATCGGGCGTGCCCTTGCGGCGATCCTCCACGCCAGCGATGCACAGCGGCTGCCCGTCGCGCAGAACCATGCGGTGCGAGTTGTGAAGGACCGTGAAACCGGCCTCGCTGAGGGTCCGCCCGACGGCATCGGCGTCGGCCGAGTGATCGTGGTTGCCCAGCACGGCCAGCCTGGCGTCGCGGGCCTCCAGGCCCGCCAGAACGCCGACCACTTCGCGGGTGCAGGCGGAGGCGTGGTTAACCAGGTCGCCTGTGAAGACGACCACGTCCGGACGCTGGGCGTTGGCCGCCTCGACGATCCGCCGCACGTAGTCCAGGCCGCAGATAGGCCCGATGTGCAGGTCGCTCACCTGGACGAGCTTGGCGCCTTCCCAGGACGGCGGGAGGTGCGGCAGGGCGACCCGCACGGGCGTCTCGGCCAGCCACCGCGGGCTGATGTGCCAGCGGTCCAGCCAGCCGCCGCCGCCCGGCTTCGCCCGGCCGTGATCCAGGAATCGGAAGAGACGGTGGAACATCGGCGGCTCGGTTCCTCGGTTGCTCAGGGACGCAGTTGCCCGGCGGTTGGGCAACAGGAGCGTCGGTTATGGCGGATAGAGGTACGGGCAGTCAAGGGTTCGTGTGGCAAGGCGCCTAGCGGCCGCTTCGCGGAACCGGCTTCCGGAGCAACCGATCAGATGCCCGCCCGCGCGTGGGCGCCGGTGCGCTGCGGCAGTTCGCGATGGAAGTCGGCCACGCGGGTCCCGATCAGTTCCAGGGCCTGCTTGCCCTCGGCCGTCTGGCCGAGGCCGACGAACTGGAAGCCGAGCTTCACCTCGCCGGCTTCGCGATGCAGGTGCCGGAACTGCGCGTCGGCGTACACGGTCTCGTCGCCGGCGCCGAAGATCACCCGCACCCCGACGGTCTCGCCGATCTCCAACTCGCAGAACGCTTCGTCGGCCATGGAGAGCTGGAGCCCGCCGGCACTGAGGTTGATCACCCGCCCCGACCAGACGGGATGCTCCGGGGTGACGCCGGCCGGCTCGGCCTCCACGCCGCCCAGCCAGAACGAGGCCCGCACGACGTGGCGGGGCGGCACGTCCACGCGCTCGAAGATGCGCCGCTGCATCCGGTGCACCTTCACCGGGCAGCAGACCTTCAGCGCCGGCTGCGGCAGGCCGTTGCCGGCCGCCTCGACGCCCGCGACCGTCGCCATGAAGATGTGCTTGTGGTGCTTCAGCTTGAAGCTGACGCCGATTTTGTCGGCGGGCTGGAACTCGTGCTTGCGCGGCTGGCCCTCCTCGTCGAGGGAGGGCAGTTCCAGCCAGAGGTGTCCGCCGTTGCAGCGGAGCATCCGCGTGCGGAAGTTGAGCCAGCCGGCGCTTCGGCGGATTGTGATGGTTGCCGGGACCTCGCGGTCGGCGGCAGCCTGTAGGGCCTCGTCCACTTGACGCGTCGTCAGTTGCTGCAGGTTCGCCATACAAGACATCCTCCGGCCCAGCGACCGTTTCCTCGCGAACGTCCCCGCAGTTGTTCTTTCGACCGCCGCCGCGCGGGGCTTGAGCAAGGCCTTTCCCGCAGAGCGTCTCAACGCTCATCGGCCGGGGGAGGGAATGAGTTGAGTAGTGCGACAGGGGCGTTCAGATGCCCTCGCCGACCTCGGCCACGCGATGTGGCATGCCTTCCTGGGCGGCGGGCTGGGCAAACTGAAAACCCATGGGCACCGCCTCGCCGTCGCGATGGCTGTGGCGGAGATGGGCGTCGTCGACCACGTCCTGAGCCCCCGAACTGGAGCGGATTGGCCGAGTAAGTCGGTATTGTCCCTGGACTTGGCACCCGCCGACGACGAGGGAAGCCGGCTCCGCCGCCGTTGGCGCGTGTCGCGAAAGACGTCCGCGAAATCAAGTCGTTCCCGCTTGCTGACGATAGCAGTGAAGACGCCTCCCTCAGAAGTCGCCGGGAGGCGGGTTTGGCGTGGCACGGGCGTCTCGCCCGTGTGGCCCACGGTCGTCCCGGCCGTGGCATAGCGCCTGTGGACAACGGCATGAAGACACGGGCGGGACGCCCGTGGGACACATGGACAAGATGTCCATGCTGCGCCTCCAGGCGACTTCTGAGGGAGGCGTCAATGAACCTATGGGGCCAGGCGTTCCTGGGCCGATGAGAGACCGGTGACTTCAGGCAGGGAGATACAAGCATGGTGGGCGATCGCGGGGCACGCAACGGAGCAGGGCGTCCTCAAGAGGTGGTGACCATCCTTCAACACGAACGGGTGAGCGAGGCCGCCAGGAGGATGTACGAGAACCGCATTGGCTGCCTGGTCGTCGTAGACGATGGGGGCTGTCTGGTAGGCATCATCAGCGAGCGCGACATCCTCGGATGGGTCGGCAAGGCGACACCCGAGACCTATCGCCAACGTGTCCTCGACGTGATGGCCAGGGAGGTCGTGACGGGTGAGCCCGGCATAGGGCTTCAAGAGGCTCAAGAACGGATGAGCCGCAATGGCATCCGCCACTTGCCCCTTGTCAGCAAAGGCATTCCGGTGGGCATGGTCTCATTGCGGGACGTGGCGGCCGGCCAGGTCGCAGAAAGGGCCGTGCCCTGCGCCTAGCGGAACCGGCTGCCTTGTCGGGTTCATCGCTCGCCGGCCGCTCGCAGCCCCATCTCCTGCTGGATCTGGTCCACCTTTGGCGGGCGGGCGCCCGTGACGGCCACGACCGCCCCGGGAATCCCCCACAGCACGGGCACCAGCCGGGCCAGCATGGCCAGCACGAGGATCATGCTGGGCGTGGCGAGGGCGGTCTGGAAGAACTCAACGAACAGTTTCTCGACCAACCCGACGCCGCCGGGGGTCAGCGGCACGGCCCCGATCGTGTAGATCAACGGCACGTAGAGGTAGTAGTGGTACCACGGTGTCGGCACGCCCAGCGCCCGGCCGATCACCGCGACAAATCCCACAAAGACAACGTGCGACGCGAAGGTCATCGGCACGGTCATCGCCACGGCGCCCAGACGCTGCCGATACGTGCGTGCGGCCTCGCCGGCCGCCTCGATGTGGCGCCAGATGGCCGTGCGGCCCATCAGCTTCCCCACGTGCAGCAGGCCGCGAAGGCGGCGGCTGAGCAGCAGCGCCACGCCGAAGCCCGTGGCGGGCAGGATCACCGCCACGCTGATAGCCGACATCCGCACGCGTTCGAACTTCTCCAACCCCGCCAGCAGCACCACCGCCAGCATGACCGCCGCCAGCATCGCCAGCCCCGCCATGCCCACCATGCGGTCCACCAGGACGCTGAGCAGCACGGCCGCTTTGCGCGACGTGTGCTTCGAGACGTAGTAGGCCTTGACCAGATCGCCCCCCACGGTGCCCGGCACGACGGCGTTGAAGAACTGCCCTAGGAACGTCAGCCGCACCGCCTCCCAGAGCGATACCTCAATCCCCAGAATGTGCAGGAGCCACCGCCATCGGTACGCGCAGATCAACATGCTCGCCCCGAACCCCAGCGATCCCATCACGGCCAGGGGCAGATTGATCCGCACCAGCGTGCTGACGAATCCCTCACGGATCACCCCGCCGCCGGGGACCTGTCTGAACGCGCTGGCCGGCCGCCATTCATTGCGGCCGCTCCACCATCCGCCGGTATGCACCAGCAGCCGCTGTTCGGCGCCCTGGCCCTCGTGCTGGAGGATGGAGTGCGTCTTGCCCCCGGCGGCGTCCTTGGCGAAGTCGCGCCAATGCACCCCGCTGAGCACCCAGGCCAGCAGGCCCGCGGCGATCAGCATCTTTGCCGTCAGCGTGATGGTTTTCTTGGTCAGACGCATCGCTCTCGACGAGATTACAGTAGCCTACCTGGCCCGAAGGTCCACGCACTTCATCTGCGAGTGATCGCGGATGAACAGCCGCCCGCCGGACAGGGCGAGCGGGCCCCACAGTTCCCTGCCGTTCACCAGCGGGGCCGACTTCGCCAGTTCCTTGTACCCGTCGGGCCCGGGCTGGATGATCCGCAACTCGCCCGTCTTGCCGTCGAGGCCGTAGAGGATCCCATCGGCCGTCAGAACCATGCCGCCGTTGGACAGGTGGGGCGACTTCTTCGTCTGCCACCTCACCTTCAGGTCGAGGTCGAAGCACACCAGCCCGTCGTCGGCGGAGTTGGTGTTGCACAAGGCGTACAGGTGCCCGCCGTACAGCAGGGGGGTGTGAATCTGGGCGCCCATCTCGTTGTGCCGGGCGGTCTCCACGGCCGCGAACTTGCCGTCCTTGGCCTCGATGCGGAGAACGACGCTGCCTACGTCGTAGCCGCCGGTGACGAGAATGCGACCGTCGCCCAGCGGCAGCGGGCTGGGGATGGAGTTCCTGCATTCGTAGCCGGTGTACTTCCACAGGACTTCGCCGGTGGCGGCGTCGGCGCCGCTCACCACGCCCTGCGTCTGCAAGACAACCTGGCGCTTGCCGGCCAGGTCGGCGAGAATCGGCGAGACGTACTTCATGGCGCCCAGCGGGCCGGTCTTCCAGGCGACCTTGCCGGTCGCCTTGTCCAGGGCGACCAGGCCGACGGTGCGGCTCTGCGGGGCCACGACGATGCGATCGCCGTCCAGCAGGGCGCTCTGCGAGACGCCCCACATGGGCAACTCGCCGCCGAAGTCGGCCAGCAGGTCCTTCGTCCACACCGGCTTGTGCGTTTCGCGACTGATGCAGGCGACGTGGCCGAACGGCCCGACAGTGTACACGCGCTTGTCGTCGACCGTTGGGGTGGAACGTGAGCCGTCGTGCTTCAGCGTGCCGCGAGCGGGGTACTCGAAGCTCCACTTTTCCTTGCCGATTTCCAGGTCCAGGACGCGCAGCACGTCGGCGGTGCTGCCCTTGCGGTCCAGCACGAACACCTCGCCGCCGGCGACGGCGGCTCCGCCGTAGCCCTCGCCGAGCTTCGCCGTCCATAGGACTTTGGGCCCCTCGGAGGGGAAGCTGCGGATCAGCCCTTTCTCGGCCGAGGCGCCGTCGCGGTTGGGGCCGCGAAACTGCGGCCAATCCTGGGCGAGGCCCCGTGAAGACAGCAGAACAAACAGCACGGCAACGGCTTGACGCATCGCGTTCTCCTGTGAAGACGCGGCATTATAGGAACCGGCCACGGAAGTGGCCAGCCCTCAGAAAGGAGGATTGACGAAATGTCGGCGTGCCTCGTCGGTTAAGCAAACGGCGCCCGCGGCGCGAGGGAACGCCGGATTCGTCGCTTGATCTATGCCTCGGGGGGCGATAGAGTATCACGTTTTCCAGCCGGTTCGCGCTGCGCGGAGCGGGTGGAACATCGGCCGGGCGGTCCGGCCGGCCCTCCGCCGGGGTCGCAAACGGCGGGCGCGGCGCCCGGTCCAGAGTGGGCCGGGAAGATCGTTGCGCGCCGAACAGTCAGGAACAGAAGCAGGAAAGTAAATGGTTGACTATAATCTCATCGCGTCGCTGAACATCACGGACGAGGATTTGGAGAAGGAACTGGCGTTGGCCACCGGCGGCGACGTGAACCGCGACGCACTTGGGGCGATCCAGGACAAGGCGACGCCCCAGCCCGGCACCGTCCTGACCGGGCGGATCGTCGGAGTGGCCGGCAACGACGTCGTCGTCGAAGTCGGGCTCAAGAGCGAAGGCACGCTGCACATCGGCGAGTTCGACGACCCCGCCGACATCGTGATCGGCAAGGAAATCGAGGTGTTCCTCGAGGCCGTCGAGTCTGACACGGGCCTGGTCGAGCTGTCCAAGCGAAAGGCCGACCGCATCCGCGGATGGGAGCGGATCGTCTCCAAGAACAAGGAAGGCGACGAGGTCCGCGGCATGGTCACCCGCAAGATCAAGGGCGGCCTGCTGGTCGACATCGGCGTGCCGGCCTTCCTGCCCGCCAGCCAGGTGGACATCCGCCGGCCGGGCGACATCGGCGAGTACATCGGCAAGATCATCGACGCGAAGATCCTGAAGATCGACGAGGAGCGGCGGAACATCGTGGTGTCGCGGCGCAAGCTGATCGAGGAGCGGCGCAACGAGGCCAAGGAGAAACTGCTCGGCGACCTCAAGGAAGGCGAAGTTCGCAAGGGCACGGTGAAGAATCTCGCCGACTTCGGCGCGTTCATCGACCTGGGCGGCATCGACGGGCTGCTGCACATCACCGACATGTGCTGGGGGCGCATCGGGCATCCCAGCGAGTTGCTGAAGATCGACCAGGAGGTGGAGATCGTGGTCCTGAGCGTGGACCGCGAGAAAGAGAAGATCGCCCTGGGCCTCAAGCAGCGCACGGCCAGCCCGTGGGAGATGGTCGAGCAGAAGTACCCCGTGGGCACGAAGCTCAAGGGCACGGTGGTCAACATCATGTCCTACGGCGCGTTCGTGAAGCTGGAGGACGGGCTGGAAGGCCTGGTGCACATCAGCGAGATGAGCTGGACCCGCCGCGTGAACCATCCCAGCGAGATCGTCAACGCCGGCGACGAGGTCGAGGTCGTCGTGCTGGAAATCGACAAGGACAAGCAGGAGATCTCCCTGGGCATGAAGCAGGCCGAGGCCAACCCGTGGGCGATCGTGAAGGAGAAGTACCCGCCGGGCACGGTGATCACCGGCACGGTGCGGAACATGACCAACTTCGGGGCGTTTGTGGAGATTGAGCCGGGCATCGACGGGCTGCTGCACGTCAGCGACCTGTCCTGGACGCGCAAGATCGGCCATCCCTCCGAACTGCTCAAGAAGGGCCAGGAACTGCAGTGCGTGGTGCTGGCCGTCGATGAGGAGAAGATGCGGGTGGCGCTGGGCCTCAAGCAGCTCAGCGAGGACCCGTGGCTACGGGTCATCCCCGAGCACTACATGCCCGGCCAGATCATCCGCGGCAAGGTCACGAAGATCACGAACTTCGGCGTGTTCGTGGAACTGGAAGAGGACCTGGAAGGCCTGCTGCACATCTCCGAACTGGCCGACCACAAGGTGGACAACCCGCGCGACGTGGTCAAGGTCGCCGACGAGATCGAGGTCAAGATCCTCCGCGTGGACACCGAGGACCGCAAGATCGGCCTGAGCCTGAAGCGCGCCCAGTGGGCGGCCGAGGAAGGCATCTCCGCCGAGTCGTCGGAAGCGATCCGTCGGCGCGGCGGCCTGGAAGGCCAGTCCGGCCCGCTGATCGGCACGGACATCATCACGCCGAAGTACCAGAAGTCCGGCGAGGAAGGCGAGCAGCCGTAGGGCCTCGCCTTCGTCGCCGATGTAGGGAACAACTGGCACGGGCGGTCCCGCGGGACCGCCCGTTTCCTGCGCGGAGAGGGGGGGGGCTGCGACGCACAGGGCGGGCTTCGCCCGCAACCCAGGAACCTGTCGATGGTCCGTCCGATCCGACGGATCGCCGGGCGAACGGAGAGGCGGGTGACCCCCCGCAGTCTACGTTCTGGCGGCGAACTCCAGCGGCGCCGCCCGCGAAACCACCTGGGCGTCGTGCCCGCTGCGAAGGAATAGATCGAGGGCCTGCTTGCCCCCGTGCCCCATCTCATAGGTCATCTCGCTGACGTACGACCCGGCCGCCGCGTCGGCGTTCCCGTTGCCGGTTGCGACCCCGCCGCCCGGCGTGCGGGCGAACTCGCGAGCGAAGGCGGCGGCCTCGGCGCGGTGCTCCAGGCCGTAGCGAATCGATCGGCGCAGGGCGTCCTGGAGTTCGCCAAGCTGGGTGACTGGCACGTCGCGGCGGATCAGCAGGCAGGTCAGCGGCAGGGGGAGATTGCCGTTGAGCCGCGCCCAGCAGGCCGCCAGGTCGGCCACCGGGTACAGCCCCGTCTGCTTGCAGTGGACGCCGTTGCCCTCGTTCAGCAGGGCGCAGTCGGCCAGGCCCATCTTCACGGCCGCCGCGATCTTGTCCGGAGGGAGCATTCGCGTGCGGATGCCCGGGTGAAGGAGATGAAGCGCAACATACCCGCTGCTGGTGGAGTCGCCCGTGGCGATGGTCGCTTCGGAAAGGTCGCGACCGCCAAGCGGCTCGCGGGCGGCAAGAACCGGCCCGCCCTCCGCCGCGAAGTACGCCCCACAATCGGCCAGGAGATACCGCTCGGCCAGGCACGGCCAGGCGGCGGCCGAGATCATGGTGACCTCGAGTTCCCCTCGGCTGGCGCGGTCGTTGAGGGCCGGCAGGGCCGCCGCCGCGGCCAGGAAGCGGAACGGCCCGGGATCGACCCGCCCGCTCGCCAGGCCGCAAGCGATGACCCCGCCGCCGGGGCCAGGGGTAAATCCTAACGCGATCTTCATGGAGGAGCATGATACCGCCGCCCGCAGCCGCGGCAAAGGGGTTTCTTCGAGCAGGCCAGCCGCCCGGGACGAGGAGCAGGGCCGCGAACAAGAAGGGGGGCCCGCTTCCTCTGCTTCCCGCGGCAGTCTCCTGCTCGCGGAGAGCCGTTGGCGGAGTTGTCCGCCATCCGCTTCCCGATATCCGCCGCGGCAAGGACCGTCGCTTCGCGGCTGAAGTCCCACCTGTCTTCTCTTCTTCCGTTCTGTTGCCTTCCGCGTCACGTCCGGCTAGTATTGCGACGTACGTTTGGCCACAACCGAGGTGTTTTGTGAGTTCGTCCTGTCAGCGGTGCGGCGCGAAGTGCTGTCGGTACTTCTGCTTCCAGATCGAAAAGCCGCAGTCATTCGAGGAGTTCGAGAACGTCCGGTGGTTCCTGCTCCACGAGGGCATCACCGTGCACGTCGAGGAGGAAGGCGACTGGTACATTGCCATCGCCAACCCGTGCCGCGAGATAGGCGACGACGGCTCGTGCCGGGTCTATGAGCACCGACCGGTGATCTGCCGCAAGTACGACGCCGGCAACTGCGACGCCACGCCGGGCGATTACGAATACGCGCACCTGTTCCGCACGCCGCGGGAACTGGAGGCGTACGCCCGCAAGGTCGTCGGCGACAAGCTGTTCGACGAAGCCCGCGGGCAGATGTACGGCCGGTTGGCGCGGAACCATGCCAGGCGGGAGCGCAGGCGGCAGGCGAGGGCGGCAGCCTCCGGCAAGGCGAAGTAGGCCGATCGCGAAGGCTCAGAGAGGACAAACGCCGCAACGATGAACGCAGATGGACACAGATTGGATGGAAGCCTCCTCCCTCATCAGGGATCGTCAGCGGCCATCTTGTCTTCTTCTCTCGGCGTCTCGGCGGTCCAGAATAGCAACGGCAGGAAACCATGAAGTTCCAGGCGGTAAAAGGGACGCGGGATTTCTATCCCGAGGAGATGCGGGTCCGGAACTGGATCATCGACACGTGGCGGAAGGTTTCCCTCCGCAACGGGTTCGAGGAGTACGACGCGCCGATCTTCGAGTATCTCGACCTCTTCACCGCCAAGAGCGGCGATGAGATCGCCGAGCAGTTGTTCCGCCTCACCGACCGGGGCGGGAGGGACCTCGCGATTCGCCCCGAAATCACCCCGTCGCTGGCTCGCATGGTCAACGCGAGGATCAACTCGCTGCCTCGCCCGATCAAGTGGTTCTCCGTGCCCAGGCTGTGCCGGGCCGAAAACCCCCAGCGCGGGCGTCTGCGCGAGTTCTTTCAGTGGAACATCGACGTGATCGGCGAGCCGTCGCCCCTGGCCGACGCCGAGTGCGCGTTCGTCGCGGTGGACGCGCTGCGCGAGTTGGGGTTGACGTCCGCCGACGTGACGGTGCGGTACTCCAGCCGGCCGCTGACGGTCGCCGTGCTGAGGCACTTCGGCGCCGGCGACGAGGCAATGCCCAAGGCGCTGGCGACGATCGACAAGCGCCCGAAGGTGCCGCCTGAGACATTCGAGAAGATGCTGGCCGAGGTGGTGGGGTCCGAGGCGGCCGTGAAGGGCGTGCAGGGCTTCCTGGCCGCCGCGTCAGACGACGGCGGGGGGCCGGAAGAAGCGGCGGGGCGGCTGGAGGGGCTGGCGGCCGTCCCCGAGGCGGCCGCGGCGCTGGCGGCGCTGAGGGAGTATCGCGAGCACGTGCGGCGGCTGGGCATCGCGGCGTGGTGCCGCTGGGACCCCGAGATCGTCCGCGGGCTGGCGTACTACACCGGTATCGTGTACGAGGTGACGGCCACCGGCGAGCGGGCCGTGGCCGGCGGGGGGCGATACGACAACCTGCTGGAGGTGCTGGGCGGGCCGCAAGTGGGGGGGACCGGCTTCGGCATGGGCGACGTCGTGCTGGGGCTGATCTTGCAGGAGAAGGGCAAGGTGCCGTCCTTCGCCGGGCAGATCGAGTACTTCGTCATCGACGCCGAGGAAGGGGCCCTCGACGAGACGCTGCGGATCGTGGGGGAGCTGCGCCGCCGCGGCGCGGCCGCAACCTTCAGCTACAAGAGGGGTCTCGTCGGCAAGCAGTTGAAGGATGCCAATCGCGTGCAGGCGCGCAAGGCGGTGTTCGTGCGGACGGCAGGCGTGACGGTGAAGGACCTGGCGACGGGCGAGCAGGCGGAGCGGACGGCCGCGGAGTTCCTGTCGGGCGTGGGCGCCATGTAGACCGCTTCGGCGGGCGGGGGCCAATGGCTCATCGAAACATACATTACGAGGCGGCATTCGAGGACTACCTTCGGGCCAAGGGCATGCCGTACGTGGCCGTGGACGAGGCCAAGAAGGCCATCTTTGCCGGGGCGAGCCTCAAGAGCTTCGACTTCCTCGTGTACAGCTCCTCGGGCCCCAACCTGCTGGTGGACGTGAAGGGGCGGAAGTTCCCCGACGCCTTGCCTGGCCTGAAGCAGCCCAGCCGCACGTGGGAGAACTGGGTCACCCGCGGCGACGTGGAAGGGCTGGGCGAATGGCAGAAGGTGTTCGGCCCCGACTTCCAGGCGATGCTGGTGTTCGCGTACTGGCTGCAGGGCCCGCCGCAGCGGGCGCCGTTCGAGGACGTGCATGTCTACCGCCAGAAGCAGTACGCGTTCATGGGCGTGCGGCTGAGCGACTACGCCGCCTGGGCCCGAACCCGCAGCGCCAAGTGGGAAACGATCTCGATGCCCTCGGCGCAGTTTGTCCGCTGCGCCGGCGACGTTGCTTCGTTCCTGTAGCGGCTCTGGCAGGCTGCAACCGAGGCATTGCAGCTGGAAGCTCTTGTCCATAGTTGCAGGCCCGTCGGCGGGGGGGTATGATGCGGCCATGATTCGCTCCACAGGATGGATTGCCGCGGCGGTTGTCACGGGATTCTGGATGGCGGCGGCGTCGGCGCAGACGACAAAGCCGGCGACTTCAGCGGCGACGACGGCGGCTGCGGCCAGCAGGCCCGCGGCGCCGACGACGGCGGCGGCCGGCAGGCCCGCGGCGCCGACGACGGCGGGCACGCCCGGCAGGCCGGTTGCGCCAAAGCCCCCGGTCGTGGCGGCCCCGCCTCCACCCGCGCCGGCCAAGGAGCTCGCCGTCGAGACGCCCTACATCGCGTTGGCGGTGGCGCTGGTGGCGCTGGCGGGCGTGTGCGTGGTCGGTCTCAAGCCTTCCGGGCGCAGGCAGCCCCCGCAAAGGGCCTGACGTTCGGCGCCGGCGGCCGCCGAACGCCGAGGGTGGAAACACGAACGCTAACGGGCCGGCGGTTCGGCCCAAGGGAGACAGCGATGAAAAGAGCAGTGATCGTGGCCTTGATCGTGGTCAACGTCGGCCTGGCCGCCGCGTTGATCGCCGGTGCCGTGGCGCCGGCCCAGGCCCAGACCATCCGCGGGGCCAACGACTTCCTCATGATGACCGCGAAGATCGAGCAGAACTACGACGCCGTGTTTGTCCTGGACATGCAGAGCCGCCGGCTGGCGGCCTGGCAGTTCGACCGCACGGCCAAGCGCATGAAGCCCTTCAAGGGGCGATTGCTGACCACCGACTTTCCCCGCACCAAGTAAGGCGACCCTCAGGAGAATGCCATGAGAAGAACTGAGAATATGACAATCGTGGTCCTGGCCCTCACCGCGGCGGTCCTGACGGGCCTGCTGATCGGCAGCTTCGCCTCCAACCCCGCCGCCCTCGGCGGCGAGTCGTCCATCAAGGACGGCGACTACGTCATGTCGGTCGGGCAGTTCAACAACGAAACCGACTTCCTGTACGTGATCGACATCGCCAGCGAGAAGCTCAACGTCTACTACATCAACCTCACCACCGGC
>CAYWTX010000709.1:0-13959 GCA_964461295.1 uncultured Planctomycetaceae bacterium | reverse complement strand
GGCCGCGGGCGCCTCGGGCGAGGCGGCGCTCACCGCCGCCCTGGCCGACGGCCACTGGTACGTGCGGCAGTCGGCCCGCGCGGCCCTGGCGGCGGCGACGGCGAAACAGTCGCTGCCGCCTGACGGGGCGGCCTGGCGGGCACGGCAGCAGCGGCAGGGGGCGGCGCCGCCGCGCCCGGCGGACGGCCGGAGAGGGAGGGGATAGAGACATGATGCATTCCCGTACTCCTGCATTGTTCAAGGCAACCGGCCCGGCACGGGCCGGCTCT
Organism: uncultured Planctomycetaceae bacterium; assembly: GCA_964461295.1. Classification (GTDB taxonomy): domain Bacteria; phylum Planctomycetota; class Phycisphaerae; order SM23-33; family SM23-33; genus CAYWTX01. Next base: position 13,690 of record CAYWTX010000709.1, on the reverse strand, counting down.
GTGAGCCCTGGCGCGCGGTGGACGACTCTCCTCCTGGCGGCGACGGTCTGGCTGGGCGGGCAGTCGGCGCCGCCGGCGACGGAGCCGGCCGAGGATGAGTCCGCTGCCGCGAGGCGGCCCGCCAAGGGCGACGGGGAGCCCGCGGCGCCGCTGGTGGACGTTGACGGGTCGGTCGAGGACCGCCTGCACGAGATCGCCCGGTGGGTTCAGGAGAAGCGTTACGACGAGGCGCAGGAGGCGCTTCACGCCCTGATGGCCTCGCCGTCGAAGGCCGCCCTGCACGCCGTGCCGGGCGACGTCCGCCGCTACGAGACGACGCTGGAGGCGGCGGCCAGGCTGCTGGGCACGTTTCCCGACGAGGCCCTCGACCTGTACTGCAAGCGCCACGATCTGGCGGCGGCCAAGCGGTTCGACGAGGCGAGGCAGCGGCCCGACGAGGGCGCCTTGCTGTCGGTGGGCCGGCGGTACTTCCACACGCCCTCCGGCGGGCGGGCGATGGCGTTGGCGGCGGCGATCGCGTTCGACCGGGCCGACCACCTGAGGGCCGCCGCGATCTGGGAACGGCTGTACCGCGAGCACAGGCGGCTGGGGGCCGGCCGGGCCATGCTGCTGGCCAAGGCAGCCGTGGCGTGGCGCCTGGGCGGCTCCGACGCCAGGGCGGCGGCGTTGCTGCGGGAGTTGAAGGACCGGCACGCCGGGGCCGAGGCTGCCGTCGCGGGGCAGCGCACTTCACTGGCCGGCTTCGTGGAGAAAGCCCTCTCGCAGGAGCCGAACACCGCGATGACGCCGCCCAGACCGGTGGCCGACTGGGCGTCGCTGGCCGGCTCGCCGCACTCGGTTGCGGTTTCGCCCGACTGCGACGCGGCGCCGCTGCCTATCTGGACGGACGCGGAGCCCGCGCGGGCGGGCTTCCTGCGCGACTTGCTCGGCATCGCCGCCGGAGAGGCGCCGGCGGGCGACCACGACGTGTCGGTGGTCCTCGACGCCGGGCGCGTCCGCGTCCGCCGGGCCGTGACCGGCCAGTCCGATGTCCGATTCGACCTTCCGCCGCTGGTCCACCCCGTGGTGGTCGGCGGGGTCCTGCTGTGCCGCCGCGAGGCAGGCGTGGTCGCCACGTCGCTGGAGTCGGGCAAGGAACTGTGGCGAACGCGGCGCCTGCCGGTGCACGGCGGCGGCCGCGACGGGCCGGTCCATCCGCAGTTCGCCCTGGCCGGCGACATGGGACGCTACGCCCTGACGGCCGGCGACGGCAGACTGTACACCGTGTGCGGGTTCAGCTCGTCGGGTCAGCGCGCGCATCGCTCGGCCGACGGCGATCCGTTCGGCGGGAGCGACGGGTCCACGCTGACGGCCCTGGCGGTCCGCCCCGACGGCGCCGACGCGGTCTGGGAGGTCGGCAACGGCAAGGGCGACGGCGAGTCGCTGCGGCAGACGAAGTACCTGGCGGCGCCGACGCTTCACGAGGGCCGGCTCCACGTGCTCGGCCGGCGCGGCAACCGGTATCTGGCGATGTGCCTCGACGCGGCCAGGGGGACGCTGCTGTGGGAGACGCCCCTGGGCGTGGTGCCGATGCGGGGCGGGGCGACGATGACCTGGCAGCAGGTATGGGCGCTGGAGGTGACCACCGAGCGAGGCAGCCCGCCGGCCGTCGACGACGGCACGGTCTTCCACACGACCAACGCCGGCATCGTGGCCGCTCTGGACGCCGCGACCGGCAGCCCGCTCTGGGCTCACCGCTACGACAGCCACGTGAGCGGCCCGGCCGACAGGCCCTCCGGCGCCGACCTGCAAGGTCAGGCCATCCGCGTGGCCACCTTGCGGCGCCCTTACCCGCCCGTCAACCCGCTCGTCGTCACGCAGGGGCGGGTGCTGTGCCTGCCCTGCGACGGCAATGCGGTGCTCGCCCTCCACGCGCGGACCGGCGAACTGCTCTGGCGGCGCGACCGGGGGGGCCAGCAGGACCTCACGGCCGTGGACGATTCGGCCGTGCTGCTCAGCGGGCCCGACCTGGCCGTGCTGTCGGTCCGCGACGGGGCGGTGCGGCATCGCTGGACGAGCGACGTCCTGGGCCGGCCCGCCGTCGCGCCCGGGAGCATCGTCGCCGCCGGCGTGGGCGGGCTCCTCCGCGTGGACCTGGCTGGCGGCACGGTGGCCCGCAGGCCCCTGGCCGGCGACGCCGACGCCGTGCTGGGCCGGCTGGTGTCCTCCGGCGGGCGGCTGGTCGCCGTCAACGCCTCCGGCGCCAGCGTCTATGCCGATTACGACACGGCCTGGCGCATGGTGCAGTCGGCGCTGCTCGCCGCCCCGCATCCGGCGCGGCGCGCGGAACTGGCCCTGCGGGCCGGGATGCTCGCCCTGGCGTCCGACCACCTCGACGACGCGGTGCGGCAGTTGACGCTCGCGGCGGACGGCGCGGGCAAGGCCGGCGCGGGCCAGGTCGCCGGCAGGGCCGCCGACTTGCTCTTCGAGGCGTACATGCGGCAGTTCCGCTCCGCCGGCGACAAGCCCGAGGCGAGGGCGCACATCGACCAGGCCTCCCGGTACGCCTCGACGCCGGCTCGGCGCGAGCGGGTCCTCCTCGAGCGCGTGCGGCTGGACGAACGCCTCGGGCGGGCCGACCAGGCCGTGCGCTGTGCCCAGGCCGCGGCGGCCGACCAGGCCGATCGGTGGCGCGCCGGAGGCGGTTCGTCGCTCACCGAGTACTTCGCCGCCCGGCGCGAGTTGGCCCGGCTCATCGGCAAGCACGGCGACGGCGCCTACGCCGCCTTCGACGCCAACCTCAGCGCCGCGATGGACCAGGCCGCCGGCCGGGGCGACCCCAACGCCGACGAACTGATCGCGATTCATCGGCGCTGGCCGCTGGCGCGGCGGTCGGGCGAGGCCCTCCTGCTGGCCGCCGACGGGCTGTTCCGCCGCGCGACGGCGTCGTCCCAGCCGGACCCCAAACTCGCCATGCGGGCCGCCAGAACCGTCGCCGAAGCCGGCGGCCTTCCGCGCGAGGAGACCCGCGTCGCGGCCTTGGCCGCCCAACTGGTCATGGACCTCCGCCTGCGGCCCAACCTGGCGGCGGCGCGGGCCGCCGAGTTGGGGGCTGTCAAGCCGGCCACGCCTGTCCGCTTCGGCCCGTACGCCGGCACCGTGGGCGACCTGCTGGCGCGGGCCGCCCAGGCTGGCCGCCGGCCGCTGCCTCCGCATGATCCGGAGTTCGCCGACATCGGCCCGCCCCTTCGCCTGGCCGATGAATCGGCCACGGGACCGGCCGTCGCGCTCCACGACGCGGGCGGACAGGTCCTTCGTCTCGGCGACCGGGTGTTCATTTCCAGCCGCGAGGCCGTGACGTGCCTGGACGCCCAGCGAGGCGGCCTGGACGCCGCGGCCCTGTGGACCGTCGGGCTTGCGCCGCTGGGCGACCCCGCCGAGCGGCTGGGACAACTGAGTTCCGACGGCCGCCTGCTGGCCGTTCTGGACAGGGGCAGCCTCGTGGCCGTCGACGTCCTGTCGGGCAAGGAGCGGCATCGCGTGCGGCTGGACTGGCTGGGTCCGCGCGGCTGGGTGCGGGCCGCCGGCGACGGCGACTGGCTCGTCCTGGCCGACGAGACCGGCCTGCTCACCTGCCTGGACATCCGCGACGGCAAGAGGCCGTGGCGGCTGCGCCTGCCCCGCTTGGGGATCCGCACGCTGACCGCCTGCTCGGCGGTCCTGCTGGCCGGCGACAGCGACGACGGCCGGCACGTGTTTTGCGACATCCGTACCGGGCGAGTCCTGGCCGAAGCCAGGCCGCGCGACGCCAGAGGCCGCGTCGCGGCGGCCCTGCTGACACCCGACGCCCTGGCCGTGACCTTGGACGACGACGGCACGGTCCAGGTTCGCGACGTCAGGCCGGGACCGGACGGGCTGGCGCTGACAGGCAAGTGGGACGCCGCCGACTGGCGTCCGCTGGCCTGCGGCGGCCGCTTCGCGGCGTTCCGCTCGGGCGCGGGCGACGGAAGGGTCCGCGTGCTGGACATGGCCGACCCGGGCCGGCCCATCGACCTGCGTGCCGGCGACGATCCCAATCGCCTGCCGCTGCCGGTCCGGGCGGTCTTCAGCGGCGACCGCGCGGTGCTGCTGCACGCCGCCGAAGTGCGCGGCGGCGAGCTGACGGCTCCCGGCCTGGCGGCCTTCGAACTGCCGTCGGGCAAGCGGCTGTGGAACCGCGCCCTGGCGGCGACGCCGGCCGATGCGTGCAGGATCACCCCGCCGTGCCTGCATGGCGGCTTCCTCGGCCTGACGGTCCTGTCGGCCGACGGCACGCGGACCGTACGCGCCTGCGTGATCCGTGTCGAGGACGGCGAAGTGATCGATTGCCCCATGGCGGCCGCCCAGACCGGGCGGGCCTGGCCGCCCGCCGGCAGCCCCATCCCGCTTAACGGGTGGGTTCTCGTGCCGCACCAGGCGGGGCTGACCTGTTTCGTGAGCGCCCAACCGTAGGAGACCCGCGCCCAACCGACGCGGGAGTTGTCCCATGAGGACCGGCAGACTCAAGACGACAGTCGCCCATACGTGGCTGGCGGCGATGGCCGCCGCAGCGGCGCTCCCGTGCCCCCAGGCCGCGGGCCAGGCGCTTCGCACGACCGACGGCCGACGGATCGACGGCAACCTGGTCGCCCTCGACGCCGCGCAGGCGGTCCTGGAAGGCAAGACCGGGCGACAGCCGGTCCCGCTGGCCCAGGTCGCCGATATCACGCTGGCCGCCCAGGCCGGCGCCGACCTCATGGAGACCAAGGGCCGGCACGTCCTCTGGACCCGCGACGGCAGCTTCCTGGCCGTGCGCGACCCGGTCGTCAGGGACGGCAAGCTCGACGCCGTGACCGACCTGGCCGGCAGCATCTCCGTGCCCCTGGAGTGCGTCGCGAGGATCCTGCGCCCAGCCGCCGGCGAAACCCCCGCCGGCCTGGAACGCGAACTGCGCGAACTGGGCCCGCCCAAGGGCAGGGAGGACCTGCTCGTGGTCCGCCCGCCCGGGGGCAAGTGCGTGGGCATGGCCGGCCTGCTCAGCTCCCTGGGCGGCGGGCAGATCGCCTTCACCTACGAAGGCGCCGAGACCACGATGAAGGACGACTCCGTCGTCGCGATCGTCCTGGCGGCCGTCAAGCCCCCGGACACCGCGCCGGCCTCCGCCGGCCACGTCATCGGCGCCGACGGCAGCCGCATCGCCTTCACGAGCATCCGGGCCGACGGCGAAGGCATCGTGGTGGAGGGCCCGTCGCTGGGCAAGCTGCGGCTGCGGCGGCAGGCGGTCGCCCAGGTCGCCTTCCGGCAGGGCGACGCGACGTTCCTGAGCGACCTGGCGCCGGCGGAGGTCGCCCAGACTCCGTTCTTCGACGACGAGCTTGGCTGGCAGAAGGACAAGTCCGTCTCCGGCCAGCGGCTCTCGATCGACGGCACGGCTCACGAGAAGGGCCTGGGCCTTCATGCACACTGCCGTCTGACCTTCGACCTCCAGGGGCAGTACCGGCGCCTCACCGCCGTCGCCGGGATCGACGGCGACCTGCGGTCCGGCCGGGCCGTCCTGAGCATCCTGGCCGACGGCAAGGGGCTGATCGACCGCGTCGTGCTGGACCGCACGAAACCCGCGCACAGGCTGGACCTGCCCCTGCGCGGCGTCGGCAAACTGGCGGTGATCGTTGATTTCGCCGAGGGCGGCTTCGGCAGCGGCGCCCGCGTCAACCTCTGCGACGCTGCGCTGACGCGGTAGTCTGTGGCCGACCGTCGAGTGGTAACACTTCGCCGTTCTGCAACGGAACTGGCCAAAGGCAATCGGGTGGACGACCGCAGTTGCGGTTCTGCCTCTGGCTGTTTCTTCAGCCTGAAGGGCTGACGGATTGCAGCCCAGGGTGTTGCCCTGGGAAGTCCTATGTCAGCCTTTCAGGCTGAAGAAGCGATGCGGGAACGGTCGTGGACGCGGCGCTACGCCCTTCCTCACCCCGCCGCCGGGCGATTCCAGACGAGCCAGTAGCGCCCCATCTCCGTCACGAGTTGGTGGAACTTCTCGTAGTCCACCGGTTTGATAACGTAACTGTTCGCCCCGCAGTCGTACGCGGCGGCGGCGTCCCTGTCCGCCTCGGACGAGGTCAGGACGACCACTGCAATCCGCCGCAGTTCCTCATCCGGCGAGGTCCTGATCTTCTTGAGCACCGCCAGCCCGTCCATCTTCGGCAGCCGGAGGTCCAACAGAATCAGGCGCGGGCGCGGGCTCCGGCCGGGGTCGGCGAGGTCGCCGCGCCGCAACAGGTAGTCCAGGGCCGCGTCTCCGTCGGACACGCGGTGGACCACCTTCGCCTTCGGCTCGCTCTCCATCAGCGAGAGCGTCAGCAGGTCGGCGTGATCGGGATTGTCCTCAACCAGCAACACATGCGAGGGTTTCTCGCGGGGACCGTCCATTCTCTTTCTCCTCCCAGCCGGCAGGCCCTGCCTTTCGCGACAACGTGAAGCAGAAGGTGCTGCCCTTGCCGGGGCCGTCCGACTCCAGCCAGATCCGCCCGCCGTGCGTCTCCACGACGCGTTTGGCGATGGCAAGCCCGACCCCGGTTCCGCCCCGCCGCGGGTCCAACTGTTGGAACAGGCCGAAGATCGTGTCTCTGTGTTGTGGGGCGATGCCGATACCGTTGTCACGGACGTAACAGACCCTCTCTTCACCGTCCCGCCTGACGGCGATCTCTACTTGCGGGTCAGGTTGTTCGCCCATGAACTTCATCGCGTTGCCGAGCAGGTTCATCAACAACTGCATCAGCCGGACACGCTCGCCATGCACCGTGGGAAGGTCCGGGGATACCTCGACCCGAACCCCTCGCTCGGCAATGGGCCCGGCAAGCAGGCCGGCGACCTCGCGTGCCAGCTCTGTCAGCGACACATCCCCCAGGGAGCCAACCACACGGCCGATCCGGGACAGCTCCAGCAGGTCGTGCAGCAGATGGTCCATCTTCTTGGTCGCCTCGCCGATGCGGGCGATGTCCGACCGCATCTGCTTGGCGTCGCCCTGTTCGCTGTCTATCGACAGCCTGCCGAGGAAGCCGGTGATCGTGATGAGGGGGCCCTTCAGGTCATGCGAGGCGGTATACGCGAAACTCTCCAGTTCCTTGTTGGAACGGGCCAGTTGCGCCAAGGCTTCCGTCAGCTTCCCGTGGGCCCGCGTGCGCTCGGTGACGTCGCGGATGTTGCACTGGATCACCTTCCGGTCGTCCACCAGATAGACGTTGCTGACGAACTCCACCTGGATCTGCCGGCCGTCGCGGGTCACCAGCGGCATGTCCTCATAGAAGATGAATCCCTTCCGCCGCAATTCCGCGAACTCCTCCTGGTTGGCGACGATGCCCTTGAACGCACCGATCCCCCAGGGCGTCTTGCCCAGCAGTTCCTCGCGAGCCATCCCCATCAGATCGGTCAGGAAGGGATTCGCTTCGGTGATCCGGCCGCTGTCGGCGTCGAGGATCAGGATTCCGTCCTGGGCGGCCTCAAAGAGCCGCCGGAACTTGGTCTCGGAAGCCGACAGATCGCGCTGCAACCGCTTGCGCTCGGTGATGTCGCGGATGTTGCACTGGATCACCTTCCGGTCGTCCACCAGATAGACGTTGCTGACGAATTCCACGTGGATCTGCCGGCCGTCGCGGGTCACCAGCGGCATGTCCTCGTAGCGGATGTACTCCTTCTGTTGTAGTTCGGCGAACTTGTCCCGGTTGGCGACGATGTCCTTGAACGCGCCGATCTCCCAGAGGGTCTTGCCCAGCAGTTCCTCGCGAGCCATCCCCATCAGATCGGTCAGGAAGGGATTCGCTTCGATGATCCGGCCGCTGTCGGCGTCGAGGATCAGGATTCCGTCCTGGGCGGCCTCAAAGAGCCGCCGGAACTTGGTCTCGGAAGCCGACAGATCGCGCTGCAACCGCGTGAGTTCGTCGTTCCGCATCTTCAATTCGATGTCGCTCATCGGTCCTTTTCCTTTCGCGCGCCGCACGCCGGCCCTACGGCGCGGCGGCTGGCGCGGTCTCCAGCCCCCTGACGCAGTTCCTGCCGGCGGCCTTGGCGAGGTACAGCGCCTCGTCGGCCGCTTTGACGAGTTCCTCGGGCGACGTGAGTCCGTGATGGCCGGCAACGCCGAAGCTGGCCGTCACGGTCACGGTCTTGCCGTGGACTTCCAGGGGTCGGGCACAGATGCTCGCGCGGAGGCGTTCGGCGAAGTCCGCGGCGGCATGGACGGAGGTCTCGGGGGCGACGACGACGAACTCCTCGCCCCCGTAGCGCGACGGCATGTCGGCGCCGCGGCAGCCGTCGGTCAGCAGGCGCGCCACCTGGCGCAGCACCTCGTCGCCGGCTGGGTGCCCGAACCGGTCGTTGACGCTCTTGAAATGGTCGATGTCCGCCATGATGACCGACAACCGCCCGCCGTGCCGCAGGAGCCTGGCCCATTCCTGGGCAAGGCGTTCATCCAGGGCCCGCCGATTGGGCAGCCCCGTCAGCGGGTCGATGGCCGCGTGCTTGATCAGCAGGTCCTGCAAGTGCTTGGTCCGCAGGGCCGCGTTGACCCGCGCCCGCAGCTCGAAGGCGTCGAACGGCTTGGTCACGTAGTCCACCGCCCCCAGGTTCAGCCCATTGACCTTCTCCTCCGGGCCGCCCGAACCCGACAGGAAGATCACCGGGATCATGCACAGATCGGCATCCGATTTCAGCAGCCGGCAGACCTCGAAGCCGGACATGTCCGGCATGTCCAGGTCCAGCAGGATCAGGTCGGGCTTCTCGCGCCCGGCGGCGTCCAGCCCCGCCTGGCCGCCATCGGCACAGGACAAAGCGTGCCCCTCCCTGCCCAGCCGGGCCTTCGCCAGCGCCAGCGCGTCGGGGCTATCGTCAATGATGAGGATCTTCATGCGTTTCCCATTTCCTGAGGGACGGCGACCGGCGCGTGTCCCGCCGCGATTCTCTCGCACAGGTGCGTCATGGCGTTCAGCATCAGCCTGGCCGCCTCCACGTCGCCGGCCTTGGCGGCGTCCTCCAGCCGGCTCGCCTGCTCGGTCAGCGTCGGATACCCGTATCCGCCGCCGGCCCCCTTCAACTGATGCGCCAGCCGCTTCAGTTCGTCGTGGGCGTTGTTCGCCAGCGCCATCGACATGGCCGCCAGGACGCCCGGAAGCCGTCCGACGAAGCCTTCGATCAAGCCGGCCATCTCCGGGTCGGCGGCGAATCGAGACCGAATGGCCGCCTGCAACGGCGCCTCCGCGGGCGAGGCGGGCTCCTCCGGCGGTTCGCCCATCGAGCTGGGCATCAGCCGCCCCAACAGGCGAAGCAGGCCGGGCCGGTCCACCGGCTTGGTCGCGTACTCGTCGCAACCCGCCGCCAGGCACTTGGGGCGTTCCTCCGCCATGGCGTGGGCCGTCAAGGCGACGATCGGACCCGTGTAGCCCGCCTGGCGAAGCCGCCGCGTCGCCTCGTAGCCGTCCATCTCCGGCATCTGCATGTCCATGAGGATCACGTCGTAAGGCTTGCCCGCCGACCGGGCCGACAGGGCCTTCGCCACGGCCTGCACGCCGTTGGGCGCCAGGTCCGCCTCGGCGCCCGCCTGCGACAGGATGGCCGAGATCAGCTTCTGGTTGTCCAGGCCGTCCTCCGCCACCAGGACCGTGCCGTGAAGCTTCAGGTCAACCGAACAGGTCGACTCCAGCCGGGACGGCCGAGCGGCCCCGGCCAGGTCGCTCAACATGCCGGCCTCGCCGTCCAGCGCCGTCTTGAGCGTAAACGTGAACGTGCTGCCTTCGCCCGGGCGGCTCTCGACGGCGATGCCGCCGCCCATGGCTTCCGCCAGGCGACTGCTGATGGACAGCCCAAGCCCGGTGCCCCCGTGCTGCCGCGAAGTCGACGAGTCCGCCTGGGCGAACGGCTGGAAAAGCCGGCCGATCTGCTCCGGCGTTACTCCGATGCCCGTGTCGCGCACCGCGAAGGCCATTGTCGCTTCTCCGCGCCGCGGGTCCGCGGCCCAGCGGACGGCGATCTCCACTTGCCCGCTTGGGGTGAACTTCACCGCGTTGCCCACCAGGTTCGTCAGCACCTGGCGCAGCCGGGTCGGGTCGCTCCGGATCGTGGCGGGAAGCGGGAACTCGTACCGGGCCTCCAGCGTCAGGCCTTTGGCGATCGCCCGAACCCGCATGAGCGAGACGACTTCCTCCACCAACTGCACGGGCGAACAGGCCACCCGCTCCACCTCCATCCTGCCGGCCTCGATCTTCGAGAGGTCCAGGACGTCGTTGATAAGTCCCAGCAGATGCTCGCCGTTGCGCCGGATGATTCCGATGTGTTCCTTGTTCTGCGCCCGGATCGCGCAGGCGTCGTACTCCGGGCACGCGACGCAGCATTCGATGGAGTTCCCGACCAGTTCGGCGAAGCCCAGGATGGCCGTCATGGGCGTGCGAATCTCATGGCTCATGTTGGCCAGGAAATGGCTCTTGGCGGCGTTGGCCCGCTCGGCTTCGGCCTTCGCCGCGTGAACCGCATCTTGCGCGGCGGCTTCCTGAACGACGAGGGCAACGGCGCTGCCGAGGCTGTCCAGCATGGCGTCTTCCTCGGGTCCGATGGGGTGTTTGGCGAAGAGAGCCAGGACCCCCATGGTCTGCCCGCCGGGAACCCGCAGTTGGTATCCCGCGAACGACGCCAGCCCCAGTTCCTTCGCCCATTGGCGGTTGTGAACGCGGGGGTCGTGTGTCACGTCGTTGGTGAGGAACCTGTGTTCCTGGTCCGAAGCGACGCGTCCGATCTTGTAGCAGCCGAACGGCACGCGTCGGTGCCCCTTGCCGTCCGTGTGAGTGTAGCGTCCGGAACTGGCCAGCAAGTGCAGGCATTTGTCCCGGTGGCGGCAGACATGCGGGCCCTCGTGGACTTCGGCGTGCATGCAGTCCCGCTCGCACAGATCCCCGCGCCGAATGAGCCAGACTCGGCAGAAGTCGGCGTCGAAAATCTGGACGATGCCGTCGGTGACGGCCTTGAGTTTGTCCTCGAGGGGGGCGGGGGCAAGAAGCGACTGCTGGAGCAGACTGATGCCCTGTTGCCGGTGAAGCGTTTCCTGGCTCTTCTCCTCCGCTCGCTTCTGCTCGGTGACGTCGCGGACGGTCGCCTGCAAGGTCTGCCTGTCGCCGGTATCGAGCCTCGACAGCAGCACGGTGGCGGGGAACTCCCCGCCATCGACCCGCTTGTGCGCCCACTCGAAGAAATGCGAGCCTTCACGCAGGGCCGTCTCGATCATCTCCTTGGCCTTCCCGGCCGAAGCACGCCCGTCGCCCTGCCGCTGCGGCGACAGGTCCCCGGGCCCGTACGAAATGAACTCCTCCACGTTCCTCGCCCCGAACATGTCCACCGCCGCCTGGTTCCCGGACGAGAAACCCCACAGAGGCGGCTCCAAGGTCATCAGGGCGTCACGCGAGCATTCGAAAAGGATGCGATGCCGCCGCCCGCTCTCTTGCAGAATCTCCTCCCTATCGGCCAGGACTCGCAACAGAACGCGGTGCCGACGCTCCGCCAAACAGACCATTCCAACGGCCAGCAACGCGCCCACGCAGATAGTGATGGTGTGCGACTCCCACATCGTTACGCGCGGCATGAGGATGGTTTTCAGCAACTCGTAGGCTGTCATGCCTGCCAACGCGATCAGGAAGGTCAGGACCACCACCAGGGCGAACGGGAACCAAGGTGATTTGGCCGGTAAGGGGACACTTCCGGAGGGGGCGCGCTTGTTGTCTTCGTTTGTAGCGGACTCCCCCCGTACGTATCCCCTTGCCGGGGCCGGCGCATTCCGCTTGATTTCCCGGGGGCTATCCACGCGGTCTTTCTCCTTCATGCGATCGCCGCCGCCGCCATGACGTGCTGGCCGGGCAGAAAGAGTCTGTCGGGGTTGTTTTGGCACCACCGGACGGTGGCGGCAGCGACCTTCGGGTCGAACTGCGTGCCGGAGCACCGCACCAGTTCGCCCAGCATGACCGAGGGGGGATAGCTTCCTCGGTAGGTGCGTTCCATCAGCATGGCGTCCATGGAGTCGGCCACCTGGATGATCCTGGCGGCGAACGGGCTTTCCTCGCCAATCAGGCCGCTGGGGTAGCCTTTTCCGTCCCACCGCTCATGGTGGAACCGCACCACCTGGGCCTCCTGGCGGAAGAACTCGATCTGGCCGAGGATGTCGGCCCCCGCGGAGGGGTGGCGGCGAATGTGCTCGAACTCCTCGCTGGTGAGCGGGCCGGGCTTGGTGAGGACGCGGTCCGGAACGCCGATCTTGCCGATGTCGTGCAGCAGGGCGGCGATCCGCAGCGATTCCAGGGCCGTCCCGCGAACACCCAACGCCGCGCCGATGGCAACGGCGTAGCGGGCGACGTGCTCGCTGTGGTGCCGCGTGTAGGGGTCTTTCGCCTCGACCGCGCGGATCAGGGCCGCCACGCTGTCCAGCGACGCCCGCCTGCCTTCCGAGCGTGCGTCCATGGCGGCGGCCGCCCGGTCGAGCAGCCGGGGAAGCGCCGAGTTGTGGTTCACGGCCCCCCGGATCACTTCAACGAGTTCGCCGTCCCGGAAGGGCTTCTCGACGTAGTCGTACGCGCCCAGCAGCATGGCCTGGGAAAGGTACTCCCGCTTCGACTTGCCCGTGATCAACACCACGCGGCAACCGGGCAGTTGTTCGCGGACGTATGCGATGAGGTCCATGCCGCTGGCCTGCGGCATCTCGATGTCGGCAATCAGCACGTCCACGGGCCGCGATTCAAGGAACGCCCTCGCCTCGGCGGCGTGACCGGCTGTCCAGCAGACGAAGCCGTGCCCGGCCAGTTCCTCCCGGATCAGGGCCACGATCTGCGGCTCATCGTCCACGATCAACACGCGATTGTGCTCATTGCCCATGTGCGTGCTCCCCGCCGGCTTGGGCTGTGGTCCATTGGGTGCGGTCCTCCAGGTTCACGATGCGGACCGCGATGCGAAGGCGAATCTTCAGGTCCAAGGGCTCAAAGGGCTTCAGGAGGTAATCGTCCGCCCCGGCAATCACCACCCGCAGCAGGTCCTCGCGGCTGTCATTGCTGGTCATCAGGAGGATGTACGGCAGCGAATCCCCGCGCTTCTGCCGGACCAGGTGGCAGACCTGGCAGCCGTCCATGAAGGGCATGCTCCAGTCGAGGATCGCTATGCCGGGCGACTGGTCCTGCTGGAGGATCTCCCAGGCCGCCAGCCCGTCCTCGACCAGGACCGCCTCGAAGTGCCACTCCGTCAGGAGGCCCTCAAGCAGCGTGCGATACACCGGATCGTCGTCGGCTACGAGCACCCGCATGGAAGGGCCTCCTGATTGCGCGAAAGCGCGTGCTGGAGTTCCAGAAGCTCGCCGCGAAGTTCGGCGAACCACTCCGGCAAGCGCTCGGGCTCGCCGAGCCGGCACAACTCCTCCAGCCGGGCGGCTCGCGACTGCGCCCGCCGGGCGCCCAGCAGCCCCAGCGATCCCTTCCAGCGGTGCGCCAACGCCGCCAGAGCGCCCGCGTCCCTTGCCAGCGCCGCCTCGTCGGCCCTGGGAAGCGTCCGCCGAAGGTCGTCCAGGAAGGTTCCGACGATCTGGGCAACGGCGTCGGCGTTGCCGTTGGCCAGACGCAGCGCCTCCGACCGGTCCCAGAGCAGCGCCGGCGCGCCAACCGCGACCTCGTCGCCGCCCGCG
>CAYWTX010000708.1:0-12294 GCA_964461295.1 uncultured Planctomycetaceae bacterium | reverse complement strand
GGAGCGTCCGACGATCTCTCCGCCGGTTCGATGCGCCTGAACGTGCAGGGCGCTGTAATGCTGGACGACGCCCTGCGGGCGGCGCTGCCCGAACTGGACGCGGTCGCCAAGCGGCACGGCATCGAGGGACGAGCGACGCTGGACGCCAACGTCACCGCGCATGGGCGGGACCTGCGCGTGCGGGTGCGGGTGGACGGCAAGGAGATCGCCATCGCCAACGCGCTGGACGCCAACGCCCTGCCGCCGGACTGGCCCGCCCAGTTCCGCCGCGTGACCAAGCCCGCCGGCGTCGCGGCGACGGTGGACGCGAAGATACTCGTCGAAGATGCGGCAGCAGTTCGGTGGGGCCCGGATGGGAGCCATGCGATCAAGGTTGAGGTGGAGAACTTCGGTCTGCGCGTTGGCGACGCCGAACTGACCGCCGCCGGGCGGGGCGCGATCCGCGATGGCGCGATCGCCGGTTTCACCGGTCGAGCCGGCGCGACATTCGCTCGCGCCGAGTCGCTGCCGACGCTGATGCCCGGACTGGCGCAGTACAAGCCCCAAGGCAAGGTTTCCCTCGAGGCCGAACTCGCCGACGCCGACGGCCTGGCGCTGGGCTGCGCCAGTGCGGATCTCGGGAAGCTGAGCTTCGACTACAACGGCAGGCGGGTGTTCGTGAACGGGCGAGTGGACGCCAACGGGTGGCACGGGCGTCTGGCCCGCCCGTCGCGGGGCCGTCCCGGCTTGGCAATCGCCGGAAGCGACCGGAACATCACGGGCCAGACCCCCGTGCCGCAATCCCCCGCCGTCGCCGTCAGCACTTTCCGCACCGACTGCCTGGAATTCCGCGCCGGCGACAATCACGGCTGGCTCATCGCCGACGTGGCCGGCCTGGCCGGCAAGCCCAAGGGGACGTTCCACTTCCTCGCCGAGCGGCTGGACGACAAGGACCTGGGCGACTGGCTCGCCGGGCCGGAGCCCAACGAGCCGAACGTGCCGTACTACAGGCTTTCGGCCGCCAGAACGGTCGAGGTCGCCGCGGCCGGCAAGCGTGCGGCCGAGCTGCTCCGGCGCTGCCTGGCGGGGGCCGAGCTTTCGGGGCGCGTGAGCGTCGGCCTGCTGCGGTCGTGGGACAAGACCGTGCGGTGCTACTACGAGGTGCGGCAGTTGGAGTTGTCGGCCGAGGCGGCCGAGGGGCGTGTGGCCGTCGAGTACCGCGGCGGGCTCAACGGCGGGGGCAAGCACGACCGCTACCGCTTCGCTCTGGGCGAGGCCGACCCCAACGTGTCGATCGAGGCGGACCTGGACGAGGTTCTGGCCGAGGAGAACTTCCACCCGCAGTTGGCGAAGTTTTTCCCGGGCAACACGGTGGAGGGGCATTTCTCGCGGCGCCTGCGCGCGTCGGCCCCGCTGTCGCGCTGTCTGGCGGCGGCGATCGACTCCCGATATCCGCTGCGCGCCGAGGGCGAGTCGCGGAGCGTGGCCGTCGAGGGCGTGACGCAGGGGCGTTCGGCCCCCGAGTGGATGGCGAAGATCTTCCCCGGTCTGAGCCTGACGAAGTACCACTACCGGAAGATGAACGCGTTTGCCAAGCACCGCGCCGACGGCTCGACGGCCAACGACATGGTGTTCGACGGCAAGGACTACGACTTGTTCATGGAAGGCACGACCGACGCCAACAGCATCGGGCGCTACCAGATCGGGCTGATCCTGCTGGGCAGTCCGCAGACGCCCGAGTGGAACCATAGGTTCAAACAGGGGCGAGTTCCGCTGCTGAATTTCCAGGCCCGCATCGAGGGGGGCGAGATGAGCGACGAACACGTGAGCTACCCCTACCCCAACGAAACGCTGTTCACGATCTTCCTGAAGAACAGCATCGTCTACCGCATGTGGCTGGAGGGCGGGAAGAAGAGCGGGAAGCAGGATTCTGCTTCCGGCGGCTTAGGGACATGGCGATAGTGACAGCATGAAACAGTACGAGTTCACCATCGCTATCGAGAAGGACGCGGACGGGAGATTCCTGGCGATCTGCCCTGCCTTGCAGGGATGCTACACCGAAGGCGAGACCGAAGAGGAAGCGCGGGAGTTGATTGAGGATGCCATTCGCCTGCACATCGAGGACCGGCTAGCCGGCGACGAACCGATTCTGGAAGAAGTGGGATCGCCGAGGGTCCGGGTGGCGGCATGACGGTTCGTCACCGCTCGCTGACGGCAAGGGAGATGTTGGCCCTGCTGGGGCGCCGGGCGCCGTCCTCGGTTGCTTCCCGTTGTGTCGGGGACTATCATCCGGGCATGGACGAGCAGGCGCGCAGCGCGGAGTTCAAGACCAACCTCTGGTCGCCGTGGCGGATGGAGTACATCGAGTCGCTGTCGGGCCCCGGCGACGGCTGCTTCCTGTGCCGCGCGCGGGACAACCCCGCCGACGACGCGGAAAACCACGTCCTGTGGCGCGGGCGGGCGGTGCTGGCCATTCTCAACCGCTTCCCCTACACCGGCGGGCACACGCTGATGGCCCCGCTGGAGCACGTGCCCGACCTGGCCGATCTGGACGACGCGGCCACGCTGGAACTGGTGGGCATGGTTCGCGACGTGCAAACGGTGCTGGCCAAGGCCCTCCACGCCGAGGGATTCAACGTGGGCATCAACGTCGGTCGGTGCGCCGGGGCGGGCCTGCCCGGGCACCTGCACGTTCACGTCGTCCCGCGCTGGAGCGGGGACACGAACTTCATGGCCGTCACGGGCGACGTGCGGGTGATTCCCGCGGCGCTGGCGAAGCTGCGCCGGCAGATGCTGGATGCGGGGGCGGCGATGGGGCTGCCGAAATGAGAAGAAGATGTCCAATAGCCAACTCCCAACGCCCAATGTCCAAGTCGGAGCCGGGGATCGAACATTGTGCGAGTCTTGTCTCCGCCTTGGGCGTTGGGAGTTGAGTGTTGGATATTGGGTATTCCCGTTTCCGTACGGGTGCCGCTATGAGAACTGATGAACCCTCCGCATCCCACTGGCTCCGCCATCCCGCGCCGCGCACGCTTGCGCCGTGGGCGGTCGGCGACGCGGCGGCCGGCGACCGCAAGTACCCCGAGCCCGCGCACGCGTACCGCACCGCGCTTCAGCGCGACCGCGACCGCATCGTGCACTGCACCGCCTTCCGGCGGCTGGACTTCAAGACGCAGGTCTACGTGCCGCACGACCACGATCACTACCGCACGCGGTTGACGCACACGCTGGAGGTGGCCCAGATCGCCCGCGCCGGCGGGCGGGCGCTGGGGCTCAACGAGGACCTGGTCGAGGCGGCCGCCCTCGCGCACGACCTGGGCCATCCGCCCTTCGGGCACGGCGGGGAGGAGGCGTTGAACGACCTGATGGCCGGGCACGGCGGATTCGAGCACAACCGCCAATCGCTGCGCGTGGTGGATTACCTGGAGCATCCGTACCCGGCGTTCCGCGGGCTGAACCTCACGCGGGCCGTGCGCGAGTGCCTGGCCAAGCACCGCACGCGGTTCGACACGCCCGTCAGCGACGAGTTCGACCCCAACGAACCCGCGCCGCTGGAAGGCCAGATCGTCGACCTCGCCGACGAGATCGCCTACACCTCGGCCGACCTGGACGACTCGCTCAGCGAGGGCACGCTGAAGGCCGAGCAGCTCGCGCCCCTGTCGCTGTGGCGTCAGGCATGGGCGACGGCCGAGGCCGACGCCCCCGAGGCAAGCTGGCACCACAAGCGGATCCGCGCGTGCAAGGCGGTGCTGGCGGCCATGATGGACGACATGCTCGCGACGACCGCCGCGAACATCGACGCGATGGGCATTCGTTCGCCTCAGGACGCCCGCGCCGCCGGGCGCCGCTGCGTGTGTTTCTCCCCAGCGACGGCCTCGGCCGTGCGCGAGGCGCAGCAGTTCCTGCTGGAGACGGTGTATCTGAGCGGGGAGAACCTGGTCCGCGACCGCGAGGGCAAGCGCCTCATCGGCGAGCTGTTCGCGGCGTACGTGGACCGCCCCTCGCTGCTGCCGGAGCGCTACCTGCGCCGCACGGACGCCGACGGCCTTCACCGCGTGGTGTGCGACTACGTGGCCGGGATGACCGACCGCTTCTGCCGCACGGAGCACCGCCGCATCCGCGGGGCGTGAGGAGAGGGCGGGCGAGAGGCGGCCTCGCGCCGCGCGTGCCTGCACGCCAATCGCGGGCCCGACGAAGCGGGGCTCTCGCGTGCCGCCCTCACGTTGCCCCTCTCCCGGCCTGCCGCGCCCGGCCCTCCCGGAAGGCGGAACCCGAAGCTCCGGAGTCGGGATGGTCTTGCGGAGAATGGATGCAGCGACATAGAATGACGGAACAGGGGCCCGCGATGGTCGCGGGCCCGGCGGATGTGCCAGACCCCGGTCCAAAGGGAAGCGTGCCATGGGTGGAATCGTACAGGGAATACAGGATGCCTTGTTCGGCGGCAAACCAAACAGGTGGACACAAGGGCAATGGGACACGTTCTGTGACAACTACTCCAAAATGGGCAAAGGGGTGTTCTCCTGGACTGATTTCGTCCCACCGACCAATCTGCCCGGTATCGGCGTCAAGGCGATAGGGTTGAGCCTGAAAGGCCTGGTGAGCGGAGGAAACAGGGGACGGTTCGCCGGTTACGTGGAAACCCTCAACCAATGCTATGCGCAACGTCTCACGACCCAGGAGATTTACGACACCTACTCGTACAACATGACAGCCATCGGCTATACGTACGATCAGGTCTTCACCACGGCCCTGGCGCTCCACGACAAGGTATTCCCGCGCATGCGATTGGACTAGCGAAGCCCACCATCGCAGGAGACGGCCTTCCGCGCCGCCGCGGTCGTCGGACGGGACACCTGAGGGTCCGCGGGGGAAGGGCCAGCCGCCATAGGCCCGCACAGCCCGGTGCTCGATGCGGCGGCCCGCGACCAGCGCCGAATCGGCGACGCCGCCAGGTTCGTCGAGGCAACCGGCGGCGAGGTACCCCCCCCCCCGCGACCTCCTGGGCACATCGACGATCTCCGTCGGCTGACAGAACAGCGAGTCTGTCCGGGCGCCATCGGCATGGCTGGCCACTATGGTTTGGCGTTCCTCGGCAGCGGCGGGTCGGTCACCGCCTGGAGGCGGTCGATAAGCGGCGCCGTGCAGGTCTTGGGCAGCACCGTCCAGTTGGGGAACTGCGAGGGATCAGGATCGGGAATCTGCCGCACCTCCTCGTCGCCGCGGTACACGCAGTTGCAGTCCACCCACGCGATGAGCCGCTGGAGGTCCTCGCCCTCGATCTTCACCTTGTTGTGCTTGCCGCTGGTGGCCAGTTGGATCAGCGGGCTCGTGTATGACAGCGACGTCATCGGCTTGATCGGCCCGTAGGCGTCCTGGCCGTACCGCCCCGCCTCCACCGGCAGCGCCCCGGCCAGGCCGTACCCGCGGCCCTTGGGATCGACGGCCGCCGATTTCATCCCCCAGGACGTGTTGCCGATCAGCGTGAGGTAGGGTTCCTTGAACGGCAGCAGCTTGGGGTCGGTGATGCCTCTCTCCGACAGGCCGCCGCGCAGCGTCAGGTCGAGCACGGCCCGGCCCTTGCCGTCCGCCTGGTGGCAGCGGCCGCAGTACTTGTCCAGCACCGGCTGGGCAAACCGCTCGTAGGAGATGCTCACGTCGGCCCCCCAGGGCGGCGGCGTCAGGTCCGCCGGCAGGTATCGCGGCCCGGCGCCGCCCGCGGCAGTCGGCGCCGTGCTGTGGCCTTCGTGGCAGCCCACGCACCCGCGGCTCTCGCCGGGCATGACGCCCACAAAGCTCCGCATGATTTGCAGGCAACGCTGGTTGGCGTCCAGGAGCTGGAAGTAGAGCGCCCGCGCGGCCGGCGCCTTGAACGACACCCATCCGTCGCCCTGGATGGCAACGGTGCCCAGGATGCGCTTGACGGCGTCCTCCTGCAAGGCGGAGATGGTCGGCCCGGAGTGGCGGAGCGACTTGAACCCCATCGAGTAGGTCTTGTGGTCCTGCTGCAACACGCGCACGAACTTCGCCTTGCCCGGCGGCAGCCCTTCCACGCCGTCGCAGAGGTTGATGCTGTAGAACACGCCGTCCCTGGCCTTCTCGCCCGCTGCCGGCCATTGCACCCGGTCGTGGATGATCGGCGGCTTGGCGCGCGGGCGCAAGGGAATTGCGCACCATACGCCGCCGCCGCCCGTCCCGGCGTAGATCAACTCGCGGTTGCCGTCCACGTCCATCAGGTACAGCCAATACGCCCCGCCTCCACGTCCCCCGCCGGCGCGAGCCGACACCAGGAAATCATGGCTGCTGAGCGGATACGGGCTGGCGAAGCTGCCGAACTGATGGTTGGGTCGATAGGTCGGCGAGTAGATCCGACTGCCTTCGCGGGGGTCGCCCACCTCCGTCCAGGCGACCTCGGCGGTGACTTTGTACAGCCCGTTGGGGAAGTCCCGGCCCTCGTTGACGTCCACGATGCCGATCGGCCCGCCGCCCACGTTGTGGTGGCCCACGCCGGTGAACATCACCTTCTGCGTCCCGGGCACCGGCCGCGCCTCCCACAGCAGGTCGGGATGGGAGCTGCGGTTGCCCCAGTAGTGCGCCAGGCCGGTGCCGTCGGGGTTCATCGTCCACAGCTTCTGAAGCCGCCACAAGGGGCGTTCGGTGTACTCCCAGCGCGTGAAGAGGATGCGCCCGTCGGGCAACAGGCAGGGCGTGTAGTCCGGCTCGTTGTTGTTGGAAATGATGCGGATGTTGCCGCCGTCGGCGTCGCAGCGGGCCAGCACGCTGCAAGGCGAGTTGGGCAGGCACCGCACGTACGTGTTCCCGCGAGTGGTGCTGAAGACGATTCGTCCGTCGGCCAGGTAGATCGGGTCCAGGTCGTGGTAGGGACTGTTGGTCAACTGCCGCGCCGCGCCGCCCGCCTTGCCCTCGGGGCTGAGCGGAACCTCAAACAGGTGGTAGGATCGCTCCTCCGCCGGGCGCAGGCTGTACAGCAGCATCGAGCCGTCAAACGACAGGTCCATCCGCATGACGCTGCCGCTGCCGGAGGGGATCACGTCCGTGGCGTTGGCATCCGGGCGAAGTCCGTCCACGACCAGAATGCGACTGGGGCCTTGGACGGCCAGGTCGCCGCCATACGTGTTGCGGTGCCCTGACTCATGCCCCCGGAGCGCCCCGCCGTCGATCAGCAGCACCCGCCGGAAGTCGATGGCCGGGTTGCCGAACAGGATCCGCCGCTTCACCCGCCGCACCGCCAGGTACAACTTGTCCGCATCGGCAGCGACCGCCGCCTTCGCGACGTCGACCGCCAGGCGATCCAGTTCGGCCAACTCAGCCGTCAAGTCCACCTTCTTCGCCCCCGCGCCAAGCCGGGCCGCCAGCCTGCGCGCGGCCTCGATCTCCTCGTTCACGTGCTGCGCCGTCGGCCGGCCCCCGGCCTCCGCAAGCCAGTTCGCCTCCAGGAGGGCGTCGGCCTGTTCCCGCGTCAGCGGACGCGTCGCCGGCAGGGCCGCCCGGGCCGGCGCTGCCGCCGACGCCTTCGGCGCCGCTACCGGCGTTGTCGCCTTGGGCGCCCCCTTGGGCGCCGCCTTCCTCGGCAGCGGCTCCAGCCCCGAGGAAAGCTCCTGGCCGCCCGCCAGCGCGACGCCGGCGACGACAACGAACATCGATATCAATAGCAGCCTGCTTCGCGGCATCCGCTTCTCCATACCCACATGGGTGCGCATCGCTTCGCGGAAATCCATCGACAGATCCTTGATCCTTCCAACCCCCTCAGCCGCCGCGCGTTCTCATTTGCTCGCCTCTCCGTGCGCCCCGAACGGAAGCGCCGTCACGCGGCCCTCGTCGGCGTCACACGCCCCGCATGCCCCGCCATGCCGGGCCATCCCCATTCCGTCCCGCCCAATTATTCTTTCCGATTCGACAGGACCCGTAACGTGGCGGCGGCCGATGACATGTACAATGGGCCACGAAGAAGCTTCCAGCTTCCAGCGGCGGCGGAGAGCGTTCCTTTCCTCCGTGACGGGAATCTGGGAGCCGGTTGCCGGAAGCTAGTCCATGGAACGACTGATCGAGGCGATTGGCGGCTACGCTCGGCGGGTGAGCACGTACGACCCGCTGATCGTCTGCGCGCAGTTGCTGCTGATCGGCGTGGTGGTGTGGATGATCTTCCGCTTCCTGCGCGGGACGCGCGGGGCGAGGCTGCTGAAGGGGGCGGCGCTGCTGCTGGCGTTCATCTACCTGGGCATCCGCGTGCTGCCCAAGAACGACGACTGGCAGCGGATCGAGTTCCTGTACGGCAACTTCCTGGTGTTCGCCACCATCGCGGTGGTCGTGGCGTTCCAGCCGGAACTGCGCCGCGCCCTCATCCAGATCGGGCAGGCCCGCTTTTTCCGCGGCCTGCACGGCGACGTGCCCGCCCTGGTGGACGCCCTGCTCGACGCCGCCACGTACCTGTCGCGCAACCGCATCGGGGCCCTGCTGGCCGTGGAACGTACCGTGGGGCTGGGCGGGTTCATCGAGTCCGGCACGCCGATCAACGGCGCGGTCACCAGCAACCTGCTGCGGACGATCTTCTACCCCGGCGGCGCCCTGCACGACATGGGCTTGATCATCCGCGAAGGGCGCATCGCCGCGGCTGGGTGCCAGTTCCCCCTGGCCGAGAGCGGCGACGTGGACCCCTCGCTGGGCAGCCGGCACCGTGCGGCCCTGGGGCTGGCCCAGGAGTCCGACGCGCTGGTGGTGGTGGTGAGCGAGGAGACGGGGCGGATCAGCCTGGCGTACGACGGGCAGATCTCCGTGGGTCTGGAGGGCGACAACCTGCGGGCGATCCTCCTGCAACTTCTGGCGCCGCAGCGGATGAAGTGGGGGCAATTGTCCGCCCGCGCGGGGGGGAAGCGGTGAGATGATCGCAAGGAACTACAGCGACGAGCCGCCGCGGTTCTCGCGGCAGTGGTGGTTGGCCGGGGCGCGGAATCTGGTGTTCGTGTCGCTGGTGACGATCGTTGTGTGGATCTTCGCGGACGTGGAGAACAGCGGGCGGGGCGAGTTCCGCGCGGTGATCCAACTGGCCGCGCCGACGGGCAGCGACTTCGTGCTGCGGTCCGACAGCCGCATCAACGTGACCTTCCGCGTCCAGGGGCACCGCAGCAGCATCGAGCGCCTGCGGACGCGCCTGGGCGACGCCAACGACGCCCGCGTGGGACGCACCGTCATCCGCTACGAGGTCGGGCCCGACGACGTGGACATCCCGGCCGTGAGGATCCTCAACACCTACGAACTGATCGCCAAGGAGGGACTGACGGTGCAGTCGGCCGTGCCGGGCAACCTCCGCGTGTCGCTGGCGCGCAAGGTGCGCCGCGAGCTGCCGGTGACGCTGGAGTGCACCGGCGGCATCCCGGCCGAGACGCCGCAGATCTCCCCGACGAAACTGGGGTTCTCGGTGGTCGAGTCGGACTGGGAGGACCTGCTGAAACGCCAGCCCAACCCGGTGCTCCGCACCGTGCGGAAGGACCTCAAGGAGGTCAAGGACGACGAACTCTTCGAGGTCGAGGTCGTCCCCCGCCTGGGCGAACTGGCCGTCGAACTGGACCAGCCGACCGTGAAGGTGAAGGTGAAGGTCGGCCAGATCACCGAGACCGAAAAGGCCTCCGTGCCCGTCGAGGTGCTCAGCCCGGCCGGTTGGCTGGAAGACGGCACCTGGAAGAAGTTCACGCTGAAGCGCCAGAACCCCACCGAGTGGCTGATCTCGGTCCAGGTGGCCGGGCCGCGGAAAGACCTCGACCAACTCAAGACCGGCGAAACGAAGATCGGGGCAATGCTGGTTCTCGGCGACGAGGACAAGCAGCCGGTGAGCTGGCTGACCCGCGAGGTGCAGTTCCGCCTGCCGACGCAGCGCCTCAAGGTGGTCGGCCCGGCCGCGACGGTGACGTTCAAACTCGAGGCGGCGGGGGGGTGATTCGATTCCCGGTCGCGGTCGCCGGTTCGCGCTATCCGGTCCCCGGTCCTCCTACGTCACATACTTCGCCATACGTAGTTTCTTGCCCAGTTGCTGTTGGGCGTGGTACGCCAGCAGGCGATTGGCCGCGCCGGCCTCGCGATCGCCCATCCGCACGCTCTTGCCCGCCGCGGCGGCCGCCAGAATCGCCAGGCCCGCCACGGCCGACGAGTCCATGCAATACCTGTCCCGCGCGGCCGACTCGCACGCCGGGCACAGCAGCCCGCCCTGGGAGGACGAGAAATGCACGCTGCCGCCGGCCGCCTCGGCGGCGGCGACGGCCGGCTCACCGCAGCCCACGCAATCGCGCAGGTCGCCCAACAGCCCCACGTGCCGCAGCAGGCGCCACTGGAACCAGGCCATCACGGCCGGGGCGGGGGCGTCCGGTTCGGCCAGGCGGAGCAGGCCGTTGTGCAGGAGGTCGAAGACCTCCGGGTGCGGGTCGGCCTCGGCGAGCATCTCGCCGGCCAGTTCCACCATGTACAGGGCCGCATTGAGGCGGCCGGCGTCGGTCCGGAGCTTCGCCCGCGAGACGCTCTCGCTGAACTCCGCCAGCGTGCCCAGCCCGTCGCGGCCGGCGATGTACACCAGGTCGCCCTCGCTCAGGAGATCGATCGCCCCCAGCGACGGGCCCTTCGTGCGCTTGGCCCCCTTGGCGATCAGCCGCACCAGCCCGCCCGCGCGCGTCAGAAACGCCACCACCTGCGAGGTCTCGCTGTAGTCGGCCTTCCGCACGCAAATCGCCGCGTCCCGCTGCTTCATCCGTTGCTCATCGCTATGCTGACCCGTGCTTTCACGGACTATCGTACTGCGACGGGGCCTCCCCTTGCGATTCGAGGACCGCCGGCCGCTTGAAGCCCGCCCGTGCCGGCTCCGTGCGGGCGAGCTTTACCTGAAAACGCCAATCGTCGCCGAAGTCGTAGAGAAACTCCATCGTCCCGCCCACGGCCAGAGGCAGATCGCCCACGCACACGTCCTCCGCCGATGGCTGCTCCTCGCAGTAGGGATGCATGGCTCCCACGCTGGCCCCGAAACGGTCAGTGTAGGTGAACTGGTATAGATGGTCCATGTCGAATCGAAAGGCCTTCAGGATCGCCGCAGCCAGGTCTTCAAGGGTCATGCCGGCGGGTATCGCGATCAGCCGCCAAACCGTGCCGAGGGAAACGCGAAAGACAAACACGCCCTCGCGAAAGACCGGCGCGGGCAACGACAGGTTTCTCCGCCAGGTGGGAATGAACGGCCGGAACACCCGCTGCAACCGCCCGAAGACCACCTGTCCGGGGTTTGCCTCGGCCGAGATTCCGACCATCACTTTCGGGACCTGCAGGAGCGCGAATACCGCATCGCCCCATGCCGTCTTGCGGACCGCGCTTGGCCGCCAGCCTTCTCCCTCTTTGCTCGGGCCATCCTCCACGGCGAGCAGGCCGAACATGTCCATCAACGCCAGGTGAAGGAATTCGCTCCCGATTCCAGGCATGTACCTCCAGTTGCGGTCAAGCACCAGGCCGCTGCTCCCAATGCTTCGCCACAGAGTCACGCAACCGAAAATGGCGATGTCTCTGTCGCCGCGGCCCATGCCCAGCATGCCAGACCGCGCATGCACCAACCATGCCTCCAGGAGTGTGAAGTACTGCTCCGTCGCGTTCAGGCCGTCCCATGACCGGCGTACTTCTTCATCCACGATCAGGCTGCTCTTGGCGCCGGTCTCGCGCACCTGAATCAACCCGCTGGAGCGACCCAGGAGGTACAAGCCATCGACGTTCGGGTAGGATCGCTGCTGGGGCCGCTTGAGGCGCACCCCCAGCGGCCGACTCATCCGCGCGTTGAGTTCGCCCACGCTCGCCCGCGGCAGCAGGCAGCGCCGGCCGTTTGTGGGAATGCCCAACGGTCCGACGAAGTCCAGCAGGGCGTGAACATCGCGCAGGATGCTTCCAGGCCCGTCCGGGTCGATCGCCTGCTCCCGCAGGATGGATTCGGCGCTGGCCGTCAGCCGACAAAGCTCACTGGCACTGGATGCCCGCTTCTGTTCCATGTTGACCTCTCATTGCGTGACTGCACCCATAGAGGCGACAGCGGACTTCTGGCGCCGCGTCTCCATACTTCCTACCACTCGCCGCTACCGCTCGCCGCGGAGCGTGGGCACGGCCTCGGCCGTCAGTGTCCTGCCCAAACAGGAGATATTGGCTTGCCTTGCCCGCTCACGCCAGAACGAAGGACTCAGAGTTTGTGGAAGAACTGATGCTTGCGGGTGTGCCCGCGTTGACCATCTTCTTTCGCCCATTCGCGGCTCTGTGTCTATTTGCTTGCTTACCGGGGGCTTAGGGTCC
>CAYWTX010000707.1:0-1530 GCA_964461295.1 uncultured Planctomycetaceae bacterium | reverse complement strand
CCGCTGCTGATAGTTCTCGAACATATCGTAGCTCGCACAGGCGGGACTGAGCAGAACGACATCGCCGGGCGCAGCCAGCCGGCGGGCCAGCTCAACAGCCTCCTGCAAAGAACGGGCGAATTGCACCTCGGCCCCATCTTCCTTGGGGGCGCACGCCCGGATGGCGTCGGCGATCATGCCGGCCGTTTGGCCGATGAGAATGGCCGCTTTTGTGCCTGAGGCGATGCGCCTGCCAAGCTCGTCGAAGGGAGTGTGCTTGTCGTAGCCGCCTGCGATGAGGATTTTTGGGCACTCGAAGGCCGACAGGGCCACCATTGTGCCCTCGGGTGTGGTGGCCTTGGAGTCGTTGTACCAGCGGATGCTATTCGCATCAGCCGCCAGTTCCAGGCGGTGCGGCAAGGCTTTGAAGTCGGGCAGGCAGCTCCTGACGGACTGGTCGGACACGCCAAAGCACCGGGCAATC
The DNA here is from genome assembly GCA_964461295.1 of uncultured Planctomycetaceae bacterium. Lineage (GTDB taxonomy): Bacteria > Planctomycetota > Phycisphaerae > SM23-33 > SM23-33 > CAYWTX01. The sequence continues at coordinate 1,067 of CAYWTX010000707.1, read as the reverse complement.
GCCATCGCAGCCGCCAAGTTCGACAGGTTGGCCCGGCCGGGCAGAGCGTAGACCGCTTGGAGTTCGGCGCTCACGTCATCGGCGCTGAACGTCAGGCACTTGCGCCCCGGCTGCGCCCCGTACTTACGGAACCAGGACGATGCGATCTTGTCCTCGGCGTTGAAGATGGACACGGCGGGCGTCCGGGCTTCGAGCGGCTGGAACTGAAAAAGGCCCTCTTTGGCAGCACAGTACGCCTCGAACGTGCCGTAGCGGTCCATGTGGTTGGGCGTCAGATTCGTCAGCAGAGCGACGCTGGGACCTTGGCGGACCTGGGCCAATTGCTCGACCTGAAAGCTGGATATCTCCAGGACGACCAAGTCGCGGGGACTGATCTGGTCGAGGATGGTCAGAAGGGGCCGATCCCCGATGTTGCCGCTGAGCCAGACCTTTCCGTAAGTCCGCCGCGATGCCGGGGCTTGGGCCCTTTCGAGCAGATGCGCCGTCAAGGTCGTGGTCGTGCTCTTTCCGTTGGCGCCGGTGATACCGATAATCGGCGCAGGACAGGACTGAAAAAACAGGCCGATCTGCGAGGTGACGATTCTGCCGTTGCGGCGGGCAATCTCGAGAAACTCATTGTCGAGCGGGACCGCCGGATTGGCGATGACCACGTCGGCCGCCGCAAAATCCTCGGCGTCATGTCGGCCGAGATGAAACTCGACCTCCGGCAGATCGGACACCATCGCGATGGACTCGCCCAACTTCTCCGGCGTCGCTTTGTCCGTGACGACAACATGCGCACCGGCCCGGGCCGCATACCGGACCACGTCCACGCCGCCGCCAAAGCGGCCCAACCCCATCACCAGGACCTTTTTGCCGGTCAGTATCACATTCATAGTCCGCCCCGAATCATTTCACGCCTCTGTAGATCGAGGCCACACCTAACGTCAATGGAATCGCCGAGACCTCTCGAAAGCCCGCTTTTCGCATGAGGGCGGAGAACGCTCCCGGCCGGTAGAAACTCTCGATCGACTCATCGAGATACCGGTAGGCCTGCCGATCCCCGGAGATCGCCGCACCGACCCGGG
>CAYWTX010000706.1:0-2851 GCA_964461295.1 uncultured Planctomycetaceae bacterium | reverse complement strand
CGCCGGGGCCGGCGGGACGCTCGACGCATCGTCCGCCGGCGACGGCGCGGTCACGTCGACACCATCCGCTTCCGGCTTCACCGGCTCCGACCACGCGGGGCGAGCCGCCACCTTGCGTGCCCGGTGCGGACGCGAAACCGGCGCCGGGGCATCGCCCGGTGCCGGCTCCGTCTGCGGCCGGGGCGCCACGGACCCCGCCTCGGCTGCCTGTGCGCGGCGCGGCACAAGCTCCTGCGGATCGCTCGGCCAGGCCGCGATGAACGTCACGAACAGCGCCGCGGCCGCTATGCCGCCCGCGACGTAGACGGCGGTGCGGTTGACGCCCTTCTCGCCGCCCCACTGCACCGCGGGTACCGACGACAGCGATAGGGGCATGTCCCCGGTGAGGTCGTGGACGCGGCCGCCCGGGGGCACGTGCGTTCGCGCCTGGTCGGGCGTGTCCCAGTTCTTTCTTGCCCGCGGGGAATCAATGGCGGTGGGCTTGAGGACGGCAATCTCCTCCAGCGGAGGCCCCGGGATTTCCATCGCCACGGCAAGCGGAACCCGCGCGAGGCGGCGGGGCGATGCCGGAGCCGGCGGGACCGGCGGCATCGCTGGCACCGCGACGCCCGGCGAATCGTCGGGCGCCGGCGATGTGTCCCGCCCCTCGCCCTCGCTGACGATTCCCAGACGGCCCGTGCCGTAGTTCCTCGCGCCCAGGATGTCACTGGGCCGTCCGCGGCCCTCCCCTTGCGTGGCGGAGAGGCGCCCGGCGGCGAGATTCGGCTTGTCCCTCTTGCTGGCCATGGGTTACTTTCCAACGAAGATTCGTGCGAGCAGTCCACTGCGGTGCTTCTCGCCGCCGCAGTCGTGCGGGGTCTTGTCGGCCGACGGACGCGACGCCCCCGGCTGCTGCTGAAGTTCCTTAAGCATTGCCCGCAAAGCGGGATAGTCGCCCTCGGATCGCGGAGCCGGGACGGGCGCCGGCGGAACGATCGCGGGCGCGTCGTCCTGCTCGAAGGCGGCCGCCGCGGCCTCAACGGGGCCCGCGGCCTCCAGCGGCTCCGGTGCTTCGGCCCGCGGAAGAACGGAAGCCAGCGAGGGCGAAGCCGGTGCGAACAAAGCCGGCACGGGCGCGTCGTCCTGCTCGAAGGCGGCCGCCGCGACCTCAACGGGGCCCGCGGCCTCCAGCGGCTCCGGTGCTTCGGCCCGCGGAAGAACGGAAGCCAGCGAGGGCGAAGCCGGTGCGGACAAAGCCAGCGCGGGCGCGTCGTCCTGCTCGAAGGCGGCCGCCGCGGCCTCAACGGGGCCCGCGGCCTCCAGCGGTTCGGCCGCCGGCGATCCCACGGTCGCCCACTCCGCTTCCGACGGCGCCTCGTCCTCGTCCACCTCGACCACGCCGTCGTTACGCCACTGGGCGCCGGTGTGCATCGCCGGCTCGTCGGCGCGGCTGCGTCCCTGCCGCCGCGCCGCCGCCTCGCGCACGCTGGCGGAGGCGTTCTCGCGCAGATGGTCCAGGTTGAACGTCGTCGTCGCCAGGTCCGCCTTCAGGGCGTCCACAGCCGATGGCATCGCCGCCTCGCGATCGAACAGATCCAGCACCTCGCGGCCCAGGGCCATGTAATCCTCCGCCGCGTGCGACTCGGGCGCGAACGCCATGATGCTCTGGCCGCTGGCGGGGCACTCCCGCATCCGCACGTTCTCGCGGATGACCGTGCCGAATACCTTGCCCGGCAGAGCCCGCCGCAGCTCGTCCAGCACCAGCTTGCTCAGCCTGGTGCGCCCGTCGTAGCGGCACGCCAGCACGCCGGCCAGCGCGATCTCGTGGCTGAAGCCTTCGCGGACATCTTCCAGCGTGGTGAGCAGAATCTTCAGCCCGTCCAGGGCGAGAATGGAAGTCTCCACCGGCACGATCACGTGCGTCGACGCCAGCAGGGCGTTGCCGATGAGGCGGTTGCCCAGGCTGGGCGGGCAGTCGATCAGCGTGTATTCGTAGAGGCTGGAGAGCTTCGCGAGCACCTTGCGCAATTGCCCCCCCTGCGTCGGCCGCAGGTCGTGCGCGACGCTGTCGAGCTTGCCCGTGCCGGGTGCCAGGGCCACGCCGGGCAACACGTCGGGGATTGGCTCGAGCGACTCGCCGGACAGCAGAGCGTCAGCCAGCCGGTTGTCGTCCTCGACTCCCAGCCAGCGCGAGGAAGCCCCCTGGCCGTCCAGGTCCACCAGAAGAACGCGGTGGCCCAGCTCCCCCATCGCGGCGGCCAGGTTGACCGCCGTGGTGGTCTTTCCCGTGCCGCCCTTCTCGTTCACGATAGCGATGGTCCGCATAGTACTGCCTCTGCAACTCCGGCCATCCGTCCCGCGCAACGAGGCGGCCGGGATCGCTCCCGCCGCGGGCGCAGCGCAGTAGGTCACTGCTGGAGGTTCGGACGGTTCTGGGGCGGACGGGACGCACCGCAAGCGTCCGTCCGCTTCGCCGCTCCGCGGCGGCCGAAATGCGCAAGCCCCCCCCGGCAGGCACCATGCCTCCTCCGAGCTTCCATGCGCCCACGGGAAACCTACGATACGCAACGGCAAGGAGAAAACGCGCGGCCGGGATACGCGGCAATTCGGTCAACAGGGCGTGTCGGTCCATTCAGACAACCAAGGGCGAGGTGTACTGGGCGAAGTACCACCTCAGGACCCTCCAGGGCATCCAGAACCTGACGCGCGAAGAGCCCACCCGCCTGGCCGGCGATGACCCCGACTACGGCCGACGCGTGGCGAAGGGCCTGGTCCTCGATGTGAGCCATGTGGAGCGACTGGCCGCCGTGATACAGGAGGACCGAGTCAAGGCGACGGCGGAGTAGACCGACGATGCGGACAGAGGAAGGGG
>CAYWTX010000705.1:0-20760 GCA_964461295.1 uncultured Planctomycetaceae bacterium | reverse complement strand
CGATCCGGTCTTCGGAGGAGTACGTGTTGCCGCCCGCGATCGTCTTGCTCGGGGCGATGCCAGGCACCGCCGCCGGCGTCACGACGATGCTGCCCGTCGGCGACAACGCCGGGGTCAACAGCACCTGGGCGTCGGCGGCCTGAAGATAGGACAGACGGAAGACCTTCACCGTTACCTGCTGCTGCGACTTGACCAACTCCTCCTTCTGCTTCTTGGTGTAGACGTTGATCAGCCCGTCCTTGTCCTCGATGTAGTCGAACCCGCTGGAGCGAAGGATGGCGTTGAGCGCCTGGTAGAAGTCCACCCCGTACAGGTCCGCCGTCACCGTGCCGCGAACTTCCGCCGTCGCGATGATGTTCCGCTTCCCCTGCGTGCTCAAGAGCTGTAGCACGCCGCGCAGGTCGGCCCCCTGCACGTGAATCTCGAAGGTTCCGGGGCGGGTCACGGCCACGCCGTGGCTGCCTCCGGTCTTCTCGTCCCCCTTGGCCTTGTCTTCCGCCGGTGCCGCCCACGCGGGGGCACACGCCAGGATCGCCGCCACGCTCCAGACCGCCGCCAGCGACGCGATCCTCTTGGAATCAACCTTCGCGCTCATCGGCATTCTCCTTGTACTGCAGTCGCCTCAGGGGCAACCGGTGGTAAATTGTCGGCCGTCACGCCTCACATGGCGCTTGGCCGTGCTACGCTCAGTTCAGCATCTCCAGTGTCACCCGGACTTCGTCCTTCACGAGGGTGCAGCTTCGCGAGGAGATCTCGACAACCTGGAAGCCGCGGATCACGTCGCCCACCCGCAGCACCTGCCCGTTGATCATGGCCGTGGGCGACGATCCCACCATCGTCGTCTGCAGGCCCAGCGAATGGGCCTCGGCCAGCACCTTCTTCTTCGCCGCCGCCTGGCGAGCGGCCGGATCGTCCTGCACCACCTTCGCCGTGCTCACCGCGGGCGCCGCCGGCTTGGCCGGCGGGAAGAAGGCCGGGTTGGGGCGGAACAGGTCCCGGTCGAGCAGGACCTTCTGGGCCGCCGTGGCGGCCGACCTGGCCGCTGCTTCCGCCGCCGCCTTGCCCACCCCAGGGGCCAAGGGCTTCTTCGCCGTTTTCGGGGTTGCCTTGACAGCCGCCGCCGTCGCCGCCGAAGGCCCGATCTGCTTGAGGACCAGCCGCCCGCCCAGCACGAACAACACCAGGCCCAGCACGCCCATCACGACCGCCCTCTTCGGATCGCGCTTCAGTTCGGCCAGCAGCCGCGCCTTCAAGTCCTTCTTCGCTGTCTCGTTGGGTTTCATGGCCGTACCGTCAACTCTCGGTAAAATAGATGTTCATCCGCAGTTCGATATCCAACTCGGCGCCGTCCTCGTCCCTGCCGCTGCTGTTGCTGATGGACAGCTTCTGCACCTGCGTCAGCCGCTCCATCTCGCTCAGGCCCGTCAGGAAACTCGCCAGGGCGGGATAGGTGCCCTTGAACCGCAGGATGATCGGCAGCGTGTGGAACAGCTTTTCGCGCGCCGGCTGGCCCGGCTCGATCACCTGCTGGCTGAACTGGTCGCGAGAAAGGTTGCTGCTGATCTCGTGCAGGAACCCGCCCAGTTCCTTGCGCGCCGGCAGGCGCCGGCCGAAGTTCTTGTACATCGCCTTCAGCTCTTCCACCTGGCGGACCATCTGGGGCACGACGGCGGCCTGCTGGCTCTTGTCGGCCATCTCCAGGCGAACCCGCGCCGCCTGGGCCTGGCAGGTCCGGAGCTGGCGATGCTGAGGCAGGAAGACCGACAGGGCCATCCCCACCACCATCGCCGCGAGGATGCCGACCATGATGAGGTTGTCGCGCAGGTTCTTCGACATCGCCGGCTCCTATCGAACCACGTAACAACTGGCCTGGAACTGCCTCGCCGAACGCCCGCGGAACGTCACGTCCTTCGCATAGCCCATGTTGACGTCCTCGAACATCGGGCTGCTCGACAACTGCCCGATGAAGTTCGCCACGTCCACGTTCGTCAACGCCAGGCCCGTCAGAATCACCCGCACGCGCTTGGCGCTGCGGAACTGCTCTTCGTTGCTCCTGGCCGCCCTGCCGCCCGCGGCGGCCTTGGCGCTCTCCACCGGCAGCCGCACGTCCACCGTCTCCAGCGACAGAGTCGACACCGCCATGCTTTCCGGCAGCACCCGCTGCAGTTCGCTCAGCACTTCCTCCACGCTCACCCTGCGCCCCAGCGCCTCTTCGATCTCCTTCTTCATCATCAGGTCGGCGAGCTGGGCCTCCAGGGAGCTGCGCAGCGACGCCTGCTGCGACGCGTTGTCGCTGCGGCTCTCCAGCATCCGCACCTCGCCCCGAGCCGTGGCGATCCTCGCCCGCAAGCCGTAGCTCAGCCCCACCATCGCGATCGCGCAAACGCACAGCAGGCCGATCCGCAGAATCAGCCGCTGGCGACGCACCCGCGCCTCGCGGATCCGCTCAGGCAGAAAGTCGATGTGATTCATCGTTCGTCCTGCTCTTCCCGGCCACCATCGGGGCCGATCGTATCGCCAATCCCGCGCACACCGCCCACTCCGCCAGGCTTTCCTGCCCGATGGCACACTCGCCCATGTTCGTCACGTCCACCCCACGCAGCGGCTGGCCCACCTCGCACTGCACTCCCACCAGCTCCGACAACTGTTGCACCAACCCGCGGTCGTACGCCTGCCCGCCGATCACCTTCACGTGATCGGGCCGCAAACCGCGGAAAGTCACCGAGCAGTACCGCAGGCAAAGCGAGATCTCCTTCGCCAACTCGCCGGTCAGCCCGCGCACCGCGTCCAGAATCGTCCAGTTCACCGCGTCGGCGCCCGGAGCGCCCTCGCCCTCGCCCGCCTGGTTCCGCGGCGGGCGGAACGACTGCCCGCGCAGCTCCGCCGCCTCCTCCACCTCCACGCTCAGGTGCTTGGCCACCGCGGCCGTAAAGTCCTTGCCGCCCACGTCCAGGCTCTTGATGATCAATATCTTCTGCCCGCGGGCCACAAGCACCTTCGTCGCCGAATGCCCGATGTCCGCGATTACGTTGATCGCCGTGCTGTCCGACTCGCGCCGGAGAGTCCGCTCGAACGGCCGGAAAATCGCCATCGGCTCGGCGTCGATGTGGACGGGTTCCAGACCCATCGCGCTGAGCAGGTTCAAGTGGTTCTGGATCGCCTCGCCCGACACGGCCAGGAGGATCACCTCCTCGAAGGTGTCGCTGCCCTGGCGAACCTGCCCCGCCCGCAGGTGGAAGAGCTGGTCGGTGGCGAAGTCGCACCCGAAACGCTCCTTCGCTTCCCACTGCACCGCCTGCGCCAGTTCCTCGGCTGGCAGGCTGGGAAGGCGGACGTTCTTGATCCGCAGGTGCCGGCTGGCAATGGAAGAAACGCAGTGGCGACCCCGGAATGGGTTGCTCCGCAGCATCTCCTTCACCGCCACCACGGCCTGCTCCCGCCACTGCTCCGAGTCCGCCACAACGGTCGCCGGCAGGCGATGACGCGCCGCCGCCCGGACGGCCAGTTCATGCCCGACCGGCTGGACCTGAAGCAGCTTCAGCGATTGCGCTCCCAGGTCCAGGGCGATCGGCCAACGCTTGCTGTCCATGAAACCGAACATGCTTTCCCGCGTCCTTCCACACTACGGTGACGGCGGCGTGTCGGAGACCCGGACAGAGCCCGTCACGGCCGTCACAATCACGTACCAGTTCTGCGTTCCGCCACCCACGATCACGTACCCGCTTTCGTTCGGCGAACCCAGTTCGTCGAAGGTCACCGACTGGCTCGTGCCGAAACGCGCGTCCACCAGGTCGGCATGGTCGAAGCCGCTCCGGGCGTCGAAAGCCACCGTGTAGCCCGACTTGGTCATCGGATGTGAGAGCAGCCCACTTTGGTTGCCGCGCAGATCGTACGAGTCGTTGGTGCGGTTGAAGGCCACTGTTACCGGGTCGCGGCACGTGATGGCGTAGTTCTGGGCGTATTGCAGGTCTGTCGCCACGGTCCGAGCGGCCGCAAGCACCTCGCTCTGGGCCGAGTTCGCCATCATCGGCACCACCATCGCCGCCACGATGGCCAGCACCACCATCACCACGAGCAGTTCCACCAGCGTGAAGCCGCTTGGACGAAAGGCAAGGCGTTCCGTGTTCGTAGTCCCGCCGTAAGGCGGAATCCCGGTACGCCCGCGACCGGAAACAGCCCGCCTTACGGCGGTACTGCAAACGCGCCCCCCCAGAAAGGCAGGCCTTACCCGCGGGCTATTTTTCGCCTTGCGCCGCACCATTTTCCTTAACCACCTTCGCCCCGTCGCCGGCGACCACCTGCACCTTCGCCTGGCCGCTCTCGAACAGGTCCACCAGCCGCTTCATCGCCTTCGTGTGCGACTGGGTCGCCTCGGCCGCCTCGATCATCGCCTGCCGCTGGGCGCCCACGTACACGTTCTCCTTGGGGCGGTCCTCGGCCGTCGCCGGGGGCAGGGGAGCTTCGGCCCACAGGCCCACGACCAGCAAGGCCAGCAACCCCGCGATCACTGTCAAACACACGCGCGTATACGCGTCCACTCGGATCACAATCCTTCGCTGCATGGGATTCTCCTTGGAGGAAACGCCCTCGGCTTGGCCAGGCGCCGCGGCCCCTGCCGTCCGGTGCTCCGCCTGGCTTGCCTCCCGGCGTTTCTCGCCGACCTCGCGTAGCCGGCGGGAGGGGACATCTACTCGTCCCAAGAAAGGACTTCGACCGAAGCGACCCTCGCCTTGTATAAGCACCCGATTTCCTGAACGGTCAGGGCGCGGGGGAAAATCATGACCTCGTCGATCTGGCCATGAAATGGGGCGAAGGTGGCCGTCGGCGGGTTGGCCCCGATCCAGGACCGCACCATGCTGCCCGTGGCCACGTCGCCGCTCTGCGGCGTCCGCCGGCATTGCACGTTGTTCCTGTACAACCGCATGTAGGACCGGTCGTACGACCCGGCAATCAGGGCCCATTCGCCCACCGTGAGGCTATCGGTCGTGGCGCCCGTCACCGTCTTCTTGCCGTCGGCCTTCAGGCCGAATACGGGAATCGCTTGCCCGTTGGACACCGTCGTTCCCACTTTCCAAAGCACGTTGTCGCCGAACCCGGTGGCCTTGCACAGGAACCGCCCGTCGCCGCCGATGGGGCTTAGCAGCTTCACCCACGCCATCATCGTGAACGACCCGCCCGCCAGCAGGTCCATCGTCTGCAGGTCCACGTAGTCGTCCATGCCGTCAAACGTCGCGGCCTTGTTCGTCTCGCCGATGATCGCCCCAGGCTGGCCGCGAAGCGTGCCGTTGGTGTACGTGCCCGACTGGGCCAGGGGAACCTGGTTGGCCGCCGTCAGGCCGCTGTCGCCCAGCCGCCACCAGAAGCTGGGGCCGTACGCCTGCACCTTAGCCGCGAACTTGCTGGACAGCTTGACCCGGCAGGACGCCTTTCCCCTCGCCCGGTCCACGCTGCTGAAGGCGTAGATCGTGTAGATCAGGGGATTGCCGCCATCCGGCGCCGCGTGGAACTTGTACCAGTCCTGCGTTCCGTCCGCGTAGTATGGACCCAAAGCGCTCGCCTCGGAGGTGCGCCCGGCCATCAGTTCGGGCTTCGCCCGAAGCAGGTAGATGGCGTGCTGCACGCCGGACTCGGCCAGGTACCTGGCGCGGCTGGCCAATAGCAGGTTGTTCGCCCCTGTCGCCCGGACCGTCGTGGTCGTCAGATACGTCATCGCCGCCACCGAGAACACCACCACGACGCTCAGCACCATTAACAGCGCTACTCCCCGCCGCAGACCGCCCCTCCCGGCCGGACCCGCCGGCCGCGGCCGGTGGAATGTCCGCGGTCGGTGCGACGCCTGCGCCTGGATGCTCACATGGGATGCTCGCATGGGCACGCTCGACCCCTCGCGATCAGGGGACCTCCAAGCCGGGAAGATCTCCGTAGTCGCCTCCGGCGGCCACCGTGACGGCGGCGGCGCCGGGAACCTGGACGACGTACAGGCCGCTCGACCTGGCGACCCAGTCGGTCTTCTCGCTTCGCAGTTTGGCGCCGCCGTAGACGGCAACCGATTCCCCGACGCGCCCCACCTCGATCTTGAAGCTCAGGTACTGCGACAGCGGCGCCGCCGCATCCGTCCGCACGCTGAACGACTTGACGTTGGTCGCAAGCACCCGCTCCTTGTCATACGACGCGACAGACCCCCACGTGCTGTCGGCCACCGAGGAGGTGGCCACGGCCTGGAGCCCCACGACGGGGTTGAAAACCGGCTTCAGCCATGCCGGCAGGCTGGCGGGGATCTCCACGTTCTTCTGCACGATCTCGCCCGTGGCCGGCTTGTAGTAGATCCGCTTCAACTCGTCCAGGTTGATCTGGCTGTTGGCGTTCGTGTCCCCGGTCCAAACGATCAGCGTCCCGCCGTCGGCCGTGGCGGTGACGAGCTGCGCATTCCGCAGGACCGCCTGGATCCGCTGGCTGGCCACGCGCCCGCACTGCATGCGCTCGAAGTACTCCTCGCTGTGCTCGTTGGCCCGCGCCAGCGCGATGGCCACCCCACCCACCGCCATGGAGATCATTGATACGATCGCCATGGCCATCACCAGCTCGGCCAGCGTGAATCCACGGTTCCGCTGCATCATCGTCGCTCCTCTCAGTCGTTGTCCGTCCAGTGCACCAGACGGACCAGCGTGATCAGCGGCGTGCCTTCATGCCGCACCTCCACCGTCACGCGCAGGAACAGCCTCGGCTCGGCCGGGTCCTGTCCAGATACGGTCACGTACTCCACGCTGGCGTGCCGGCTCAGCCCCAGGGCCGCCGGGTCGCTCACCAACACGCCCGAACTGTCGCGGACCTGGCCGGCGTTCTCAACCCACCCATGGAAGTCGTCGATGGCGTCGTAGGCGGCGCGACTGCTCTCGCCGGCATCGGGCCCGAACTTCGATCCGTCCTCCGCGATCCCGTCCGCGTCGTCGGGCTCCTCGAAGCTCCGCTGCAGGATCTCCTCCATCAACTGCTCGGCCAGGCCGGTGGCCATTGTCAGCCGCGCCTCGACCTCCTGGTTGCGCGTGCCCGCGGTGAACGGCACGGTCACGGCCGCGACCGACAGCGCGAGCACCACGGCGGCCACGAGGGCCTCGACCAGGGTGAACGCGCTGGGTGTCCTTCGTCGCATGCGGGACCTCAACCTTGGCGGCGGAGCTTGCTCCGCGCGTCCTTCTTCGGTCAGTAGTCGTAATAGGGCTTGCCGCTCTCGTCGTTGCCGGAGCAGTCCGCCCTGAATGTCAGTGTGCTGGGGTGGTAGATCCACCCGCATGTGTCCGTCGGGACGTCGGGAAGCTCGGCGCCGTCGGCAAGCACCAGGACCGAGTTCTTGCCGTTGATCGGGTTCTCCGGGATCTGGGACATGTACGGGCCGTAGCGATACCCCGGCGTGCCCTTGAAGGCCGTGACCCCCGCCTCGTTGGAGGACTGCGTCACGTGGGCCACGAAGGCGCCCTCGGTGGGCGTCGCGCCGACGTCTCCGCCGGGGTAACCAGGCGATACCCCACGATGCTGGCTCTTCCACACGATGATCTGCGTGCGGATCAGGCGGAGGTCGTCCGCCAGCATGCTCTCGCGGGCCTTGACGCTGGCGTTCGTGAACTGCGGCAGAACGACCGCCGCGATGATCGCCAGCAGGACCACCACAATCAGGATCTCAACCAGCGTGAATCCCTCTGGCCGTTTCATGGTTCTGCCCGCCACTGTCGACCGGGAGACGCCGGTCCCCAGGTCGCGTTGCACCGGCCGAACCCGCGAAACCCTCGCTCCCCGGCCGGCGGGAGAGCGGCGGCCGCCATGGACGATGCCGGCCGGGGCCGTCCGAAGGCGACCCCGACCGGGCATGCGTCTCACCCTCCATCGGGCGCCCCGCAAGGGGCGCCGTCATGGACATGGGCGCCTAGTAACTCTCGTAGCCCGTGTAGTTGGCGCCGAACTTGCCGGTGTTGGTGTTGAACCACCAGCCCTCGGTTCCGCTGACGTCGCCATTGGGGTCCGCGGTCACAGCCTTCACCGCCGAACTGTCGTTGAACGAGTTCGTCGGGAACTTCTGCAGGTACGGGCCGTACTTGAACGTGCTCGTCTTGCTGCCGTTCGTGTTGCCGCTGATGTCGGTGAAACTGGTGAGCTGGCTGACGAAGTTCGTCATGCTGTTGGAATCCGGATACGCGTCCAGGTGCTGCACCTTGTACAGTTCCAACTGGCTGCGAACCGTCTGCAAATCGCTGACCAGCGCGCTGCGCCGGGCGTCGTTCGACGCTTCGGTGAACTGCGGGATCACGATCGCCGCCAAGATGCCCAGGATGATCACCACGAACAGAATCTCGACCAACGTAAAGCCTGTAGTCCTTCGACTCATGTGCATAGCCTCCAACTTTTCTTCTCTTTGGGTGCCTGAAATCGGTTTCGACCGATCCGTTTCTTGTATCGCTTCCCTGCGCGAGTTTTCCGTCGACGCATGGTTGCCTGCCGAGGCGGCAGGACTTGGGTTCGCTTCGCTTCTGGCGCCCGCTTCCGCGGGGCCTTAGGCTCACTTGCGGCAAACCCCATCGAAGCGCACTGGCCCGGCCCGGTTCGTCCTCCGCTGGTCTCACCTCCCTTCAAGGACGGACTTGCGGCCTACAGCCCAGGCTTACCGAGCCTGCTGCTGCCTTGGCGGCCACAACCGCTGCGCCGGTCCATTTCCGGCCGAATATCATCGGCCGGCACGCTAAGGGGCTTGATTAACGAGATGGGATTGTCGAGGCCGCGTTCGAGGGCCGAAGAAGGGCCTGGTGCGGCGCGCGGGCAGCGCGAAACGCTCTGCCGGCGCCGGCCGTTCCCTTCGGTAGCCCGGCTGCCCCAACTACCTGGGGCCCGCGGCTTTGCGCGGCGGGCTTCAAGAGCCCGCCTTGCCTTTTCGAGGAACGTCCTCCCGCCCCCGCCCTGCGGCGGATCGCGGGGTACGCAAGTAGAGCCTAAGATACGCCAATGACCGTGGCCAACTCACACGAAGGAAAGTGTCCAGTGTCAGGTACTGGACCTTCGCTTCCCGGACAACTCGACACTCGCCCCTCCTCCATCCCGCGCATCCCCCGGCCAGGCCGTTGGCCTGTATCCCCGCTCTCGCTTCGGCTCAAGTTGCGCGCCGCGAAACGACGATAAGCATCCCTGGCAAGCGGCACGGATGTCCGCGGCCGTTACGGGAAAGGAGCTGCCCGTGTGCCCATACGTGGACAATGACGACCAACGTTGTGCCGAACATCTGACCTTGGCGAACCTTTTCAGCGCCTTCACCCATTGCGCCGACGACTACGCCGAATGCCCCATCTACCGCGAGCGAATCGTCCATGGCTGCCGCTACGAAGGCCAAACCGCTGCCGAAACCCTCTTCGCTCTGTCCTGAGGCCGCCGCCCTCCTGCGGGCCTTCCTCGACTACCTCCGGGCCGAGTGCGGCTTGGCCGCCAATACCACGGCCGCCTACTGCCGCGACCTTTGCCGCTTCCTGGCCGGCATCGGCCCCGACGCCGCCCGCCTGGGCGAACTCACCACCGCCCACGTCGAGCGCTTCCTCCACCAATGCCGCCACGACGGCCTCGCCCTGTCCTCCACCGCCCGCGCCCTGGCGGCCGTGCGGATGTTCTGCCGCTTCCTCGTGCTCCAGCGCGTACTCACCCGAGACGTGTCCAGGATCGTGGAGGCGCCCAAGAAGTGGCACCGCCTGCCGCCCGTGCTGGACGACACGCACGTCCGCGACCTGCTTGCCGCCCCCAGCGACGACGAGGACGCCCTCGCCCTGCGCGACCGGGCGATGCTCACGCTGCTCTACGCCACCGGCATGAGGGCCAGCGAACTCGCCGGCCTGCGCGTCGGCGACCTGAGCCTCCAACTCGGCATCGTGCGAGTGCTGGGCAAGGGCAACAAGGAGCGGATCGTCCCCGTGGCCGATCGCGCCCAGCAACTGGTTCGCGAGTACCTCTCCCGCGCCCGCCCGGCCGGGGCGCCGGGCGGCAGCCAGGCGCCGCTCTTTCTGTCGCGAACGGGCAAACGCATCCTGCGCCAGGACGTGCACCGCGTCGTGGTCAAGTACGTGCGCCGCGCCGCCCTCCGAGGGCGCGTCGGCCCCCACACCCTCCGCCACGCCTTCGCGACGCACCTGCTGGCCCGCGGCGCCGACCTGCGAAGCGTGCAGGAGATGCTCGGCCACGTCGATATCTCCACCACCCAGACCTACACGCACGTCGACGCCGAACGCCTCCGCGCCGTCCACCGCCAGTTCCACCCGAGAGCATGAACCTACGTCGCCTCTTCCACAATGGCGATTTCGCTCTGAGTCAACCCATACAACTCGTAGACGAGCCGGTCGATCTGGCGATCCGTGGCCTGCATCGCTCGCTGAAGAACACGTCGCTCATGCTCGCCAGAAAGCGCCTGAAGCTGCCGAGTGAGTTTCACCATGCTTCGGGCGCATTTCGCGAGGCTGGCGTGCAACCTTCGTTCTGAATCGATGCCCATGTCCAATGCTCGAATCGGCACGGAACGCAAATCAACCACACGAATGGACACGTCGAGCACCGACTTGCGGTACCAGTAATTCAGTAACCTGGAGTTAAGCAATGCCATGAGATAAGAGATCTCATAAGGGCAATCTGGACGGGCAATGACATTCAGGAGGACTCCCGCACTGTAGGTCTCATCGTCATCAAGATACCCGACCACAAGTCTTTGGCGCAAACTGGGGTTTCGAAGCTTCTGGACCACCAACCGAGGGCCCCTGAAGAACCTCTCGTTCACGGCATGGGCCAACCACGGCCCATAGCTTACCCAACTGCGTTCATTCCATTGAGCGTGGAACCTGGATACATCGCGTCCCAGCAACTCCTTCCTGAAAGTCTTGTTCTTCTTGCGATCCGCGTGGAAGAGGCGCTTGGTTACGATTTCCTCAGCTCTTGCTTTGCCAAATTCCCGAACAAGCGTTGAACGACGATACAGGGTCAGCCCCTGTGTGATCTCGACGAAGCCTGCAAGGGGCCTGGTTCCGATGGCTACTCGGCGTAGTACCTGAGTGTCTTCCGTTGAGATCCGCGGGTTGAATCGCCACGCCGGCATCCTTTCCCAGACACCCAGGTCCATGTGGCGACACCGTTCTTGAAGGCCGAGCAAAGAGGCGCAATCGGGAAGCTCTTCCGTATTGATCTCGGCCACTTGTACGTACCGGGACTTAACGCGAGAGGCTGTGACGATACAGGAGTCCATCTGTACCCCCGCGAACACGTTCTCCGGCAGAACGATCAGGCAGTATGGCCAAAGGTGCCCGAACAAGTGCAGACGCACTGATTCCGTCTGTGAACGCGAAATCCAGTAACTGGGGACAATGAACCCAAAGAAACCATCCGCCGCCAACAGGGAAGTGCCTCTTTCAATGAAGAGAACATAACTCTCGTGTTTCCCCGCGTTCAGGCGATAGTGGCCACGGAGGTATGCCTTCTCCGCATCAGATAGATCTGCACCCCACGGCGGGTTCCCTATTACCGCGTCAAAGCCTCGGTTGCCCTTCTTCAACACTTCCGGGAATTCCGCTTCCCAGTCGAACGCGTTGATCTTGTAACGCGCGTCTTCATCGAAGAGGGATAACTGCTGACCATTGTAGAAGTCGCTGCCGATCAGGCTGTTGCCGCACTTGATGTTGCTCGCGAGGTCCGGCAGGGCGCGCCGGCGGATCAGGGCCAGTTGTCGCATCGTGCCCTGGTTCTCGTTCTCCAGCACGCACAGCAGCAGGTTGAGCTTGGTCACCTCGACGGCCTGGGGGTCGACGTCCACGCCGTGGATGCTGTTCAGGAGGATCCGCTTCTTCTCCTCGGTGCTGAGCAACCATTCGCCTCCGGCGCCCTGGTAGAGCAGCCCGCGGTGCTTCTCCGGCCCCTCGGCGAGATACCAGTCTCGGTGGAATCGCAGCAGGTACCGATAGGCGCCGACGAGAAAACTCCCCGATCCACATGCGGGGTCGCAAATGCGCAGTTTCGCCGCCTGGCGAGGGGTCTTGAACAAGTGCGATGTTTCGGCCGTCAGCGCGGGCACCAGACCCGATGCGCCGCTTTCATCCCCCCCCGCGGCCGCCTGCCCAGGATTCCTGTTCAGCAGCAGCCGCCCCACCGTGTTCTCGACGATGTAGTCCACGATGTACTTCGGCGTGTAGTAGACGCCGCCGGCCTTCTTGACCTCGGGCTTCTCCTCCACCTTGGCCCTGTGCCCCGCCGTCAGATGGATCACCTTGCCGAGAAACTGCTCGTAGACATTGCCGAGGATGTCGGCCGGGAGGACGGAAAACTCGTAGGGGCTGGCGGGGTAGTACAGGGAACGAAGGATGTCTTTCAGAACAACGTCGTCGATCTTGAGGCCTGGGGTCAAGGTATCGACGGGAGTGGGGCGGTCGCGTTCTTCGCGAAAATGGAACAGTCCGCTGTTGTAGCGGTCGTCGGCGGCCAGGAAGAGTTGCAGAAGGCGGGGGTAGACTTCCTCGCCGTTAAGCAGCCCCTGAAGGGCGCCGTAGGTCTCCACGCCGCGGTCCTCGCAGATGCGCAGGAAGACGATGCGGTCGATCGTGCGCTGGACGGCATCATTGAGCTGGCGAACCGAAAGGCTCTCGTTGCGCATCGCGATGTTGCGGGCCAGGGCATCGCGCCATCGCTCGATCTCGCGGAGGAATTCCACGTCCACTTCGGCCGTGCCGCGTTTGCCTCTGGCCCCGGCGTACTTGTCGAAGCTGCCTTTGAGTACGGCTTCGCGGGAGAAGATGGAGGCGATCTCGTCCCAACGCGAAGCATAGTCGGTGTACTTGAGGTGGAGCGTTCGGGCGACGGAGGCCCTGTCCGCCTCACGGGGACGGATGCGGCAGTCGTAGACGGCAAACTCCTCGAAGTTCGTCAGGATGCTGAGCGGCAGCTTGGCCGACCAGGCGTACCGGCGGAGCTGGTAAGCGGGGGCCGGCTCGTCGGCGATGTCCACCGAAGGCTTCTTGGCTTCCACGAAGAACTTGCGGGCGCCGCCGACCCGAAAGCCATAGTCGGGCGCCTTGGTGGAGCCCCCGACCTTGATGGCGTCTTCGTGAATAACGTCCTTGTATGCCTCGGCATAGCCGGCCGCGTTGTGCACGTCCCACCCCAGCGCGATGAACAAAGGGTCGATCAACTCCGCGCGGACCTGGGCCTCGTTGTATCCCTCGGCGCGATAGGCATCGCGGTTGCGATCGAACCGCTCCACGAGTTGAGCGACAGACGGCGGCGCGACGATCATGCTGGCTCCTTCCAACCGCCCGCACCGGCAGGCATAGTACAGTAAGCATACCGGACGCGAAATGGAAAGGGCGAGCCGCGGCGAATCTCGCCCGCTTGAACGCCGCGGCCCGTCCTGCTACCTTCGCCCGCATGTCTTCGCGACGCTACGCCATTCTCGGCGCCGGCGCCCTCGGCGGGTTCTACGGCTGCAAGCTTGCCGCCGCGGGACTCGACGTGCATTTCCTGCTGCACAGCGACTACGACCACGTCCGGCGGCACGGGCTGGTCATGGACAGCCCGCGGGGCAACGTCCGCCTGCCGAAGGTGAACGCGTACGGCCGCGCGGCCGACATGCCGCCCTGCGACGTGGCGTTGCTGGCCGTCAAGGCCACCGCCAACGACCGCCTCGCCGAACTGCTGCCCCCCGCCGTCGC
Organism: uncultured Planctomycetaceae bacterium; assembly: GCA_964461295.1. Taxonomy (GTDB): domain Bacteria; phylum Planctomycetota; class Phycisphaerae; order SM23-33; family SM23-33; genus CAYWTX01. Next base: position 7,054 of record CAYWTX010000705.1, on the reverse strand, counting down.
GCCCGATGGCGTCGCCGTCGCCTGCCAGAACGGCCTGGGGGTGGAGGACCGCATGGCCGAATTGATCGGCCCGCGGCGCGTCATGGGCGGGCTGTGCTTCCTGTGCTCGCACAAGGCCGGGCCGGGACACATCCGCCACCTCGATTACGGCTACATCACGCTGGCCGAATACGACCCCGAGGGCCGCCCGCGCGGCATCACCGACCGCATGCGGGGCATCGCGGGCGACTTCCAGGCCGCCGGCATCGGCGTGGAACTCGCCGGGGACCTCCTCGAGGCCCGCTGGAAGAAGCTCGTCTGGAATGTTCCCTTCAACGGCCTGTGCGTCGTGCTGAACACCACCACGGCCGCGGTGATGGCCGACCCGCACGCCGCCGCCCTGGCCGAGGCGCTCATGCGCGAGATCGCCTCCGGCGCGGCCGCGGCCGGCAAGACCATCGACGAGCCGTTCATCCAACGGATGCTCGACCAGACCCGCCGCATGACCCCTTACCACCCCAGCATGGTCCTGGACCACCGCTCCGGGCACGCCATGGAGATCGAGGCCATCTTCGGCAATCCCCTCCGCGCCGCGGCCGATCGCGGCTGTGCCTTGCCCCGCCTGGAGGCCCTCTACCAACAGCTCAAGTTCCTGGACGCCGCCCGCTCCTGATGCGAAGATGCCCGCCCGCAACGAGACACCAATGAACGCGAAGCGCTTCCCCATCGTGCCTGGCCGCCCCAACCGCGCCTTCGGCTTCGGCGCCCGGTTCCTTCGCCTCTGGCTGCCTCTGCCTATCCCATCGCCTTCTTGATCGCCTCGGCCGCCGCCTTGGGGTTGGCTGCGCGGCAGATCGCCGAGCAGACGGCCGCCAGCTTCGCCCCCGCGCCCGCCACCGACGCGGCGTTATCGGGCCCGATGCCGCCGATGGCGACCACCGGCAGCGGGACCGCGCGCGACACCTCGCGAACCAGTTCCAGGCCCACCGGCGCCCCGGCGTCCTTGGTTTCGGTCGCGAACACCGGCCCCACCGAAATGTAGTCGGCGCCCTCCACCATCGCCGCCTGCGCCTGCGCCAGCGAATGCGTGCTCCGCCCCACGATCGCCCCGGGCCGCAACAACCGCCGCGCGTCGGCGATCGGCAGGTCGTGCTGGCCCAGATGCACGCCGTCGGCGCCCACGATCGCCGCGATGTCCGGGCGATCGTTCACGATGAACATCTTGCCCGTCTCGTCGGTCAGTTCGCGCAGCTCGGCCGCTTGCGCCAGGAACTGGTCGTCGTTGACGTCCTTCTCGCGAAGCTGGACCGCGTCGGCGCCGCCGGCAATGGCGGCCCGGGCCAACTCGCGCAGGCTCCCCTTGCACATGTCGCTGGTGAGCAGCACGTACAGCTTTGCCCCGCCGAGCCGGTTCCGCACGTTCAGCCGGCTGGAAATCCGCTGCTCCAGCGTGTAGGCGTTGTAGCGCATCCGCTCGATCTTCACCACCTGCGGCGGCGAGACGAACTTGCCGTACTCCTCGATCGTCCGCAGCGCCTCCGTCAGGCGCTTGCACGCGGCCGTCACAACGTCCGGCAGCCCGTCGCGCCGCTTCTCGCTGGGCGAGGTAAGCTCCGTGCCGATGTCGCCCGGCGTGTCGCGGCTGGCAAGCATCTGGTCCACGGGCATCGAGCGAAGGATCTCAGCCAGGTCGCTGCGGAGGTTCTTCGTCATGGCGGTGATGGCCGGGTCGTTCAGGGCGAACCGCCCGCAGTCCTCCGCCACGCGAAGCGCCTCGCGAGCCCGATTGAAGTTGGCGTCCAGAATCCGATAGACCTCTCGCATGATTCAGCTCCCAGCTTCCAGATCCAAGCTTCCGGCTCCCAGCTTCCGGCAACCGCAAGAGCCGGTCACTGAAGCCCAAGGCCCCGTCAAGGCGGCCCGCCCTCAACACCTCACGAAACGCTCGACAATCCGAATCGCCGCCGGCTCCTCCAATCGGCGATCGGCAATTGGCAATCGGCAATCGGCAATTGGCAATTGGCAATTGGCAATCCTACTCGCCGTTCCCGGTCGGGATCGGGAACTGGTTACACAGGTCCAGCACCTGCTTGCGCACGTCGCTGATCGCCGCTTCGTCGCCCCCGCCGCTCAGCACCCGGTCAACCCACCCGCCGATCACCTTCATCTGCTCGCAGCCCATCCCTCGGGTCGTCAGCGCCGGCGTGCCCAGCCGAACTCCCGACGCTTCCGTCGCCGGCCGCGGATCATACGGAATCTTGTTCCAGTTGGTGATGATCCCCGCCTTCTCCAACCACACCGCCGCGTGATGCCCCGTCAGGTCCGGCAGCCGGCTGGCCAGGTCCACCAGCATCAGGTGGTTGTCCGTGCCCCCGCTCACCAACCGCCACCCGCGATCCATCAGCGTCGCCGCCAGCGTCTTGGCGTTGGCGACGATCGCGGAGGCGTACTCCCGGAACTCCGGACGCATCGCCTCGGCCAACGCGACCGCCTTGGCGGCGATCACGTGCTCCAGCGGCCCGCCCTGGATGCCGGGGAACACGGCCGCGTCGATCTTGCCCGCCCACGGCTTGCGGCACAGGATGACGCCGCCGCGCGGGCCGCGCAACGTCTTGTGGTTGGTCGTCGTGACGAACGTGCTGTGCGGCACCGGCGAGGGGTGCGCGCCGCCCACCACCAGCCCGGCGATGTGCGCGATGTCGCTGAGCATTGGGCAGCCGGCCTCTTCGGCAATCTTGCCGAACGCCTCGAAGTCCAGTGTCCGCGGATACGCCGACGCGCCCACGACCAGGATGTCCGGGCGGATCTCCATCGCCTTGCGCCGGACCTCGTCCATGTCGATCCGCTCGGTCTTGGGATCGACGCCGTAACCGAAGCTGTGGTACAGCTTGCCCGACAGGTTCACCTTCATGCCGTGCGAAAGGTGCCCGCCGTGCTGCAACTCCATGCCCAGGATCTTCGCCCCCGGCTTCAGGCACGCCAGGTACACCGCCAGGTTCGCGCTCGTGCCGCTGTGCGGCTGCACGTTGGCGTGCTCGGCCCCGAAGAGCTTCTTCGCCCGGTCGATGCAGATCTGCTCGATGCCGTCGATGTTCTGGTTGCCGCAGTAGTACCGCCTGTTCGGATACCCCTCGGCGTACTTGTCGGTCAGCACCGATCCCATCGCCACCAGCACCGCCGGCGAGACGTGGTTCTCCGAGGCGATCATCTCCAGCGTCTCGCTCTGGCGTTTCTGCTCCGCCTTGATGAGACGCGCAATCTCCGGGTCGGACCTCAGAAGCTGATCCATCTGTAAAACTCTCCTGCCAAGTGACCGGGGGCCAAGCCCGTACTCTATCGCTCACGGGTCCTCGGGGCAAGACACGTCCGCCAAACGCCGACCCGCGAAGGGCCATCGGCGGACATGCCCGCCGCCGCGCCTTGCGGCGCCGGCCCCCCATGCGGGCACCGCCGGCGGTTTAACCGACGCCGGCCGCCGCATCCCCCGGCCGGACGCGGGACTCGGCTCACCTCAAACCGCCTTGGTCGGCCTGGCGCGAGCCGCTCCGCCCCGACCGGCTTAGCCACGCCCCCCCGCCCCCCGTTGCCGCCCCCTCGCACGCCCGGTTCGGGCTTGACGGTGGAGGCAGCGGCAGGCCGGCGACGGCTTTGCTCCGGCCTTCCCGCCCGGCATGCGGTCGCATCCGGCGCCCGATTGGGCGCCCGTGGCTTCGGCGCGACCGTGAGCCTCGCCTTGGCCTTGACGTTCTCCGGGCGCCGGTCGTATGGTATCGGCGGTTCCTGGACTGCCCGCGCAAGCGGGCTGCCTGCGGACAGCGACGCCCTTCGCGGTTCTTGCGATTCGGCCAGTCCTGCGGGAGCGGGAGAGACAGCGGCATGCGAGGACAGCCCTGTTGAAAACCTCACCCAAAATGCCGTTGAAGAGGGAGAGCATCTTCGGGGCTAAGAGGGACCAAGATCGCTCTGGCGATTCCTTCACAACCTCCGAGAGGTGATCTCGTCCATGAACACCCACTTTCAGATAGGAGTCCCGGCGGTCGCCATCGTTGTAGGCGGACTTGCGGCGTCGGCCGAGAAGAGGAGTATAACTGATGGGCGCGAACGCGAATGACCGATGTTGCCCGACGTTTGACCCTGCGCCGTGGGACGGAAAGGAAATCCGGTGGCAGGACAAGCGGTTCGTGAAGGATCGAGTGACGAGTGTCCTGCACATTCCGCTGAACTTCGGCGCCGTGATGAAGAGGAACATGAACCGCATAGAGGCAGCAGGCGCGGTTTCAGACACGAACGTGACTTTGTCGGACGAGACCTCCCTCTGGGGCGCCGACGTGTATATCGAGGTCGCCAAAGACATACCCGGCGCCAACATGGCCAGCATCTCCGGAACGTTTCTCTGCAAGGTGTTTGAGGGACCCTACCGGAACCTGCGGAAATGGATCGCGGAGATGAAGGACTTCGTCCGGAGCAAGGGTAAGGACGTCCGAAAGCTGTACTTCTTCTACACGACGTGCCCGAAGTGCGCGAAGAAGTACGGCAAGAACTATGTGGCGATTCTGGCGCAGATATAGAACCGGCGGCCAACCAGCGGTCGGAAAGTATCGCCCTCCGCCACGCTCCGGGCCAACCTTCAACGACCCCGTGTTCGTCTGGGAGAGAAACCATGGTACGAGGACAGCGAATCATCAATCGTCCAGTGGCGGAAGTCATCGACCGACTGAGACTGGCAATGGCAGGTGGCAATTTCGAGATCGCAATCGCTACGGATTCGACCCTCACGTTCCGACACGGAACATACATAACGCAAACAGCCCAGTTGCTTCCCATGCGGGGGACGATCCGCGTGGAGCCCTCTGGACAGAGCTCCGCTGCTGCATACGAGATTGAAGTTGCAGGTCCCGCAAAGTACGCGCTGATGCTCATCGCGGTGCTGTGCTGCTGGGCGGTCTTTCCGCCAGTGGTTGCCCACCGGGCTCTGATCCATCATCCAAAACGCCTGATGGAAAACCTGCTGCAAGGAATCTGAGCAGCCCCCCCATGCAGGCGACGCTTGGCGGCGCGCCTAGCACGGGCAGCGTTCGGCGGATCGGTATCCGTCCGGCCTGGCACATCGGGCCAGGGATTGCTTCGTCGTCGAAGATTCAGCCAGGCAAAGGGACGCGGCATGGCCAAGGGCAGAGATCGAGACGGGCGGCGTGAGGTGCGATGGCGGCGAATCGTTCGTGCCCGGCGGGAAGACCGTGGGGGGCATACCGTGGAGATTCCGACCCCGTGCGGCGTTTGCTGAAACGCTACGGCGGGTTGGCGGACGGACGCGGCTTCAGGAACTGCGGCCAGTAGGTCGAGGCGTACCGGCGCCGCCAATCCTCGTCGGTCGCGCGTAGCTGGGGCGGCAGGTTCAGGCCGCTGAGTTCGTCGAGAAACGCCACCACATCGGCAAGGTCGCCCACGATCAGGTTCACCCCGGCCGGACGGGTCGGCTGGTCGGGGGCGTGCTTGTTGGAGTAGTGGAACTGGTGGATCAACCGGTCAATCGCCAGCATCTTGGTCTTGGGGTCGGCCGCATGGCCTGCCGCAAGCGTCTTCAGGACAGGGGGCGCCGGACAACGGACGGTTCTTGAACACCCGAACCCTACGTGGGTCGTAGTATGCATTGCCGGCGCGATCGGTGGCGGCCGCCGATTGACAATTCTTGCGCGGGGCGGCCTTTCACCGTCCTGCGAATCGCGGGCCTCGGTTATAATTTCGTCGGGCAGGAGCGCGGCGGGCAGGAGCCCGCCGTTGCCGCATACAGGCCCCGCGAGCGAACCATGGCGGACACGCGGCCGACGATCGGCGTCACGATGGGCGACCCCTGCGGCATCGGGGCGGAGATCATCGTGCGCGCCCTGGCGTCGGGCGAGTTGCGGGCCGCGGCGAAGTTCGTCGTCTTCGGCATGCTTGAGCAACTCGCCTACATGGCCGACTCGCTGGAGTTGGACCTGCCGTTCCACCGCGACCGCCACGAGGACGCTCGCAAGTACGCCCACGACCTGGTCGTGCTGGATTACGACGACATCCCCATGCCCGTCCGCATGCCGCGCGGCCCAAGCCGCGTCGGCGGGCAGGCGTCCATGGCGTTCTGCACCGACGCCATCGACGCCGCCAAGGGCGGGCTGATCGACGCGATCGTGACGGCGCCGATCTCCAAGACCTCCTGGCTGATGGCGGGGTACAAGAAATACCCCGGCCACACCGAACTGCTGAAGGACAAGTGCGGCGCCCGGCACGTGGCGATGATGTTCGTCTCGCCCAAGCTGCGGGTGGTGTTGGCCACCGTGCACGTCTCCATCGCGTCCATCCGCGACAAGCTGAACATCGGGGCCGTGTTCAACCCCATCGAGTTGGCCGACCAGGCCTTACGCGAGTGGTTCGGCATCGAGCACCCGCGGATCGCCGTGGCCGGGCTGAACCCGCACGCCGGCGAGGAAGGGGCGTTCGGCGACGAGGAAGCCCGCATCCTCTCGCCGGCGATCCTGATGGCCTCGGAAGCGGGAATCCGCGCCGAGGGGCCCTACCCCGGCGACACGGTGTTCCTGAAGGCCCTGGAGGGCCGCTGCGACTGCGTCGTGGCCATGTACCACGATCAGGGCCTGATCCCCGTGAAGCTGCTGGGCTGGCGCGACGCGGTGAACGTGACGCTGGGGCTGCCGATCATCCGCACCAGCCCCGATCACGGCACGGCCTTCGACATCGCGGGCAAGGGCAAGGCCGACCCGTCGAGCATGGTCGCGGCGATCAAGCTGGCAATCGACCTGGCGATCAAGCACCAGCGCATCGTGCCCCCGGTGCGGAAGGAAGAGTAGGGATGGTTCAGGAAGTGCCGCTTCCTGGTGGCACAACTCTCCAGAGCTGTGGATCCCGGCCGCCACGACTCGCGGAGTTGCGCCACCCGGACCTTAACCCGAAGTTCCCGGCCCGATAATGAGGGAACCCCTTCTTTTGGAAGGGGTTCCGTTTGATTTCAGGTTGCACGTACTGACTACGTTCTCCGGCATCGGCCCGGACGCCGCCTACAGCTCGACTTTCAGCAGGGCCA
>CAYWTX010000704.1:0-11963 GCA_964461295.1 uncultured Planctomycetaceae bacterium | reverse complement strand
CAACCGTGCCGGCACGGCACGGCTCTGTTGGGGTTGCGCAAGCATCGGGATGAACTCCGATTCTTTCACAAACTGCGGGAACATACGATGCTTCGGCGCGCTTCCAGGAGAAGACGTGGTCACAGTAGGACTTCGCCAGTTCGCGAGCTTTCTGTCGCCCTGTCTGGGCGAGGAGGAAGAGTGTTCCAGGACTACGCCATTGTGAACCACGCCCCGCTTCGTGCAATTCGTGCAGTCCGGGGACAGGGCTGCCGCGCCTGCGGGCCTCCGACGTGATCAGGGGCATGGTTGGGGTCTGGGTGGCGCAACTCTCCGAGTTGCGGCTGCCGGGATCCACAACTCCGTATAGTTGTGCCGCCGGGAAGCGGCACGTCCTGAACCATGCCTGATTTGGCGTTGACCGGCACGCATAGGGCTGCTAGTTTGCCCTGTTATCGTCGCGAAGGCCGCGGCGGAACATGGCTCCTTCCAGGGATTCCCGCGATGCCTCCCAAACCATTCGTCGAACCCGCTTCGATCGACTTCAGCAGAGTGCTCGCGACGCGCGAGGACATCTTCAAGGTCAATCCGCACCGTTTCGAGTTCGCGCTGCTGGACGGCGTGCTGTTCGTGGACCGCCAGCAGAGCGTGATCGTCGGCTATCGCGACGTGCGGGCCGACGAGTTCTGGGTTCGCGGGCACATCCCCGGCCGCCCGATCCTCCCCGGCGTGCTGATGATCGAGACGGCTGCCCAACTGGTGAGCTACTTCGTGGTGAGCGAGAATCCCGGCAAGGGGTTCCTGGGCTTCGGCGCCGCCGACGCGATCAAGTTCCGCGGCGAGGTGGTGCCCGGCCAGCGGCTGGTGATGATGGGCAAGATGGTGGAGCAGAAGTCGCGCAGGATCGTGGGCGACACGCAGGGATTCGTGGACGGCAAGATGGTCTTCGAGGGGCAGATCACAGGCATGTGGTTGTAGGGGAGGTGCGCGTCCAGCGTCGTGGGCTGGTCGTTTGTCTGGTCGCACGGATCGGACCGGTTTATGACCGAGCCGCCTTGGCTCAACATCTTCGACGCTTCCCTCCCCGTTCAGCCGCCGCTGGGCGATGAGCAGGCGGCCGGGATCCCCGCCAAGCGGGGCGTGTTTCTGTTGACGGGGTCGGGGGGCGAGCCGATCCTGCTGGCCACGGCGGCGAGCATCCGCGCGCGGCTTCGCGGGCGGCTGGAGGCGCCGAACGAAGACACCAGCAAGCGCGCCGCCGACTTGCGGGAGATCACCGCCGCCATACACTGGAAGCTGGCGGGCGGGCATTTCGAGACCGAATGGCAGTACCTGGAACTCGCCCGTCAGATATATCCGCGGGCGTATCAGAAGATGCTGGCGTACCGGCCGGCATGGTTCGTGCGCGTGATCCCCGACGAGGCGTACCCGCACTTCGAGCGGACTCGCGACGTTCCGGGCGCGGGCGGGCGCGTGGTCGGCCCGTTCTACAGCGGGCGCGACGCGGAGCGGTTCATCGACGTCGTGCAGGACACGCTGGACCTCTGCCGCGACGTTCGCTGCCTGCGCCGCAGCCCCAACGCCCCGCGATGCTCCTATGGGCAGATGGGCCGCTGCCTGGCGCCGTGCGACGGCTCGATCTCGATGGAGGACTACCGGCGCGCCGTCGCGGGCGCGGCGGACTTCGCGGCGGGCGGGCGAGCCGAGCGCGAGCGCGAATGGCAGGAGCAGATGCGCCGCGCGGCCGCGGCGCTGGAGTTCGAGCGGGCCGGGGCGCTGAAGGTGCGGCTGGCGCGGCTGGCGGAGTTGCAGGACCGGGCGTTCGAGCACGTCGCGCCGCTGGAGGAATTCCGCTTCCTGCTGGTGCAGCCCTCCGGCAGCCGCAAGCGGATGAAGACGTTCTTCGTGGTCGGGGGCGAAGTTGCCGAAGGCCCGCCGCTGCCCCTGCCGGTTGTGGAGGAGCAGGTGCGGCCGATCCTGGGTGCGATGGCAGCGTTCTCGATTGCCGCGCCGGCCGGCGAAGCCGACGAGTCGCTTCAGTGCCGGCGGATCGCGCTGGTGTCGCACTACCTGTTCGCCGACGCGAAGCGAAAGGCGGTCTTCCTGCGTTGGGATGAGTCGCTCGCGCCCGAGGCAGTGAAGACGGCGGTGGAGGAATACCTGGCCGAAGACGAGGGGGAGAATGGCGAATAGGGAAGATGTGCAGCATGATTGTTGCGATCCAGGAGCGAAGTCTTCGCTCTTCAGCCTGAAAGGCTGAGGGATTAAAGCCCAGGGCAACGCCCTGGGAATCTGTGATCCCCTTCAGTCAAGCCCTGAAAGGGCGAAAGAACCTTTCTTCGCACCTCTGTCGCCCTTACAGGGCTTGTTCTACTAATTCTCTGGTACCCAGGGCGTTGCCCTGGGCTGTATTCTTCCAGCCCGTTGGGCTGAAGAGAACGCAATGGCAAATAGCAATGCTATAGCCGCATATCGAATGGTGTATGTCAAATGACGGGATCAGAAAGATCGAGCATCGCACTTGGCTTCGGCTGGGTGCCGCGGCTGCGCTGTTTGCAGCCGTGGCACCCGGAAGGAGAGGGGATTCAGGAAGGAGATCAGGGCTGCTGGGGCTTGTCCTTCCACACGGTGATGTAGGCCCCGTCGCCGAAGCTCCTGCCCCGCTTGTCGTAGAACTCGCGCGTGGCGGTCTCGGACAGTTCGGTGATTCGCTGCCACTGGGCATGGCGGTCGCCGACGCCGTCGCTGCTGGCGGGGCCGATGGCCAGGTCATTCAGCATGTGAAGCACCTCGTCGCGCTTGGCGTCGATGAGGTTGCACGCGGCCGGGGTGGCCCAGACCAGCGATGCCTGCTCGTGTACGGCGTGGATGAGCCGGTCGATGACGATCATCTTCTGCTCGGGCGATCTGGCGGCGGGGAATGCGGCGAGGAACTCGGTGAACGCCGGAAACGCCCGCCCGCCGTGGATGCGCCGCCCCTTGTACGAGCGATGGTAGTGCCCCCAGGTGCTGTGCCAGTCGCATCCGGCACAGTGGATGGGCGTCTCGGCCGGCGGGCCGCCGGAAAGCTTGCCGCCGCAGGACGGGCACAGCCGGTGCGTCACGCGGCGGATGGTCTCGCAACGGGCCAGCAGCGCGTAACCGACCTCGTCGAGCAGTTCCTCGTCGCGAATGCCGAGGGCGTCGAGTTCGTACAGACGGCGGATCAGCACCGGCTTGATGCGCCGCGCCCACTGGATGTCCTGATTCGGAGGCATCGCGTGAGGCCCCATGTCATTCGGCCGTGTTTGCGGCAGGCTTGGAGGCCGCCTCGGCGGTCCTGCCCGGCAGTTCGCCCCTGGCGACCTGTTTGAGCCAGTCCTCCAGCGCGGTCAGTTCCTTGCCGGCCACCAGCCATTCGTGCCCGCGGCCTTCGACGTAGCGGACGACGAGCGGCACGCCGCCCTGTCGCCACTTGTCCTCGAGGCTCTTCCAGAGCTTCGCCCCGCCGTCCTTGCCGCCGACCACCACGAGGATCGGCACGGCCTTGATGCCGTCGTGCTTGGGCAGCGGGGTGGCCGAGAACTGGCCGGTGTTGGGGTCGCGTTGGACGGGGTAGGCGGCGTCGAGCACCATGCCGCCGATGGAGTTGGGATCGTTCTGCCACAGCGACAAGGCCATCTGCCCGCCGGCACTGAAGCCCATCAGAACCGGCTTGTTGGCGTCCACGCCCTCGACCTGCCCGGCCGCCTTCAGCGATCTGGTCAGGGCGCCGGCATCCTGGTCCGACCAGCCGGCGAAGCTCTTCCTGGTGAAGACCATCAGCCCGTAGTCGAGCCCGAGCAACCGCGGGGCGAGCTTTTCGGCGGCGTCGTTCATCGATCCGCCGGAGGGGTGGAGCCATACGATCAGCCGCACGGGCTTGTCCCTGGTGGCGGTCTTGGGAAGGCGCAGGCGGTAGGCCAGGCCGGAGGCGGGCGCGGCCTCGACGATGTGCTGATTGGCGTCGGCGCGGATGGCCGGCGCGCCCGACGCCTCGATCTTCTTGACCAGGTCGATGTACGCCTTGTCCTCGCGGATGGGCGTCAGGTCGTCGTCGGCCTGCATGTGGTCGAGGTTGTTGTAGCCGTTCTCGACGGCCTTGGCGAGGGCCTCCAGCGCCTGGGGCTTGTTGCCCTGGCGGCTGAGGGCGCAGGCGAGGTTATAGCGGGCCTCGTTCCTGTTGGGGAACAAGGCGAGCTGCTGTCGGCAGCAGGTTTCCGCTTCGGCGTACTTCTTGTCGACGAAGTGCTGGCGGACCAGATTGTTGAGTTCCATGAAGCGCTGCATCTTCTCGCGGTCGCTGAGTGCGGGGCGCGTGTCGACGGCGAGCGCGGGGGCGGCGAGCAGGAGAAGGCTGAGCGTCAGCGGCAATGGGCGCATAGTCGTGAAGGTCCCTTCTTGAACTGAGAACGACGCGGCAAGCCGTCTATTGCGGGCGGCGTCTTCACGGCGCTTCGGCCTCCGCGGCCGAGGCCACCTTGAAGACCGTGTCGTTCAATGAGACGTATCCGCCCGTTCCCATCTTGACGCGGATGCATCCACTGACTGTTTCGAGATCGAACGAGAGGATCCTGCCCGCCTTGTCGTCCACCTCCATCGAACCGGACAGGCAGGTTGTCACGATCATGTCGGCGTCGGGCAAGCCGAACTTGGCGATGCCGCTCAAGGCGACCTCCAGGCCCTTGTCCGTCCTTCGTTTCACCTGGGCCTCGATGGAACCCCTGGCCGTCGGGTGAAAGGGCGAGAACAATCGCGACGCCAACTCCTGCGGGACCATCCAGACGCTGCCGGCGCCGACGGGTTCCCGCGGCAACAGGGCGGCCAAGTCCTTGCCCGACCATGTAGCTTCGCCCTCTTTCAGGCCGGCCTTGAGGGCAAGCTCCTTGGCGCCCGGCTGGGCGTGACGGGTTCGCGCCTGGGCCAGCGAGTAGGTCAGCTTGATCTGTTCCCCGCCGGCCAGGACTGTCCTGGCGGCGTCCGCGGGCGCCTTGGGCTTGGCTGCGCCGGATGATTCGTCGGCCGCGGAGAAGGTCTCCAGCCCGTTGCCGTCCGCCGCGAGAGTCAGGCAGGCGAAGGCGGTTCCGTATGAGTCGCCGAACCAGCCCTTCCAGGCGCCCTGTTCATTCTGGCACCTGGTCAGATGCGAAGCGACCTCCTGGTGCCACTTGGCGAAGGCGTCGCCGCGGTCCTTGCCCATTCGCCGGTATGCCACGGCCGTGTAGTACAGTCCCAACGTGTGGTATCCGCCCACCCAGTAGGCGCCGCGGAACGGCGTGCGCTCGACGTACTGGCGGAAGTAGGCGGCCGGTTCGACGCCGGACACGGCCTCCAGGTACGCATTGGCGTCGGGCCGATCCCTCCAGCCCAGGATGGACTCCAGCACGAAGGCCTGCGCTTCGTAGGCGGCGGATCGCCATTCGCCCTGGAGCGTGGCCTTGCCTGGGGGCAGCATCAAAGCCGCCTGACTCCTCAGGCCCCGGCGGACGCACCGGTCATGGACCTCGATTCCAGCCCGATGCGCCAGGAGCAGCGCGTCCAGTTGCGCCGCGGCCGGGCCGACTTCGGCGTGGGGGTCGTGCATCGCGCGATAGCCCCACCCGCCCTCGATGTTCTGCGCCGCCGTGATGAGCCTCACGGCCGAACGAAGCCGGGGCAGAATCGCGCAGGGGTCCTGCCCGGCCCTTTGCCGGCGGATGGCGGCCTCGGCCAGGAACTGCGTCGCCATTCCGTGCTCCCACATGCCCTTGAACGAGGGTTGTTTGGCGTAGATGTACCCGTCGTCGTGGCAGCACTTGAGGAGGAAGCCCAGCGCTTTGTCCACCTGGGGCTTGAACTCCTCGTCCAGCATCAGCGCCATGCCCGACAGCGAGGAGATTGCGGTGGTGAACGTCGTGTCCCGTCCGAACTCGCCGGAGGCGGGGAACGAGCCGTCGGCGAGTTGCTGAGCCGCCAGCCATTTCAGGCCGGCCTTGAGGCTTCCGGCTTTCGGCAGCGGCTCGCCCTTGCGAGTGTAGTGGGGGCTCCCGCCGGCAGCGGGGGGCAGGCCCGTCGGCAGTTGCGCGGCCTTCGGCTGGGCCGAAAGCGTCACGTCCGCCTCGCCCTGCTTGCCGTCACGGGCATACTGGACCTTGACCTTCTGCCCGGGCTTGCTTCGGGTCAGCGCCGCCTGCACGTCGTCATTGGTCTGCACCCGCCTGCCGTCGAGGGCGGTGATGGTGTCGCCGGCTTGGAGTCCGGCCTTGGCTGCCGCCATTCCGGGCACCACCTGCGTGATGCTCGTGGCGTCCAGCGAGGCGCCCAAGTAGCCGCGCTGGGTATTGGCGTCGTCGGCCGGGGGCGAGGCGGCGAGCGCCTTGCCGGCCACCAGCACCCCCGCGGCCAGGAGGATCATCGCATACCAGAACCGCCGGTGATCGCAGCGAGCGAAGAAGATCATTGTTCAGTCCTTTCCGATAGTGGGACGACGCGTGTTGGGCAGGCACTTCAAGAACATGGCGATTCACATCGCTCTGGCGGCGTCGATGGCGAACATGACGCCGAAGCCCGCCATGGCGACGCCGCACGCGGCCGAAATGACCTGCCGCGTTCGCGGGCCCAGCAGGACCGTGCCGTAGAAGCTCGTCATGGACAGAACTTCCAGCCAGAGAAAGTCGCACAGCCAGTGGATGATCGCGAAGAGCACAAAAGCGAGGACGCCCAGTTCGTACGCCTGCGCGGTCAGCCCCAGCCCCACCGTGGCCCACCAGAACAGGAAGTAGGGGTTCCCGGCCGACAGAACGATGCCCGCCAGGAGAGGCCGAGTGAGTTTGCCTGCCGGGACGGCGGGGGGCGGTTCGGCGCCACCCGCGAGCGGCTCATCCACAAGGTGCCGGGCCTCCTGGGGTGCGCCATTCCTCCCTGTTGCCCGCTTCCTGCTGCCCGTTGCCTTCGGCCGCAGGCCCCAGAGCGTCAGGCCGGCCATGAGGAAGAGGGCAGCTCCGCCGGCCAGGCCCACGCTGATGCGGAAGGCGGGCTCTTGCAGCAGGTCGGTCACGCCGAAGAGCGTGGGGAACGCCAGGCCGAGGACGATCAGCACCATCAGCGGGAGCTCGACCACGCCGTGTCCGACGGCCACCCACGCTCCGGCGTGCTTGCGGCGGGCGCCGGCCTCGAGCGTTGCGGCCGTCAGCGCCCCCGGCGCCAGCACGCCGGACAGCGAAGTGCCTGTGGCCTTGAGCAGGAAGATGAGGGTCGGGTCGGGCACAGCAGGTCGAGTATGGAGTGTCGAGCGTCAAGTGTCGAGTGTGGAGTGTCGTATGGGCACACACCCCTCTGACGCCCTCAGGGCGCTCGAAACTACCGTGCCGGCACGGGTGTTCTTGGAAAACGCCGCTCGGAGGGTTCGCAGTGGGCCCGACAGGCGTTCCCGAAGAACTGCCGTGCCGGCACGGGGGTTTCGCCGGCCGCTGGGGTTCAGGACCGCTTCTCAGCCGTTCACCTTGTGGCCTGCTTCCGCCGAGCACCTCACTCGCCGGCCTCCATGTCTGTTCAGGGCCCTACGGCGGCTCGCTGGTCCGACCATCGCATCGACGGCCGGCAGGAACCGTGAGCGTGGGCTCTCTCTTTTCGGCAAGTGCGCCCCAACCCATATCCAGGCCCCCTGGTCGGGTCCTGCGGGAGGAATGCGCCTACGCTCACGGTTTCTCGCGCCGCCGGGTCCGCCCGCCCACAAGCACCCGTGCCGAGTGTGCCACAGGGGCCGCGGAAGTGTTTCACATGGAGCGGCGTTCGCTGAGACAAGAGGACGGACGTGGGCCAGCTCCGGTATCGACTGATCGGTCTGCTGCTCGTGGGCTTCCCGGCCCCGCTCTGTCATGCCGCCGGCGGGGCGGGACCGGCCGACGCGGAGATGGAGGGGCTGCGGGCGGACGTGGCGGCGATGAAGGCCGTGCGGGATCGGCTGCTGGCGCAGGTGCGTCAGCGGGACAAGGGCGTGGAGCCGGCCGTCGTGATCGAACTGCGATTGACCGGGGTGATCTCGTATCCGGGCGGGCACGGGGCGACGGGCAAGGACGACTTCGTGGCGACGTTGTGGCGCGGGGCGGGGCGGTGGCTGCCCAGCCAAGGCGGCACGCCGGGGTGGTATGGCGGGCCGCATTTCGTGGACGCCGGCGGCCTGACGTTCGACGGCAAGCGGCTCAGCGGCACGTTGCGCGCGGCGATGGCGTTCGGGCGCGGGAAGTTCAACTGCCACAGCCGACGGATGGACGTGGAGTTCACGATCGACGCGGGCGTCGAGGCGGGCAAGGTGAGCGGGACGTACTCGACGGCGGGGGCGGCGGCGATTCCGGAGACGCCGTGGCACGACGCGACGTCGGAGGGGATCACGTATCGGGCCGAGTCGGCCCCGGTGGCGCCGCGGAAGGGCGCGCTGATCGGCAGCGTGCGCGAGGCGGCGTTCGTGCCCGCGGCGGCGGCCGAACCGCAGATCGAACTGGGCGGCGGGTACGAGGGGATGCTTCACAAGCGGGCGTGCTGGCTGGAGACGCAGGCGTGTCGGCTGTACCGGGAGGTTCACGGCTGCGCGCTGGCGCTGGAGCACGGGTGGGCGGTGGAGCACGCCTTTGCGGCGACGCCGGAGTACCTGCCGGCCCGGGCGGAGCTGAAGACAGCGGGCGCCGGCGGCGAGAAGCCGCCCGGGACGAACGAGCCGCCCAAGCGGCTGGACATCGGCGAGGGCGACGACCTGGGTCTGGACGGGCCGAAGGCCCCCGGGCCGCCGCGCGGCGCGGGGGTCGCCGCGGCCGGGGCTGCCAAGGCGAACCCGGCGCTGCTGGCGGCGTTGGGGCCGATCCGGGAGCACGTGGGGGCGATGCGGCGATTGGCGGAGGCGTGGCGGGCGGGCCAGGGCGGCGAGTATGCCGTCGACGGCGCCGACTGCGGCGACCCGGCGTTCGGGCCCTACTACGGCGAGCAGGAGCTGCCGCGCGAGCGGGGCGGCCATGGCGTGCTGCCCGGCGCGCAGGCCGAGGGCGGCAACCAGGAGTGGCGGCTGATCGGCGGGTGGACGTTCCTCGGCCCGCTGCCGGGGGAGTTCTGCCCGGTCGCGCTGGCGACGCTGCCGGAGGTCGTGCCCGCGTGGGACGCGCCGCTGACCGTGGCGAGCCGGCTTCGCGGCGTGGCCAAACAGTACCTGATCCCCGACACGCTGGCGCCGCTGGCGGCGGACTCGAACATGGGCCAGAGCCGGACGGGCCTGGGCCACACGCGCCCCCCGAGCATCGCGCAATGGGAGACGGGCCTGACGCCGCGGCGCGTGGACCTGCCGCGCACGAGCTTCCACGCCGCCACCCGGATCATTGCCCCGTCGCCGCGCGAGGTCTGGCTGGGCGTGACCATCAACGACGGCGGGGCGCTGTGGGTCAACGACCGCCTGGTGTGGATGTCCCGGCCGGAGAAGGACCCGGCCCGCGACGAAAGGACGGGGCTGGCGCGGGCGGCGTTGGTTCGTGGCGTCAACCGGCTGGTGGTGCGGCTGGACAACCACACCGATGAAACGTACTTCTCGCTGCGGGTGTGCGTGGGAGGGCAGCCGGCGCCGCCCGAGGCGGCGAAGCGGCGGCAGACGGAGTTGGCGAAGGCGTACGAATCGCTGAAGCAGCCGGCGGGGGAAGGGGCGGTGAGCGGCTGGCGCGGCGATGGGACGGGTCGCTGGCCGGCGGCGCGCCCGCCCGTGGCGTGGGACATCGAGAAGGGAATGAACGTCGCGTGGCGCGTGCCGCTGGAGTCCAGCCACGCCACGCCGGTGATCGCGGGCGAGCGGGTGTTCACGAACCTGGAGCCGCACACGTTGCTGTGCCTGAACAAAGCCGACGGCAAGGAACTGTGGCGGCGCGACTGCGAGATTTTCGAGCTGCGCGGCGAGGAGATTCGCAAGGAGGCCGCGGGGGCGAGGGAAGGGACGGCCAGGGCGCGGGCCCAACTGGCGGCGCTGGGCAGGACGAAGGCGGAGCGGATGGAGGCGCTGGCCAAGCAGGGGCTGGACGCCAACCAGGCGGCGGAGAGGTACGAGGAGTTGTCGCGCGGCGGCGCTGCGTATCTGCAACTGCTCCGCAAGGCGGGCGTGCAGGGGCCGGCGTGGAACACCGTCACGGGGCACACGATCTCCACGCCGGTGACGGACGGCAGGTGCGTGTGGGTGAAGTACAACACGGGCGTGCTGGCGTGCTTCGACATGGAGGGCAATCGCAAATGGATGATCGACCACGGCGGCTCGACGGGCACGAGCAGCCACGTGCCCTCGCCGGTGCTGTGCGCGGGACGGCTGATCGTGATGCTGCCAGCCAGCGGGTTCGCCCGCGTGCACGACTACAAGAAGGTGACGTCGACGCTGCGAGCGTACGAGCCGGACACGGGCAGGGAGTTGTGGACGGCGGCGACGGCCGAGGGGACCAGCGGGGAGGTTACCGGCACGCCGCTGCCGATGCGGTTGACCAACGGGCGCGAGGCCCTGGACGTGGTGGTGACGGCCAACGGCACGGTGGTTCGAGTCCAGGACGGCAAGGTGTTGCGGATGTACCTGGGCAGCCGGGAGGAATACGGCTCGCCGATCGGCGACGGGCGCGGGCGGGTGATCATCAGCGGCCCCCACCACAAAGCGTGCTACGAGTTGCTGATGCAGGACCGGGACAGCATCGGGGTGCGGACGGCCTGGCAGGTGTGGCACCCCGGCGTGGGGTACGACAGCGGCAACTACGCCCTGCTGGAGGGGGGGCTGCTGTACGCGTTCGGCTGGCGGCTGGACGTGCTGGACGCCGCCGACGGCGCGGTGCGGTCGATGCGGCACGACCTGCTGTGGATTCGTCCGGGGCGGTGCTACCCGGCGATCGCGATGGCGGGCGGCAGGCTGTACGTGGCGGACTACGGGCAGTTCTTCGCGGCGCCGATGGGGATCCACCACGGCAGCGGGATGAGCGTCCTGGACAGCGGTCCCGACGGGCTGCTGCTGGCCCGCAACAAGCTGGACCTGACCACCGGCGGGCCGTGCTTCGACGGCGAGCGGATGTACGTGCGGTCGCAGAACTCGCTGACGTGCATCGGGTACACGGGCGAGGCGGGGCGGAAGTACGAGGCCGAGGCGATCGCGGCGGAACTGCTCGACCAGCTTTACCCGGATCGGCCCGCGACGGCCCCGGCGGCGGCGCCGAGGATCGCTCGGCGCGGCAGCGGCGAGCGCGGCGGGCACGGCGCCATCCGCGGCGAGACGCTCTGGTCGCGCCTGCTGCCGGATGAGTGGTTCGTGCTGGGGCCCGCGGCGGGCGGGGACGTCCAGGCCGTGCGGGCGGAGTTGACGGCGTCGGAGTTGACGGGGGCCGACGGCAACAGCAGCGTGGGCTTCGGCATGGCCGTGTGCGGGAAGAGGCAGCCGCTGGCCCAGCTCAGCAAGCATCGCAAGGGATGGATGAAGGACGGCGGCCTGGACGTGCAGACCCTTGCCGGCGCGGCAGAGGGTACCTGGTTCCTGCTGACGGCGCTGCGGAGCGACTTCGCGCGGATGATGCGCGTGGAGCTGCGCGGCGGCGCGGCGCGCGCGTGGCTGGGCGGCGTGGAAGTGAAGCACAACCAGCTCGTGGACGTGCCGGAGGCGCCCCTGCCGCTGGTGCTGGAAGT
Organism: uncultured Planctomycetaceae bacterium; assembly: GCA_964461295.1. Taxonomy (GTDB): domain Bacteria; phylum Planctomycetota; class Phycisphaerae; order SM23-33; family SM23-33; genus CAYWTX01. Next base: position 314 of record CAYWTX010000704.1, on the reverse strand, counting down.
TTCGGTTGCGAAGGGCGCCGCGGCCGAGCCGGTGATGCTGCGGTTCTGGCCGTCCAGCGGCGCCGAGGCCGACGCGAAGGCGTGGCTGGCGGAACTGGCGCGGCGAAAGGCGTACCTCGCGGCGGCGGCGAGGGCCTCGCCGGAGAGCCCCGGAGGGCGAAGGGCGGCGAAGGCGATGGAACAGATCGAGCGATAGGTGCATCAAGCGGTGGCGCGCCGGGAGCGAATCGAAGGCCTAAGGGTCCGTCACGAAATGACCTGAGCAAGCCAGTCTTGGTGGCACAGCTTTCCAAGCTGTGCAGCACAGGTCGGAG
>CAYWTX010000703.1:0-7640 GCA_964461295.1 uncultured Planctomycetaceae bacterium | reverse complement strand
GGGTGCTTTGAACTATCCTCTGGAGGCCCTTGCCTGTTTGGAAGCTTGCCCCTATACTATCTTGCTAGTTACACGAGGAAATAAACATGAAAGAGTACCACGGCCAGTTGATCGCGCCGGCGAATGCTAAGTTTGCGATTTTGATCAGCCGGTTTAACGAATTCATCACCAGCAAGTTGCTGGGTGGCTGCACCGACACGCTGATGCGCCATGGCGTGGCTGAGGACAACATTGAGATTGCCTGGTCCCCAGGCAGTTTTGAAATACCGATCATTGCCCAGAAACTCGCAAGCAGCGGCCGCTTTGCCGCCGTGATCTGCCTTGGCGCGGTAATCCGCGGCGGGACGGACCACTATCAATACGTAGCCTCCGAGGTCTCCAAAGGCATTGCCCACGTCGGTTTGGCTACGGGCGTACCGTGTATTTTCGGCGTTCTGACCTGCGACAATGTGGAGCAGGCCATCGAGCGAGCCGGCACCAAGAGCGGTAACAAAGGCGCCGATGCCGCCAATGCCGCCATCGAAATGGCTAACCTGATTCAGCAACTTCCTGGTGCTGGAAAGTCTGCGAAGTAAACAATGAGGGATCCGCATCGAGCAAGACGCCTGGCACTGCAGGGCCTTTGTTCCCTGGATGTGCAGGGGGTAGGGGCCTTGGATCTGGTGTACCAATTCATCGACGAAAGTGATGAGGCTCCCGAAATCCGCCAAGCCGCATCCAAGATGCTTCGAGATGCCTGGGACAATCGCGAGGAGAGCGACAAGCTGCTCACCCGCCATGCCAAACACTGGAACCTGGATCGCCTGGCCTTGGTCGATCGCAATATTCTCCGCCTGGGCGTGAGCGAACTGCTCGCACTGAACCTTTCGCACAAGATCATCATTACAGAGGCCCTTCAGCTGGCCCGCGAATTTTCAACCTCCGAAAGTCCACGTTTCGTCAATGGCGTGCTGGACGCGGTGGCCAAGGAAATCGCGAATGAAACCAAAGAAACTAAAGCGGAATAATCAATCTCACGCACGCAGTTTTCTTGCACACAAAGCAGCTATCTCGTAAAGGCCACCTGTCCTGCGATTACCGTCTCGAGCAATTCCGTCGGTTGGGTCAGGATGGTCTCCAGCACGTTAAAATTTGAAACACCATCGCCGTACTGAGGGATTTTCAGAGCAAACCAATCCGCCATTTTTCCGGCAGAGAGGCTGCCGATTTGCCCGGACCAGCCCAAGGCCTTGGCGCCATTAAGCGTGGCCATTTGGAGAATCGTTTGATTATCCACGCGAGCTTGGCTTCTCAGGCGACGCATCTCGGCGAGCATATCCAATGAGTCATTGCTGGCCAGGCTGTCGGTGCCCAGGGCCACGTTGACGCCGGCCTGGAGCATTTCGCTGTATCGGTGGTCACGATGGCCGAAGAACTCGCTGCTGCCTGGGCAATAGACCACCGATGCGCCACCGCGGGCCAGCAAGTCAAGCTCCTGATCGTCGAGGTAGTTGACGTGGGCCAGCAGGAACGGCAATGATTCGCCTTGTGCGGGTTCGGTATCGAGCAGTCCGACTCGCTGGGCAAACTCCAGAGGCTTGCACGCCCAGGGGTCGCCGCGATCATCTGCCAGCGAAACAGTTTTAAGGAATTGAAGGAGTCGGCCACCGCCTCGCATCAACAACTGCCGCTCGGCTTTGGTCTCAGCCAGATGCGTGCATACCGGCCAATGCCTTTGTTTTGCCAGCGTGATGGCTTGGCGGTAGAGGGCGGCAGAGGTCGTGTACGGTGCGTGTGGCGAGATGCCGAACTTCATGCGGTCATCCGCCGGCGGCAGGTCAACCAGCGACGCAGCCAGCCGGTCCATGGCCCCACGCTCGAGCGGCCCGGCCCCGAGTACCTCAGCCAGGCACAGCTTGCGGATCGGGAAGTCCTTGAGCACGCGCCAGGCACTGTTATCGTGGCTGATGTCTGCGATGGTGGTCGTGCCGCCGGCAAGAGCTTCCCTTGCCCCCTGGGCCGTCGCCTCCAACTGGTCTGCGGGCGAACCGCGGTGTCGCAGCAGGCTCATCAGCCAGCGCGGCATGGACGCACGGCGCGGCAGCAGGTTTCGAAGGTGGGAAAGCTCCAAGTGTGCGTGGGCGTTGATCAGCCCCGGCAGAATGGCGGCGTTTGGAAGCCGGCGATGATTGGTGGAGGGGGTTATTTCACCGGCGGCCCCGATGGCTTCTATTACTTCGCCCTTGCCCCGCATGATGCCGCTGGCGAAGACTTGGCCGTCACCGGTGACAATCCAATTCGCTTGGACGCTCCAGGATGTGCAGTCCTCTGCCATGCCGAAGGAGGCGAAATTCTACTTGAACCACTGATGCCAGTCTTCGCTTAGATTGTAGGCGCCTTTGTTGCGGGCCATCGTCTGGTCGCACTCGCATTCCCGCGGGGCCGCGGCCACCGCCTCAGCCATCTGCCGAACAAACTGTTCCATGCCGGCCAGGGCGCTGTTAAGCCGTTCGCGGTCGGACCGCTGTGAAATATTGCCGAAGAGTTGGCCTGCGAAGGGGCTATGTTTGGAGCCGGTCTCGGCGTAGTTGACCACGTAGCACACGGCCGCGTAGCAGATCTGCAACTCGCGGGCGAGGAACGCCTCGGGCGCGAAGGAGTGGGTGACGACCTCGGCCCCGACGGTGCCCAGGGCCCGGACCTCCGCCGGGGTCTCCAGGCGGGGTCCCTCGCACACGGCCGCGGTGCCGCTGCCGTGGTAGACCAGCTTCATTCCGTGGAGGACCTCTCCGGCGGCGCGGCGCAGGGTGGGGCAGAAGACGGGGAACTGCCGCAGGTAGCCCAGGGGCGAGTCCTCGAAGTACGTGTCCTCGCGCAGGAACGTGCGGTCGATCAGGTCATGAAGGATGACCAGGTCGCCGACGGCGATGTTGTGCGTGATGGCCCCGCCCGGCGCCCAGGCAAGCACGAACTGCACGCCCAGGTCCCTCAGGGCGTACAGATTCGCCCGGTCGTTCACGCGCCGGGGCGAGGTCTTGGCCATTCCGCGGCCGTGGCGGGGCAGGAGGTAGACGGGCGACTCTTCGGCCTGGACGAGGAAGATGTCACCGCTGGGGCCGAAGGGGGTGTTCTTGGGTCCGAGCGGCTCGCCGACGATCCGTCCGTCGTCCCACTGACGGTGGATTTCCTCTCCCGCGATGCAGGCTGTGGTCACTGGCATAGTGGCTTCCAGCTCTCAGAGTTTGTGAAAGAATTGGCTCTCGCGGGTCTGCACACGCTGGACGCTTTCTGTCGCCCCTTCGGGGCTCTATGCTTATCTGTTTGTATACCGGGGCCTTGCGCCCCTGGCTAAGTCCTCGACGCCCCTTCGGGGCTAAGGGGGAGAAAGGCCGCTTCTGCGATTCCTTCACAACCTCTCAGCTTTCAGCCTTCGGCTTCCAGCCAGCCGGGCACACCGGCACTTCCGCGGCTGACGGCTGAGGGCTGAAGGTTGACGGCTCTTCAGAACTCGTATCGTTTCTCGCCGGCCACGTCCACCGAGTAGAACTGCCCGGGCACGATGCGGATTTTCTGCAACGCGTCGGCGAAGCGGCGCTGGATTTCCCGCATCAGTCCGCCGCTGAGCAGCGTCTGGAGTTGATAGCGATGGGCGGCGGAATCCACGATCACCGTCAGCACGCCGCGTTGGAGGTTGTCCAGGGCGGTGTGCTCGCGGATCGTGCCGGGGATGATCTCGTCCCAGATTTCCGCCAGGCGCGAGAGCAGCTTGACTCGCTTGCCCAGTTCGTTCTTCATGAGGCGAGAAAGGGCCTCGGTCAGGAGGGGCACGCGATCATTGATCTGCCGCTGCAACCAAATGGTGCGGAGCTGTGCGTCATCCATGTCGGCGCTCCTAGGAATCTCCGTATCCCTGGCATCCTGTCAACGCGCGCTGAAAGCCTACTGAATGCATCGCCCAAGCGAAAAGAAAATCTTGACCCAAACTCGGCCGCGTGCGCCAAGCAGGCCCAGGCATCCCCGCCGTTGGCGGCGTCGCCACAGACGTGTGCTCCTGGCACGCTAGCCCAATTCCACCGGCATCACCACGTAAAGGAAGTCGCTGCCGGAACGGATCACGGCCGGCTTACTCGGCCCGTTCATCTCGAAGGTGACCTCGTCGGCCTCGACGACTCGAAGGGCGTCCACCAGAAACGCCGGGTTGAACGCGATGTCGATCGTCTCGCCTTCCAGGCGGCAGGGGCAGGTGACTTCCGCCTCGCCGGCGTCGGCCGATCGGCTGGACAGCCTCACCACGTCGTTGCCGAAGCTGAGCCGCACGCCGCGCGATTCCTCGTTGGTCACCAGTGCCGCCAGGCGCACCGCGTGCTCCAGGTCGGACGCCTTGACCGACGCCTTGCGCTCCGTCTGCTTGGGGATCACGTCGCCGTACTTCGGGAAATTGCCCTGCACCAGCGAGCTGGACAGCACCACGCGGGCCGTCCGAAGGAGAATCTGGCTCTCCTCGATCTTCACGCACAGCGTCTCCTGCCCGCCGGCCACGCGCGGGATCATCGCCATCAGCTTGGCCGGGGCGATGGCCGAGACGTCGCGGGCGGATGCCTTCGCCAAGGCGCCCCGCGTCTGGCTGAGCCGGTGGCCGTCGGTGGCCACGAGTTGCAGCTTCTTGCCCGCCGCTTCCCACAGCACGCCGCTCATCGCGTAGTGGCTGTGGGCCTTGGCGGCGGCGAACAGCGTCTTGTTGATCATGGCGCCCAGCGTTGCGGAGGGAATCTCAAAGTCCGGCTTGTCGGTGAAGTCCGGCACGGCGGGGTACTCGGCCGGATCGTAGCCGAAGATCTTGAAGCGGCTGCCCGAGCCGAGGACCTGGACGGAGTCCTTCTGCGTTTCCAGAGTCAGGTGCTCTGAGCCGGTGGATTCGCGAACGATGCCGATGAGCCTCTCGGCGGGGACAAGCGCCTCGCCGGGATCATCGACCTGCACGGCAGTGACGTAGAACCGGCAGCCGGCCTCGAGGTCGGTGGCTATCACCGTCAGCAGGGACGTGTCGCCCTCCTTGGAGGCAACGAGTTTGACGCACTGGAGGACGGGCTTGGGCGTCCTGGTGGCGACGATGCCGCCAGCCAGGGTGAGGGCCTCCTGGAGCGCCGCAGTCTGAACCATCATCTTCATGTCGCACCCTTCCCTGGAGAAAAGACCTGCTATCGATCCGGCGAGGTCAGCGGCCGCCGCCGTCATGCGTGGCCCCGGCCCCGCCAAACGGAGGAACTTATACGCCAGCGAAGGCGAGGCTGCAAGAGGCAAAAGCCCTCTATTGTGATGACCTCGCTTACCGCGAGCAGGATGAGGTCAACCGTTGCACCAGCAGGTCCTCAAAGGCCGCCAGGTTCCTCCACTTCGTCGCGCAGCGGATCGGCTTGGCTGTCTCGTCGATGACCGTGTGGCCGTCGTCGGCGACACGCACGCCCAGCGTCTCCATGCCGAGCAACTCCGTGGAAAAGGCCATGTATACCGCCACGGTATCGAAGAGAATCGTGCTTTCCGTTTGCGCCTGGGGCCTTGGCCCCCAGCGGTCCTCCCACTGGATGGTGGCGGCCCAGACGCGGTAGTTCTCGACCATGGCGCACGTGAGGGGATCGGGGCAATCGCACACGGCCTGGTACTTCGCGCCGGTCAGGCGGACGCGGCCGCAGGTGTCCAGGGGGGTGATGGCCATTTCCCAAGGCGCGGTGAAGACGCGCTGGCAGGCGGGGACGTCGGACTTGACGTTGTACTCGGCCAGCGGATCGGGGTTCCCCCTGTATCCGCCGCGGAGGTCGCCGTACATGCCCACGAAACGGGCTCGCCGGGCGATGCCCGGCTCTCGCTGGAGGGCCGCGCCGATATTCGTAGCCGGACCGATGGCGATCAGCGTCGGCGGGCGCGGCGCATCCATGATGGTCGAAACGATGGCCGCCACAGCGTCGTGGTGGATGGTCCCGGGGTATCGTCCCAGTTCGTACCCGTCCACCCAGGGCGCCTGCGGCCCCGGCCCGCCGGGGCCGCGAATGCCCACGCCGACGGGCACGTCGGTCCGCCCGGCCACCTCGAGCAGGCGGGCGATGATCCGGGCCCGGTGCTCGGTGTCGCCGGTGGCGCTGGTGACGAGTTTGACATCCAGTTCGGGGCACTTCAGCAGCATCGCCAGCGCCCACGTGTCGTCAATGTCACTGCCGATATCGGTGTCGAGGATGACCGGGATACTCATGCAGGGCCTCCGAATACGTTGTGAAACACGCGAATGTAGGTCCGCATCGCTTCCAGCGAACAGTCAGGCGGAATGCGGTGGTCGGGCATGGGGACGTAGCCGCCTTCGTCCGCCAGCGGCTTGACTCGCTCCAGTTCACGGCGGACGGCCGCCTCCCCGTGCGGAATCACGAGCTTGTCCACGCCACCCATCATCCGCAGGCGTTTTCCGAAGCGGCGGCGCAGGGCCGGGGCGTCGGCCTTCCAGGTCCCGACCTCGATGGGAAAGAGGATGTCCACGCCCGAATCGAGCCAGCAGGCGATCAGGTCGTCCACCTTGCCGTCGCTGTCGAGCATGACGAAGGGCACGCCCTTGGCGCGATAGAACTCGATCAGCCGCACGTAATGCTTGTGGTAGAAGCGTCGGTAGATGTCCGGCGAGATCAGCGGCCCGCCATTGAAGCAGCAATCCTCGAAGAAATACGCCAGGTCGAACTGCACCCGGTCCAGGACGGGGCCCAGCATCTCCATGAAGTAATCGACGACGTGCGCGATGATCTCTTCGTAGAGCGCCGGATCGTCGTAAGACAGGTACGACCATTCCTGGACGCCCATCCATTCTCGCGGCCAGGCGAAGAGGCTGCCGCCCAGGAAGGCGGCGACATGCTCGCGCCGGTTGAGGGCATCGGCCTTCCGCTCCCAGCCGGCGATGCGGCGCCCGGGGTCGCGGGCATCGACGAAGCGGCGGAACTGTCGCCAGGACTCGCGGGTCGGCTTGAGCGCCTCTTCCAGGTGCTGCGAAATCGAGCCGCCGTCCCGGGCGACCTTATGCACGGCGCCCCAGGGAGTGCGAAGCACGCGGTAGTCCGCCGCCTCCTCCAGCACCTCCTCCGGCAGGTCCGGCACCCAGGATAGGTTCACCAGGCCGTGAATGTCCCAAAGGCCCGTCTCCCAGTCGCGGTCCATGCCCGGCAGGTCCGGGCCGGGACTGTGGGGATCGGCAATTCCTTCCAGGCCTTCCCGCTGCCAGCGCTGCTTGGTCTGCGGCCATGTGCCGAAGTGCCAGACGGGCACCCGGTCGAAGGGCTGGTACGACATCACTGCGCGGAACCGCTCCCTCAGGGTCATGGGGTCCCCTTCGCCGAAGGCGGCAGGCGTAGGCTGCCGGCCGCCTGGTACATGGCAAGGATGTTGTCCACGGGCGTGCCGATCTCAATGGTGTTGGTGGGGCCGAGGATCAGCCCGCCCTTTGGGAACAGTTCCAGCCGCCGGCGGACCGCTGCTTCCACCTCGGCCGCGGTGCCGTGAGGCAGCGTCGTCTGCACGCACATCGTGCCGCAGAAGCACAACCGGTCGCCGAAGTCGTCCGCCAATCGCGCCAGGTCCATGTTCGCGGCCGACACCTGCACCACGTCCAGGATGTCCAGCCCCAGTTCGAT
>CAYWTX010000702.1:0-4842 GCA_964461295.1 uncultured Planctomycetaceae bacterium | reverse complement strand
CGAAAATGTTGTCGGTGACGATCACGTCGTAGTACTCGGGGTTCTTGATGAACCACATGCAGCAGGCGTCCACGTGGTTGTAATCTTTCTCAATATCCGGATATTCTTTCCCGATTTCCTGGAACGTCCGGAACCACGTGTCGCCCACGAACGTCAGCACGTTGGTCTTGTGCACCAGCGTCACCCGCTTCTTGGGGTTGTTCCGCCGCCGGCAGAAGTCCATCGCATAGCGGATCGCCCGCTCGGCCCCGAACCGCGTCGTGCAGTTGACCTGCGTGCTCACCTCCGAAGCCATGCCCTTGTACTGCACGCCGCCCATGCCCGTGTAGATCCCCTCCGTGTTCTCGCGCACCACGATGAAGTCGATGTGCTCGGGGCCTTTGTCCTTCAGCGGCGTCCACACGCCCGGATACAGCTTTACCGGCCGCAGGTTGATGTACTGGTCCAACTCGAATCGCAGCCGCAGCAGCAGCCCCTTTTCCAGGATGCCCGGGGCGATCTTCGGGTGCCCGACGGCCCCGAGATACATCGCGTCGAACGTCTTCAGATCGGCGATCTCCGCGTCGCTGATCACAGGGATGCTCGGCTTGGCGGGGTCGCCCCCGGCCGCGAGGTAGCGGTCGCCGCTGACGTTGAAGTCCCTGGTTGTGTACGCGAAGCCGACCTTCGCCGCCACGGCCTGGAGAACCTTCAGGCCCTCCGCCACCACTTCCGGGCCGGTCCCGTCGCCGCCGATCACTGCAATGCGCATGACTCTCGTTCCTTTCGATGGAAGAACTCCCCGGCCTCGGTCGGGCAGGGAAGCGGGGCAGTCTACCGATTCGCTCGTTCGTCGTCAAACGCCGAACGAGCCGCAAACCTGGCCCGTCGGCGCCCCCGGTGCACGGTTCGGGGTTCCACCCGGCGCGCGCACACGCTATCATGCTCCGCCATGAGCCTACCCGCCGTCGCCATCGTCGGCCGGCCCAACGTCGGCAAGAGCAGCCTGCTCAACGCCCTCGTCGGCCGGCGAATCAGCATCGTGGACCCCGCGCCGGGAGTGACGCGCGACCGCGTCAGTTCGCCTTGCCCCCTCGGCGAGGGCTACGTCGAACTCGTCGACACCGGCGGCATGGGCATCGACGACGTCGACGAGCTTACCGAACACGTCGAGAACCAGATCGCCTACGCCATCGCCGAGGCCGCGGCCATCATCTTCCTCGTCGACGCCCGCGAGGGCCTCACCCCGCTGGATCGCCTGGTGGCCGAGCGGCTGCGGAAGCTCGGCAAGCCCGTCGTGCTGGCCGCCAACAAGGTGGACCACCCCAACCTCGCCACCGAGTGGCCGGAGTTGGTGGGCCTGGGCTTCGGCGAGCCGATCCGCGTCTCGGCCCACGCGGGTCTGGGCCTGCACGAACTGACCGACGCGCTGGCCCGCACGATGGCCCCCCTGCCCGCCCAGCAGCCGGCCGAGCCGGTCATGAAACTCGCCATCGTCGGCAGGCGCAACACGGGCAAGAGCTCGTTCATCAACGCCCTGGTCGGCCAGGAGCGCGTCATCGTCTCCGAGAAGCCCGGCACCACACGAGACAGCGTCGACGTCACCTTCCAGCTCGACGGCCGCACGTTCATGGTGATCGACACGGCCGGGGTACGCAAGAAGCGGCAGATGGTGCAGGCGAACCTGGAGTTCTACGGCCACCACCGGGCGCTGCGGTCGATCCGGCGGGCGGACGTGGTGGCGCTGATGCTCGACGCGTCGGTGCCGGCGGGGCAGGTGGATAAGGACCTGGGCGCCGAGGTGGCCGAGGAATTCAAGCCGGTGGTGCTGGTGGTGAACAAGTGGGACCTGGCCCGCGAGAAAGCCAGCGGCGAGGACTACCAGGACTACCTGGCGAAGGTGTTCCCGTTCCTGACCTACGCGCCGATGGCGATGACCAGCGCGACCGAGGGGCTGAACGTCAAGCAGACGGTGCTCCTGGCCGAGCAGCTCTTCCGGCAGGCCAACCACCGCGTGACGACGGGCGAACTGAACCGCTGCCTGGAGGAGATCACGACCAAGCGCGAGCCGTCGGCGAAGCACGGCACCAAGCCGCCGAAGATCTACTACGCGTCGCAGATCGGCACGGCCCCGCCGACGATCGTGTGCTTCGTCAACGAACCCTCCTCCTTCACGCGGGATTACGAGCGGTTCCTGCTGAACCAACTTCGCGACCGCCTCCCGTTCCCGGAAGTGCCGATCCGGCTGCTGTTCCGCCCGCACCGGAAGAAGGGCCAACCGCGGGAGGAAGAGCCGTAGCAGGGAGGAAGGAGATGAAAGCGGTTCCGTCTTCTCTTGTCCCTTTCATCCCCTTCCTCCCTTTCATCCCCTTCCTCCCTGCCATCCCCTCTCACGCATACGAATGCTTCCCCGCCAGGAAGTAGTTCACCACGATCCAGTTGAAGAGCATCACGGCCGTGCCGAGCAGGCAGACCAGGGCCGTGAACAGCCCGCGGCGCCGCGGGCCGATGGCGAAGCGGGCGTGCAGCAGGGCCACGTACACCAGGGCCGTGATGAGAGCCCATGTCTCCTTGGGGTCCCAGCCCCACCATCGCCCCCAGGCGAAGTCGCCCCAGTAGGCGCCCAGCAGCGTCCCGGCCACCACCGTCCAGCACGCCAACTGCGCGACGATGAGGTTGCAGCGGTCGATGGCGGCGAGCGCGGACATCTCTCCCGCCGGCGTGAGGCTCGGCGGCGAGGACGCGCCCGCGGCATCGTCGCGGGCGCCCAGGCCCTTCACCGCCGCCACGCCCAGATAGGTTAGCGAGATCACGGCCGTCATGCCCACCAGCGCGTGCCCGACGATGATGACGGCGACGTGGACGGCCATCACCGGCGAGGCCAGGATGCCATGCTGCGCGGCGATGCCGGCGCCCATCGTGCCGGGCAGGAAGAAGCCCATCAGCAGCGCCACCGTCGCGTAGAGTGACGCGGCCAGGGCGTAGTAGTTCCGCGGCGAGGCCAGTTCCAGCACGACGCCCAGCACGGCCCCCAGCAGCGCCGAGCCGATCACCGCCTCGAACTGGTTCATGATCGGCGGCAGATACCATTCGCGCCCGCTGAGGATCCAACGGATGAAGAACCCCGCGCCCAGCATTGCCGTGGAGACCAGGAAGACGCCCAGGCCTGCCCATCGGAAGAAACGTCCGCGCGACGCGGCCGCCAGGATCAGCAGCAGCATCGCGACGGCGAAGCCGGCAAATACGACGGTTCCCTGCCGCGTGCGATTGTAGATCAACTCAAGCCGCTGCGCCCTCGGCGAGGGGTACGCCGACGATGCCGCCTCGCGCAGCATGTCGTCGAGGTCGACGGCCAGTCTATTCACGGCGGCGGCATCGCGGACGAGCCACGCGCGGCGCAGTTGGCGCCACGTGCCGGCCACCGGCCCGGCCGGCTGCGTGGAGCCCGCCGGGCCGAGGACTTCCTCGGCCGAGCGCCATTGGCCCGCATCGCCCGGTGCGATCCGGAGCACGTTCTGGGCGAGGAACGCGCCGTATCGCAGGCTTAACCGCTCGATGGGCACGCGGAAGTCCTTCCGCTCGGCCAGGTCCGGCAGGTCGTTGCGGAGGCTTCGCACGCCCGCGGCGGCATTGGCGTCGGCGGGCGTCGCGCGGCCGGCGCGGTAGAGCAGGTTGTAGCCGTCCTCGTCGAGCAAGGCGGCGGGCGGCAGGCGATGCGTATCGCCGAACGCCTCGGCCGAGGCGGCGTCGAGCTTGCCCACCACCCATCCGCGCAGGGCTTTCTCTCGCACGGCGATGAGGGGGCGGTCGAGGTAGGGCCCAGCGCCGAAGTAGATTTCGAGATACGCGACGGCGGGCGGCAGGGCGTCGAGCGTGGCCTGGCCGGTCATCTGGCTGAGTTGCTCGCGGGCGACGGTGTCCAGGACGGCGACGCGTCCGCTGACCTGCACGCCGAGGCGCGAGAGGGCGCCGGCGTCTAGGCGCGCGGCGAAGTCGCGATACTCGGGCGGGAAGAACAGGGAGTTGGCGTCTGCCTGCGCTGAAGAGGTAACGCAGACAAAGGCGGCTGCGGCAACGAGGAGTTGCGCGAGACGGCAAGCTCGTTTGGTTGACACTCGACGATCTGTATCGCCGGTTCCACATCTCCGGGAGGCGTTCGGCGTGACGACCATCATGTCGCGACCCCCGTTCGCTCGCGTCGAAGAAGGAGGGGCTTGAGGTAGAACGCCAGTGGAAACCCCAGACATATCAGGATGCAGCCGGCCCATATGACGGGCAGGCCAGGGCGCGTCGCCACGGTGAAGAAGATGCGGTCGGGGTCGCGGGGGTCCTCGGCCCAGGATCCCTGGCTGAGTTGGAAGGGCCCCACGTACAGCGGGTTGTTCAGGCTGATGACGGCGTCGCGCCCGTCGACGCGGGCGAGGCAGACGTAGTCCTTGGGCACGACCGATCCCGGCCAGGTCTCAAAGCGGGTCTCCGTCACCTGGAGCGTGGCGGGCAGGTCCAGGCGGCGGCGCGAGAAGCCCAGGCCCAGCGCCCGGCCATCGCCCAGGCGGACGACCTGCGGCGGGGCCAGGTGGCCGTAGGCGTGGAACGGCACGACGACCGCCTGCCGCGCGCCGCCGGAGGTCAACACCACCTGCAACACCGACACCGCTGTCAGGCCGTGGTGAGCGGGCGCGTCGGCGGGCATGGCCTCGGCCCGCTCGATGGTCTCCAGCAGTTCGATCTTCACCTCGCGCCCCGCCAGCGGCGCCTCGACGGCGGCGCCAGGCCGCAGCACAGCGTGCCACTGCGTGCCGTCGCGGTGCAGAACCATCAGCGTGGGCGTGATCTCCTCGCCGGTGAGCAGCAGGCCCAGGT
>CAYWTX010000701.1:0-10877 GCA_964461295.1 uncultured Planctomycetaceae bacterium | reverse complement strand
CGCCTCGTGCAGGTACTTGATCTCCTTTTCGACGAGGAAGCCCGCGACCGCCGGCCCGCCCTTGCCCTGGACCGCCTTGGCCACACCGTACATGCTGGCGTGCTTGCGGTGGCAGGTGCAGAACGCGTCGTTCACGTACGCCTCGCCCATCTTCGCCAGGGCGCCCACGAAATCCTTATGCACCTTCTCCTGCTCGGCCGTCAGCTTGCCGTCCGGGTTCTTCTTGGCCTTGTCGGGCATCGTCTCGCCGGGGTGGAATCGCACGTTCTCAAGCATGAGGAGGTCGCCGTCCTTCAGGCCGGCCGCCATCGCCTCGGCCTCGGGGCCGACGACTTCCTTGGGCCCCAGCAGCACGCCTCTGCCCAGCAGCTCGGCCAGGCGGTCGACGGCGGGCTTCAGCGAGCCGTCCGGCTCGTACTTGCCGTCGGGCCTGCCCAGATGGCTCATGAGGATGAGCCGCCCGCCGCCTGCGATCACCTTCTGGATCGTCGGCAGCGCCGCCCGGATGCGCGTGTCGTCGGCGACCTTCGTGCCGTCCAGCGGGACGTTGAAGTCCACTCGAATGAGAACCTTCCTGCCCTTCACGCTAATGTCCGCAACCGATTTCTTCGCCATGTTTCCTTCCCTTGCACGCCAAAGTACCCAAGCGACTCGGTCGTCCGGCCGCACACGCCATACCCCCGGATGCCGCATTCTGCACGACATCCCGCGGCGTTTCAAGTACCCCGTGCGCTCCACCGCGTGGCGCACCTCGCTTTGTGCGTCCCGTGCATCTCTCCCCAGACACCCCCGCCCGGCGGGGCGGTGGTCTTGCTCTCAGGAACCTGAACCCGCCTCCGGCGCCGCACTCGGCGCCGGTTCACTTGCCGGCGCCGAGGTCGCCGCCGCCTTCGGCGCCATGCGCTCCAGCGCCCGTTTCGCCTGAAGGCTCACCTCCTCCTCCTTGTCCTGCGCCGACAACTCCAACGCCGCCTTGCCCCTCGCGCCCATCCGCTCCAGCACGAACACCGCGTGCAGCCGCTCGTTGAAGCTCCCGCCCCGCGCCGCGTCGCCCAACAAGCCCGTCGTCGGCGGCGCCTGCTCCCCGAGCGCTTCCACCGCGGCCCACCGCACGTCGGCCACGGGGCTGTCCAGGCACGCCACCAGCAATCGCAGCGTCTCGGCGGGAATCGGCTGGACCTGCCCCAACCCGCGGGCACACGTCGCCCGCACCACCCCGTCGGCGTCCCGCAGTCCGCGCTGCAGCGGCCGCAGCGCGACGATCCCCAGCCGCCCCAGCACCGCGCTGGCCTCGCGACGCACCTGCACGTCCTCGTGCCTCAGCGCCGCCGACAGCGGCATCACCGCCTCCTTGCCGATCTCCGCGGCAATCATCACCGCCCACGACGCCACCTCCGCGTCCCTTGCGGAGGCCAGCGACTCCAACCCCGCCAGCGCCGCCACGTCCAGCCGCGCCAGCGCCCTGGCGGCCGCCTGCTTCCGCTCGATCTCGTCGGCCCGCAGTTCGCCCAGCAGGAACGGCACCAGCCGTTCCTGCTTGCCCTGGAACTTCTCCGCCGTCACCCGGCAGGCGATCTGCACCTCCGCCGGGCCGGCCTGGCACGCGGCCATCAGGTCCGCCATGACGGTGCGAGTGGCCGGACCGATCCGCTCCAGGGCCTCCGCCGCCGCGACGGCGGCGCCGATGTCCTTGTCCTTCAGCGTCGCCGCCAGCGCCGTGGCCGTCGCCTGGCTGGCCGGGCCCAGACGCCCGATCGCGATGGCGGCCTGCGCCCGCACGCCGCCGTCGGCGTCGCTCAAGGCCCGCCGCAGTTCCCCCGCCGCCACGCGGGCCTCCGGCCCGATCGTCCCCAACGCCCGCGCAGCCGCCAGTCGCGTGCTGACCTCCCGCTCGCCCAGCGCCGCCGCCAGTTCGGGCACGGCCGCCTTGCCCGCCGGGCCGATGCCCGCCAGCGCCTCGGCCGCGATGGAACCCATGCGAAAAGCGCCTTCTCGCATCGCGCCCACGACGGCCCCGGCCGCTTCGTCGCCCGCCGAGGGCCCGATCCGCCCGATCGCCCGCAACGCGATCTCCTTCTGACGCTCGTCGCCCGTCCTGGCGATCCCGGCCAGCGCCCCCCCCGAGGCGGGACCGATCGCCGCCATCGCGCCGCCGGCCGCGCCGGCCAACTCGGCGTCACGCCCGCCAACCAGCGCCGCAAGGTCGCCCGCCGCCGCCGCGGCCGCCGGACCCAACGATCCCAACGCCGCGATCGCCGCCTGGCGAACTTTCCGACTCGGGTCCTTCAGCGCCGCCGCCAACGCCCGCGCCGCCGGCCGCGACCACTCCCCCAGCCGCCCCACCATCTCCGCCGCCTTCCGCCGGTGCGGCTCCTCGCTGTCGCCCAATTCCGCCACCAGTTCCGTCACGCAGGCCGGACCGACCGCCGCCAACGCCCGCGCCGCCCCCGTCGCCAGCCCGCGGTCCGCGTCGCACGCCGCGGCCACCAGATCCGCCGTCGCCGGCCGCGCCGCCGCACCGATCCCGCCCAACGCCGCCGCCGCCGCACGACGCACCTCCACCTGCTCGTCCCTCAACGCCGCCGCCAACACCGCCGTCGCCCCCCGCGCTTCGCACCCGATGCGCCCCATCGCCTCTGCCGCGCCCATACGCATCGCCGGCGATCTGTCCTTCATCATCTCCATCAGCGCCGGCACGCCCGGCGCGCCCGTCGCGCCGCACACGCCCAGCACCCGCGCCGCCGCCAACCGCGCCCCCTCGTCGCCCTCCTTCAGCACTTCGGCCAGGTACCCCGCTGTCTTCTCGTTCAGCCAACCGATGTCGCACATCGCCCCGGCCGCCGCCGCACGCGCCGACCGACCGCGCAACATCGCCGCCAACGCCGGCACCGCGTCGCGCACCGCCGACAACGCCTCCGGCCCCAGCCGCTGCGCCTCCACCGCTGCCGTCGCCTGCGCCCCCACCTTTCCGATCGCCGCCGCCGCCTCCGCACGCACCGCGTCGTTGGCGTCCCCCAATGCGGCCACCAGGCCCGCCACCGCCCTCAACCCGCCTACGCCGCTGGCGCCAAGCCCCCGGGCCGCACCCACGCGAACTCGCCAATCGCCGTCCTTCAGCGTCTCCGCCAGCACTCCCGCCATCTCCCCGTCCATCGCCGCAACCGCACCCATCGCCGCGGCCCCCGCCGCGCGAACCGCCGGCTCGGCGTCCTTCAGCGTCTCACGAAGCAGGTTCGCCATGGCCGGGCTCCGGATACCCGTCTCCCCCAGCGCCTCCGCCGCCAGCGCCCTCACGGCCGCGTCCTTGTCCGCCAAGCCCGCCCGAAGCTGTGCCCCAACCCGCTTCACGTCTCCCGTCAGCCTCGCCAGCGACACGGCCGCCGTGAACCGCACCGAGTACTCGCCGTCCCTCAGGGCGGCGCTCAACCCGTCGAGGATCGCCTGGTCCTTACGACCCGCTTTGCCCAACGCCAGCGCCGCCTCGCGCCGCACCTCCGCGCTGGAATCCCTCAGTCGCCCGAGCATCGCTTCCAGTTCAGCCACGATCGCCGCCGCCGCGGGCGCCGTTGCCGGCCCACTCGCCGGCGCACTCGTCGGCCCACTCGTCGGCGCACTCGTCGGCCCACTCGTCGGCCCGTTCGCATCCGTCTGCGCCGCCACGCCGCACGCAACCGCCGCCATCGCCAATCCGATAGTCGCCATCCATCGCGTCATCTCACGCTCCATATGGCCTCCACCCGCCCACCATGCTACACAATTCCACCCAGCATTTCTTCCCATGCAGTCGCTCGTGCACGAGCTTGCGCCGATAGCACTCGACATCCGGGGCGAAGGCGGAGCTTCTCCCATCCTGTCCTCGTATGTTCGAAGAAGTGATAGTTCCTGGTTCAATGACCGGTGCGACAGATCGAGCTGTCCTTGGCACTTCGGATGCCGGAAGAAAGCGTGATCGGCGTCGGCCACGTGGAAGAAGCCCGAACAGCCGCCAGAGCGGCGAGACGACGGCCTCGTCCGCCAGCTCGCATCCGCGAGGAAACGCCCAAGCCCGACCCGGTCCTGCCTCGCTCCAAGTTCGGCCACGGCGGCGACCTCATCCACGGCGCGAGGACCAGGCAACTGCCCAGTTCGCACTTCGGCTACTCGGCCGTGCTGACCGAGATCGTCCTGATGGGCAACGTCGCCTGCCGAACGGGTGAGAAGATCACCTACGACCTCAAGAACGGCAAGGTGCTGGGTAACGACAAGGCGAACGCCCTCCTCCGTCGCGAGCCCCGCAAGGGGTGGGAACTGGGGTACTGATGCATGGCGGATCGCCGGTTGCCGATTGCGGATCTTCTCTCAGCGCGTTACACCGGCAACCGTATGGGTGAATACCCCGCCCAAAACCCGCCAGAGGCGATGCCTTCCCCGGCCGTGCAAGCTTTCCTTGCGCGGTGCGGGGTCCTGACCGATCATCGCGACCTCAACGTGCTCGCCCGCCTCTGGACCGACCTCCACGCCGCCGCCCGGCGGATCAATCTCACCGCGATCGACGCAGAGGAAGACTTCTGGCTTCTTCACGTGGCCGACAGCCTCGCCGTCGGCATCGCCGTACCGGAACTTCTGGTTGCTCCCGGCTTGCACGTCGCCGACGTCGGCTGCGGCGCGGGCTTCCCCCTGCTGGCGCTGGCGTGGGCGAACCCCGCGCTGGCCCTGGTCGGCTTGGAACCGCGGCTCAAGCGGGCCGACTTCGTCCGCCGGGAGGTCCAGCGCCTGGGCATGCCCAACTGCCGCGTCGTCGACCGCCAGGTGAGCGAAGTCGCTCGCGACGAACTCCACGCCGGCCATTACGACGCCGTCGTCCTCCGCGCGGTGGGCTCGGCCGCGAAGTTCCTCCGCCCCTGCCGCCGCCTCCTGAAGCCGCGAACCGGCGCGAAGGTTGTCTTCTACAAGACCCCCGCCGCCATCGCGGAAGAACTCCCCGCCGCCCGGCGCGAAGCGGCCAAACTTGGCCTGGCCCTCCGCGCCTCGGACATCATCGACCTGCCCGCTGACGCCGGCAAACGCCAGTTCCTGCTCTGCGAGTGCTGAGCTCGACTTCTGCCATTGTAGGCGAACCGAAATCCATAACTCATTCTGTAACAAAGAGTTAACCGCCCAGGCACAACTGGAAAATGTCATGTTGTAACTTACTGCTAAAGAAACACTTATGGCAACTTGGCAGAAGTCGAGATGAGAGGGCGCAAGAACTGCCCGCCCGGGCGACGGCTTATTTCGCCCTTTCAGGGCTTCGCCATCTTCGGATGCGGGTTCCCAGGGCGTTGCCCTGGGCTGTCCTATGTCAGCCCTTCAGGCTGAGAACCCCTGTACTGCTGCCACAGTGCGGATTCTTGTGAGACTGAGACTGTACTATCGCTGGTGCAGTTACGAGGCAGGTGAATCGCCGGTGTTCCGCCTGAAAGGCTGAGAGTTTGTGGGAGAATCGGAAAGGCGCCCCTCCTCCCTCTTCGCCCCGCAGGGGCGTCGAGGATTTAGCCGGGGGCGTAAGCCCACGTTAGACAATGGATTAGGCGAGAAGCCCTGAAGGGGCGACAGAAAGCGTCCAGAGCGGGCAGACCCGCCAGTTCTAGTTCTTTCACAAGCTCCAACCGCGGCCCGGCGAGCCCCGTTGGGCAGGACGCGGCGCGGGCTTTGTCCGCTCCGCCTGTTACTGCTTCTGGCCGCTCAATGCTTCCCTGCGTCAGCCGTCAGGATCAGGTCCTTCACCTTCTCGCTGGGCAGGTTCAGGGCGCCCAGGATTTCGGCGGCGGCCATCTTCACCGACCCGGTGCCCTTGACGACCAGATCGACCATCGCCTGGGCCATCTTCTCGTCGATGCTCGTGCCGTAGCGGCGGACGTTCTCGCCCAGGGCCTTGAACGCCGCGAGGCGCACGGCCTCGTCCACGCCGACGTCCATCGCCAGAGCCGCGATGGCCGACTGGGCCTGCGGGCCGGGAATCGTCGCCAGCGCCTCGGCGGCGGCCACGCGAACTTCGACGCGCGAGTCACCCAGTGAGTTGGCGAGCGTCCCACGGCAGCGGGTGATGTCATAAACCGTGCTGCGCGTCAGCCCGAGGATCCGGACGGCTCTGGCCGCACGCACCGCCCATTCGGTCGCCTGCTCCGGTGTCAGCGGCGTGCCCGCCGCCGCCTTGACCACCTCGGCGATGGCCTCGGAAACCTCCACCGCCGCCGCGCCGGGACTCACCAGCCGCACGCGGCTGTCGCTCTTGGCGAGGCCCAGGAACCGTTCGGTCTGGGTAGCCACCACAATGGGCATCGTGGCGACCAGCGGGTCGCGCCGAATCAGCAGCACGCCCGCCATCGGGTCGGGGTCGGAGGCCAGGATGGCCACATCGGCCCCGCCGGCGTCGCGGGCGGCGTTCATCCCGCGAGCGGCTTCCGAATCGTCGATCACGTCAAACCCGGCCGTGCGAGCAACGTCCTTCAGCGCGTTGCGGCGTTCCTGGTCGGCGGCGATCACCAAGGCGGTCTTCCTGCCCTGGCCACGCATCGCCTCGTTCAGGATCGGCAGCACCAGTTCGCTGCCGGTGAACCGGCGAGTCGGCAGGGCCGTCGCCAGCGACGCCGCCGCCCAGTACCGCACGATACGGCTGGAACTGCTCATCGCCTCCACCAACGGCTGCGCGCCGCCGGCAACCGGCTCGACGAGGCTCTCGGCGCCGGCCGTCTTGCCCAGCGCCTTGATCGCCCCCACAGCCACCGGCCAGTCCTTGTCGCGCAACGCCCGCCCAAGGATGTCCTGCTGGTACTTGGCGCCCGCGGCGAGAACGTAGAACTCGGCCGCCTGCTCGCCGCCGGCTTTCAGCGGGTCGCTCTTGCCCGCGGGCAGGTCGACCTCGCGTTTCAGCCCGGCCGCCAGCCAGAGCGACACGGCTGGGTAGAACTTCGGGTCATGCTGGAGGGCCAGGCGGCTGGTCCGCACGGCCAGCACGTCGCAGTAGATCTCGCGCGGCACGGGCTTGTAGACCAGCCCGGCCATCGTGGCGTCCCACGACCAGACGTTGGCCGTCTCGAGGCGGACGTCGGGCGCAAGGGACTCGGCCCGGTAGTAGAACTTCATCGCCAGGTCATAGTACAGTTGCGAAGTCGGCTTGCGGAGGATGCCTTCCTCGCCGCCGTTGCAGTTGATCAGCGCCGCACGCACGACCTTCTTCGCCGATTCCTGCAGGTCCGTGCGGTCGTACAATTCCTTCAGCCTCGGCAGGGCCGCCGCGTACTCGATCTGCCCCAGCGCGGCGGCGATGATCGGCCGAAGCTGCGCGTCAGGGGTCTGCAGCGCCTCGGCCAACGGCAGCACGGCCGGCCTGCCGAGCTGCGGCAGCACGGTCATGATCCGCTCGCGAAGCGCCATGTCCGTCGAGGGCTCCTGCAACGAGCGGAGCAGGAAGGGCACGGCGTACTCGCCGCTGACCAGCATCCGGTCTCGCCCGCGGACAAACTCGCGCAGATTGCCCGAAAGCAATTCGATGGACTTCTTGATCTGGTCGGGGTTGGACCGCTCGGAGCGGTACCCCTCTTCCATCAGCCGCAGCAACTCGTCGGCAATGTCCTTCAGCCCGGCAAGCCGGCGCGCCCGCGACAGTTCGGCAAGCGAATCGGCCTTGTCCATCGCAAGGTGGTAGACCTCCAGCGGCTCGGGCTTGGCCTTCAGGATCGCCTCGCCGAAGCTCTTGGCGGTATCCGCCTGGGCCATCCGGATGAAGTGCAGCAAGTTCTCCCAGTTGGAGGCAAGCTGCTGGTCGCGAGGCTTGCCGGAAGTGGCCGACGCGCCGGCAACTTCAGGCGCGGCCGCCGGGAGTGCAGCCGGAACGGCGGCGTTGGCGTCGGCCGCTGGCGCCGGCGCGGGGGTGGGCACGGGGGCCGGGGCGGGGGCCGTCGCCGGGGCAGCGCCGTCGGCCGGGGCGCCGATTGCCGCCGCGGGCAGCAAGGCCAGAACGGCAACCATGGCCGTCCATGCAGGGATTCGCGTCGCTGCAACAAGTCTCGTGCGTGACACCATGATTTCTCCCACAACTGCCAGCCCGGTCTCCCCCGTCGCGCCCGCCCGCCGCACTCCTCGCGGCAGCACCGACGCGCTCTGACCATCGCTGTTTATCGGGATTATAGAAGTGCCGCCAACCGTGTCAACACAATCCAAGCCCCCAATCGCCGATATCCTCACTCATGCTCCCTGCCCGCTTCTACTGGCTCCCGTCCGCCCCTTCCGCCTCGGGCGTGGCCGCGGCCGACGACGAGGCCGACGCGGCCGTCGCGGCCGACGATGCGGCACCATCCGCCGCCGGCGCCGTCTTGGCCTCGGCCGGCGAAGTGGTCAATCGCGGCGCCTTGGCGCCCGGCGCCTGGTAATACTTGCGGATCACCTCCATGCACGGCTTGCCGATCGGCACGTAACTGGGGTCCTTCGGGCCGGTCTTCTGCTCCGGGTAGTTCCGCCATTCCCACACGAGGAACCCCGCCACGGCCGGCTCGTCCACCCACGTCCGGAAGAACGCCTCGTAGCAGTTCGCCTGGGCGGCTGGATCGGTCTTGTCCGAACGCGTGTAGTCCCACGGGAACTGCGCGCACGTTACCTGGTTGGGCCAGCCCACTTCCGTGAACAGAATGGGCCGGCCGATCGCCTTCTGCCAGTCCAGGATGTTCCTCCGCAACTCGCGCCACTTCGCCTCCAGGCGATCAACGGTCGGCTTCTTGCCCTCGGTCAGGTCGTAATACGTCGTCATGCCGATCACGTCCAGGTCCTTCCACCACGTCACGGGCGTGTAGTGGTCCCAGTTGGCCGAGTAGCTCAAGTATCCCGTGTAGATATTCCGCACCTTGCGGACCAGCGACTTCCAGCGGTCGGGGTAGGGCTTCTCCGTGCTCACCAACTCCGATCCCACCATGAGCATGTCCACCTTCATGGCGGCGGCCAGTTCGGCGTACGAAAGGATGTAATTGTTGTAGTCCTCCCACCAGTCGTCCCAGTTCCGGGGGTTGATCGCCCCCCGCCACTCGCCGGCCTCGGGGTTCTCCAGCAGGACGATGGGCATGACGATGACGCGCAGACCCAGGCCGTGGGCGTGCTCGACCAGCTTCTTCAGCCGCTCGTCGCTGGGCGTGCGACGCTTGTCGATGAAAATGCTGGTGGACTTGCCGTTCTCCTGGAACGCGGCCACCACGAAGCACACCGTGTTGGCGCCGGTGTCGGCGATCTCGCCAATGAACTGCTCGTAGGGGTGCGTCGGGTTGGATGTCTGGAGTTGCAGCGACAGGCCGCGGAGTTGCCCCACGTCCGCCGGCTTCAGCGGACGCGCCTCGACCGCCGCGGCTGGCCCTTCGCGCGGCGGCGCTGCCGCCGAACTGCTCCCGCTGTCGCGGTTGGAGAATCGCTGGATCCCAATCGCCGCGCCGACGACCAGGGCGAACACCGCCAGCATCGCATACTTTCCGTCACGCATGTCGTACTCGCACTACCAGGCATCGCGGATCTGATGGAACCGGCCCCAGGAGCCGGCCGCTGTTCGGCCAGTGCGGGCTATCGACTCGGCCCGCCCAGCCCGATATACTACCCGCTTGTTCGACGACATAGTAACCCCATCGTTCCTCTTTCACATGGAGAATCGCCCATGGCCGACGACAACAGCATCATCCCGCAGAACCAGCCGCTGACGCCGCGAAGAGAAGACGACGAAGCAATCGAGCTGGTCGAGCCGGAAGGCCCCACCAGGCACGACCAGGAACTCGGCGGCGTGAAGACCTTCGGCGCCCACGCCGCCCCCAGGGGCTTCGGGCTCGACCAGGCCAGGAAGTTCAAGCGCCCGTTGAACGTCAACGGCGCCGGCGCGACGCGCTGCCGCCTCTTCCACTCCAAGATCGCCCTGGCCTCCCTACAGAACATGGAGAGCCAGGTCAACGACTGGCTGGACGGCGAGAAGATCGAGGTCAAGCAGGTCGGCCACCTGATCGGCACCATGGAAGGCAAACGCCCCGAGCCCAACCTGCTGGTCATGGTCTGGTACTGAGACAACGGCGGGAAACGGCCGAGGACGACGACGAGGACGAGGACGAGGACGAAGCGTTGCTCCTTGTTCGTAGTTCCGCCCCCTTGGGGGCAAGCTTCAGGCGGGTCGTTTCTTCTGCGAACGGGTCGGATTCCGCCTCACGGCGGGACTACGAACGGGGCCTCGACCTTCTCCCGCCC
The DNA here is from genome assembly GCA_964461295.1 of uncultured Planctomycetaceae bacterium. Classification (GTDB taxonomy): domain Bacteria; phylum Planctomycetota; class Phycisphaerae; order SM23-33; family SM23-33; genus CAYWTX01. The sequence goes on along the minus strand of CAYWTX010000701.1, from coordinate 653 downwards.
CCATCGTGATCGTGATCGGCTGTTTCCCGGTTCCCGTCTACCGTTCCTGCGCCGCTTCCGCCGCTTCCGCCGCCTCTTCTCTTCGTCGCGGCTTCTCCACGAGGAAGTACGTCAGCACCACGCCCAACTCGTACAGCAGCCACATCGGGATCGCCAACACCAACTGGTCGAGCGGGCTGGGCGAGACGGTCACTATGGCCGCCACGATCAGGATCACCACGATCGCGTGCCGGCGGTACTTGTTCAGCCCCGCCAGCGACACGATTCCCACCTTCGCCAGCGTCAGCACCGCGAGCGGCATCTGGAAGCACAGCCCAAAGACCAGCATCATGTTCGTCACGAACTCGACATGTTCCTCGAACGTGATGATCGACTGTAGTTCCAGCCACGAGTTGAAGCCAAGCAGGAACGCCAGCATCGGCTTGGAGACGACAAGCAGGAAGAACACCGCCCCGGTGACAAAGAGCCCCGCGCTGAACGGCAGCGCGTACAGCACGTACCGCCGCTCGCGCTTGTACAGCCCCGCCGAGACGAACATCCACAACTGGTAGAAGATCCAAGGCGCCGCCAGGATCGCCCCCGCATAGAGCCCGACCCGGAAGTACATGGAGAACGGATTGATGTACCCCAGTGCCGCCAGCGGGACCTTGTCG
>CAYWTX010000700.1:0-30005 GCA_964461295.1 uncultured Planctomycetaceae bacterium | reverse complement strand
CCATCGCTCGCCCCAGGTCCGCACCGTGGCCTTGTCTTGCGACGTGTTCTTGATCGTCCCGAACGCGTAATCGAACGAGAACCGCCACGGCTGCGGCGGGGCGTCGATGAATTACCACACGCTGTCGGACTTTCGCGTGGCCCATCCGGAGTTCATGGATCGCTTGTTGACGCAGAGCGCCGCGACGCTGAAGCACGAGGGCCTGGTGACGGTGGACCGCGTGGCGCAGGAGGGCATTGGGGTGCGAGCCAGCGCGGGGGCGTCGTCGTTCCGGCGTCGCAAGGCGCTGGAGGAATGCCAGGCCGAGGCGAAGGAGCAGGTGGAGGCGTTGGCCAAGGAGTTGGAGGAGGCCCCGGCCGGCGACGGATCGCGGCGACGGGACGGACGAAGTGGCCGTCCGCGCAGCAGACCGCTCGGGCATCGGACGGGTCGAGCTGTACCAGGACGGCCAAAGCCTGGGAGTGCGGACCGAGTCCCCATTCGTGTGGCGGACTCGCCTCACGGCGCCGCAGCATTCCTTCGAGGCCCTCGCCGTGGATGGCTCGCCCGCCGGCAACTCGCGCCGCTCCTTCGGCGTTGCGTTGCGGCCCCGACCGGACCTGGCGGCACCGGCCGCGGACCGCGGTCCAGGTGCTCCCGGAGAGACATCGTCGAGGCATCCCCGGACCGCCGGGGGCGAGTACCCCCCCGGGTCGTCCATGGAGGCGTGGACAGGCGTCCCGCCAAGGGCAGGAGTTCCGCCGGCGCCCACGGACCCGCGGAGGATGCGGGATGGACTCGGACACGCTGATGGGCGCTGCCCATCGCCGGCAGGCCGCGAGCCCGCAAGGCGAACGGTTCGTTGCCGCACGGAAGCGTTTCCAATCGGCACGGGTTGGGTATAGAATGCCGGAATGCTTGAGTTGCTGAAGAAGGTGTTCCTGAAGTTGATCGGCGGCAGCCGCAACGAGCGCATCGCGCGCGCGAGGATGCGGTTCATTCGCGAGCGCGTCAACCCGCTGGAAGATCGGATGCGTGCCCTGAGCGACGGCGAGATGCTCTCGCTCAGCCAGGTTCTGCGCCGCCGTCTCGCCGAGGGCGCCGGCCGGGAATCGGTCAAGCCCGAGGCGTTCGCCCTGGTTCGCGAGGCGTCGCGACGGGCCCGCAACCACCGCCAGTTCGACGTGCAGCTCGTGGCCGGGCAGATCCTCGACAACGGGTGGATCGCCGAAGAGGCGACCGGCGAGGGCAAGACCATCGCGTGCTACCTGGCCATCTACATGGCCGTGCTGGAGGGGATGAAGGTGCACGTCGTCACGGTGAACGACTACCTCGTGCAGCGTGACGCCGAGTTCGCGAGGGCGATTTTCGAACTGCTGGGCCTGACGGTGGGGTACATCACGGCCGACATGGGCACCTACGGCGAGGAGGCGACGAAGCGCCGGGCGGCGTACGGCTGCGACGTGACGTACGGCACGAACAGCGAGTTCGGGTTCGACTACCTGCGGGACAACATGAAGACTCGCGTGGAGGACCAGGTGCAGGGGCGGCTGGACTTCGCCATCGTCGACGAGGTGGACAGCATCCTGATCGACGAAGCCCGCACGCCGCTGATCATTTCCGGCCCGTCGCGGGGCGACACCGGGCGGTACCGCAAGGCGGACGCCGTCGCCCGCGAGTTGATCCGCCGCAACCACCCATGGGACGTGGCGAACAAGGCGGTGGAGGCGCTCAAGCGGCAGCTCAAGGCCCTCAACGCCGAGGAGGAAAGCGAGAAGATCACGGCCGAGATTGCCAAGGCCGAGGCCCAACTCGCCGGGGCCGAGGCGGCCCTGGCCCGCGAGACGCGGTACTACGAGGTGCAGTTGGATAAGAAGGCCGTGCACATGACGCACGAGGGCGTGACGGCCGCCCAGGACTTCGCGGGCGTGGGCAGCTTCTACGTGGGCGCGAACATGGAATGGCCGCACCTGATGGACAACGCCTTGCGCGCGCACCTGGTGTACGAGAAGGACAAGGAGTACGTCGTTCAGGAAGGGCGCGTCATCATCGTGGACGAATTCACCGGGCGTCTGCTGGAGGGCCGGGAATGGTCCGACGGCCTGCACCAGTCGGTGGACGCCAAGGAACACGTCGAGATCAAGGAAGAGACGCAGACGCTGGCGACGATCACGATCCAGAACTTCTTCAAACTGTACAAGAAGCTGGCGGGGATGACCGGCACGGCGATGACCGAGGCCAACGAGTTCCTGAAGATCTACAAGCTGGACGTGGCGTCGATCCCGACGCACCGGCCGGTGAACCGCGTGGACCACGAGGACGTCGTCTACGCGACGGTGGAAGCGAAGTACGTGGCGCTGGTGGCGGAGATCAACGAGTGCAGCAAGGCGGGCCGCCCGGTGCTGGTGGGCACCACGAGCGTGGAGAAGAGCGAGTTGATCAGCGAGATGCTGAAGCGGCGTTTCGGCGTGGAGCACGAGGTGCTCAACGCCCGCCCGGAGCACGCGCGGCGCGAGGCGGACATTGTCGCCATGGCCGGGCAGCAGAAGCCCCTGAAGAAGGGGTCCAAGCAGATGGTCGGCAACGTGACGATCGCGACGAACATGGCCGGTCGCGGCACGGACATCAAGCTGGGGCCTGGCGTGGTGTGGGCCAACTGCAAGGTGCCGGGCGACGAGGAACTGGCCCGCCTGGGCGTGGAGAAGGAAAGCCTGTTTCCGCCGGGCACGACCAAGTGCTGCATTCATTGCCCGCAGTACGACGCGGCCACCAACTGCGGCCACTGCCACAAGCCGAGGATCGACACCGACTTCCCCGCCCGCGGGAGGACGGCCTGTCCGGCGAAGGTGCCCTGCGGCCTGCACATCGTCGGCACGGAGCGGCACGAGGCGCGGCGCATCGACAACCAGCTTCGCGGTCGGTCGGGGCGCCAGGGCGACCCCGGCAGCAGCCGCTTCTTCCTGTCGATCCGTGACGACCTGATGTCGATCTTCGCGGGCGAGTGGACGCTGAAGGTGCTGGGCTGGCTGGGGCTTCAGGGCGACGCGGCCATCGAGGATCGCCGCGTGTCCAAGGGCGTCGAGCGGGCTCAGAAGAAGGTCGAGGAGCGGAACTTCGAGATTCGCAAGAACCTGCTGGAGTACGACGAGGTGATGGACCACCAGCGCCGCACGTTCTACTCGCTGCGGCAGCGGATTCTCGAGGGCCGCGACCTGGAGGGCATGGTCTGGGAGATGATCCAGCAGACCGTCGGCGACGCGGTGGACAGCTACCTCGACGGCGAGTTTCACAAGCGGACCATCGCCGAGTGGGCGTCCACGACGCTGCAGATTCCCGTGCGCCCCGAGCAGGTCAGGGCGGGATCGCCGGAGGACCTGGCGAGCCTGGAGCAGCAACTCCGCGAGATGGCGAAGGAGGAGGCCTACCAGACGATCGCCACGACGATCGGGGAGTACATGGACGAGGACCTGGAACCCAAGGAATGGGACCTCCGCGGCCTGAGCGGGTGGGCGATGAGCCGCTTCGGCGTGAACCTGGCGGTCAACCAGCTCCGCAAGATGACGGTGGAGGAAGTCGAGCGCGAGATGGGCGAGGCGGCAGCCGCCAGGATCGGCGGGATGGACCTGTCGGGCGCCCTGCCGTACCTGGCGGAGGACTACGCCCGCCAGTCGCTGGCGAACTGGGGGCGGGGCAAGTTCGGCGTGGAGATGTCGGCCGAGGAACTGGCCGGCGACCGCGACGAAGTCCGCGGGCGGCTGATGGCGAAGGTCGAGTCGTCGTACCGGCGGCGCGAGGTGGAGTACCCGGTCGAATACGCCATGGACGTGACGGTGGTGGCGGCGGGGACGGGGAACGTCTACGCCGCGACGGCGCTGGTGGACTGGGCGAACAGCAAGTACGAGGCGGGGCTCAAGCCGGAGGACGTCCGCGACCGGCCGCTGCCGGAGATTCGCGACCGCCTGGTGAAGCTGTCGGAGGAGTACATCGCCGGCGGGAAGCTGGAGCAGACGATCCGCCAGGCCGTGGGCGATTCGCCCAGCCCCCAGTTGGCCGAGGGATACGCGGCCAAGCGGTTCCACGTGACGCTGCCCGCGGAGAGCATGGACGGCGACGCGTACGGCAGGTTGGTGCAGGCGGGGCGGAAGTTCTTGCGTCGGGAGATGACGGAACTGGAGCGGTTCGTGCTGCTTCAGATTTACGACAGCTCGTGGAAGGACCACCTGCTGGCGATGGACCATCTGAAAAGCGGCATCGGGCTGCGCGGCTTTGCCGAGCAGGATCCGCGCGTGGCGTTCAAGCGCGAGGGCGCGGCCCAGTTCCAGGAGATGCTGGCCGGCGTTCGCGAGAGGGTCACCGAGATGCTGTTCAAGGTGCGCCTGGTGGCCGGGGAGCAGGTGGCCAACGTGTACCAGGTTTCGGCGGCCGTGCATGAGCAGCTCCAGGGCTACGACCACTTGGCGCAGGACATGGCCGACCAGCAGGCGGCCGCGGCGCCGCAGAAGGTGGCGACGATCCGGCGGAACGTGCCGCGCGTCGGGCGGAACGATCTATGCCCGTGCGGCAGCGGGAAGAAATTCAAGAAGTGCTGCGGCGCGGGGATGGTGTAGGAAAGGCAGCAGGCAGCAGGGAGCAGGCAGCAGGGAGCAGGCAACAGGCAGCAGGCAGCAGGCAGCAGGCAGCAGGCAGCAGGGAGCAGGCAGCAGGCAGCAGGCAACAGGCAGCAGGGAGCAGGCAGCAGGGAGCAGGCAGCAGGCAGCAGGGAGCAGGCAGCAGGCAACAGGCAGCAGGCAGCAGGCAACAGGCAGCAGGCAGCAGGGAGCAGGCAGCAGGCAACAGGCAGCAGGGAGCAGGCAACAGGCAGCAGGCAGCAGGCAGCAGGAGAAGATGATTGTCTCTCTTTACGGGTGCCACGGCTGCAAACGGCGCAGCCGTGGCGCCCGGGAGAAACAGGAAAGGACTGAGCGATGGCGAGAGACCCGATGGAACGGCGGTTTGAGGTGAAGCAGAAGGAGCAGACCCTCCATGATCTCAGTCTGCGCACGCGGACCAAGGAGGACATCGAGGCGGAGAAAGAACTGCTGAAGAAGACCCCAAAGGTCGAGCCGATCAAGGGCGAGGAGAAGCCCGACCGCAACGCCGCGTGCCCGTGCGGCAGCGGCAGGAAGTACAAGAAGTGCTGCGGCGCGGGGTAACCGATGAAACGCTGCGAAGCCGCATCATGGTTGTTCTTGTATTCAGCCCAAAGGGCTGATGGAAGATAGCCCAGGGCAACGCCCTGGGAATTCGCATCGTTCCGTGGCATGAGCCCTGAAAGGGCGTAAGAATCTTCCGGCGATGGCAGATTTCCGCCGCCCCTTCAGGGCTTGGGACCTTGAGGTATTGGCGTTCCCAGGGCGTTGCCCTGGGCTTTAGTCCATCAGCCCCTTGGGCTGAAGAAACGGCAAGAACCGGAATGCCATCGCGAAACACTGCTGGATGTTTCCCGCACGAGGAGACGACGATGAAATGCCTTCACTGCCGAGGGGAAATGCAGCGGGGGGAGGCGCCGTTTCACGTTGACCGACAGCGATGGCGGTTGACGCTGGAAGCGATTCCCGCGTGGGTTTGCCGGCAATGTGGGGAAGTGTATTTCGAGGAAACCGAGGTCGAGGAAAATCAAGACGTCGTTCGGGCGGTCGAGAGCAGCACCGATAGGATCGGCAAAGGGCCGGCATAGCGCGGCAAGAGTCTACCATGAACAACGCCAGAACGTGCAAACTCGCCTTGCAGGATGGATTCATCCTCACTGGCGCCGCCTTCGGCGCCGAGGGCACCAGTGAAGGCGAGGTCGTCTTCAACACCGGCATGGCCGGGTACCAGGAAGTGCTGACCGACCCGTCGTACACCGGGCAGATCGTCGCGATGACTTACCCGCTGATCGGCAACTGCGGGATCAACGAGGAGGACATCGAGAGCTACAGCCGGCGGGTGCAGGTGGCCGGGTTCGTCATCAAGGAACTCTCGCCGGTCGTGAGCAACTTCCGCGCGACCAAGGCGCTCTGGCAGTACCTGGCCGACAGCGGCATCATCGGCATCGCCGACGTCGACACGCGGGCCCTGACGCGGCACATCCGCGTCGCGGGGGCCATGAACGGCGTGCTGAGCACCGAGGTCCTCGACGACGCCGAACTCGTCCGGCGCGCGGCTGCCATGGCCTCGATGGCCGGGCTGGACCTGGTGAAGGCGGTCGTGCCGAAGGCGGGCTACGTCTGGGGCGACGGCTACGGCAGCATGTTCGCCCAGGCGCACCGCGACCACGGGCAGCGGATCTTTCGGGTCGTCGCCATCGACTGCGGCGCGAAGGTGAACATCTTCCGCAACCTCGTCGAGTGCGGCTGCGACGTCCGCGTCGTCCCGGCGACGGCCTCGGCGGAGGAGGTACTCGCGCACAAGCCTGACGGCGTGTTCGTCTCCAACGGTCCGGGCGACCCCGCGGCGGTGACGTACACGATCGACGCGCTGCGCGGGCTGATCGGCAAGGCGCCGATCTTCGGGATCTGCCTGGGGCATCAACTGCTGGCGCTGGCGATGGGAGCGCAGACGTACAAGCTGAAGTTCGGGCATCGCGGCTGCAACCACCCGGTGCGGAACCAGGCGACGGGCAAGGTGGAGATCACCTCGCAGAACCACGGCTTCGCGGTGGAGGAGGCGAGCCTTCGGGCGGCCGGGGCGGAGGTGACGCACACGAACCTGAACGACGGGACGAACGAGGGGTACTCGCAGCACGACCAGTGCCTGTTCAGCGTGCAGTACCACCCGGAGGCGGCGCCAGGCCCGCACGACGCGACGTACCTGTTCGATTGTTTCAGGGACATGATGGAGAGCGGCAAGGCGCCGACGGGCGAGCAGATGTGCGCGGCGCAGATGAAGTTGGCCAAGGCGGGCCATCGATAGAGCACGGCAAACGCGAGCGTGCCAAGGAGGATCCGACTGATCGGTCTGATCCGACGGATTCTCTGCCTGTTCGGCAGGCGGCAAGGTTTACTTGAAAGGAAGTCGGGCGATGCGTGAATTCCCCCGTACGCAGATCGAGCACATTGGGCTTTCTCGGATGATCGTGGGCACCAACTGGTTCCTCGGTTGGTCGCACCAGACGGCGTCGCGAGACAAGTTCATCAAGACGCTCCAGAACCGCAAGCGACTGGCGAAGATCCTCGAGGTCTTCCTTCGTGACGGCGTGGATGCCGTGCTGGGCGTGCGGCCGGAGTCGCCGCACCTGGACGAGGCCATCCAGGACGCGGAGAACCGCGTCGGGCGCAAGATGGTTCGGATCGGCACGCCGGGGCTGGTGTACAAGGGCGCCGACAGCGGGCGGGCGGAGTCGGCGAAGATCCTGGATGCGTTCAAGAAGATCGGGACGGATATCTGCATGCCGCACCAGTCGACGACAGACGCGATGACGGACAAGACGGTACGGCGCATCCGGCGGATGGACCGCTTCTGCCGCATGATCCGCGATCGAGGCATGGTCCCTGGCCTGAGCACGCACGTGCCAGAGGCCGTCAAGTACGCCGACGAGACCGGCCTGGACGTCGCGACGTACATCCAGATCTACAACGCCGCGGGCTTTCTGATGCAGATCGAGATCGACTGGGTGCATCGGCTGATCCAGAACGCCGCCAAGCCGGTGATCACGATCAAGCCGATGGCGGCGGGAAGGCTTCCTCCGCTGGTGGGGCTGGGCTTCGCCTGGGCGACGATCCGTCCCAAGGACATGGTGTGCGTGGGCACGATGTCCGACGACGAGGCCCGCGAGGTGCTCGACATCTCGTGGTCGATCCTGGACAACCGCCCGCTCACGACGGAGCTGCAGACGACGCGGAGCAAGAAATCCATAACCGGGTGATTCCCCGCGATCGTGTGCGAGAGACCACGGATTGCGCGAACTAGGAACTAGTTACACGAATAAGAGGAGCAACTGATTGGTTCATGCCTGAAGTTCGGGCAAGTTTCTCAGCCTGACCAGTTTCTCCTTCGTGTGATTCGTTCTTGATTCGCGTCATTTGTGGTGTCTGCTCACCGCAAGCGAAACCGATGCACGTACTGAACACCATCGCTCCGATCTTCCTGCTGCTGCTGCTGGGCGTCGCGCTGCGGCGGACGGGGTTCGCGCCGCAGGAACTGTTTCGCCAGACCAACCGGTTGGTGTATTGGATCGGCCTGCCGGCCTTACTGTTTCTCAAAACGGCCACCGCGCAGATTCACGGTGGCTCGGCCGCTGCGCTGTCGGGCGTGCTCATCGGCGGGATGGTGGCGTGCATCGCCATCGGGTACGCCGTGGCGTATGCGATGCGTGTGTCGCGTCCGTCGGTGGGCTCGTTCGTCCAGGCGGCGTACCGCGGGAACCTGGCGTACATCGGCCTGCCGGTCATTCTGTTCTCGCTGGGCGGCGCGGAGGCCGGCGAGGCCGGGCGCCCGGAGTCGGTGGCGGCGGTGGCGCTGGGCCCGCTGATCCCTCTATACAACGTGGCGGCGGTGGTGGTGCTGCTGGCGGGCAGGCAACCGGCGGGGGAGGGGCGGCTCGGGCAGGCGGGGCGGATGGCGGCGACGGTGGCTCTGAATCCGCTGCTGCTGGCTTGCGCGGCCGGGCTGGCGTGGGCGGCGTGGGGCCCGGCGATTCCGGCGGCGGGCAAGAGGACGCTGGAGGCACTGGGACAGATGTCGCTGCCGCTGGCGCTGTTGGGCGCGGGGGCGTCGCTACAGTGGCCGCACCGCGCCGGGCTGGCGCAGGCGACGGCGGCGTCGCTGATCAAGGTGGGGGCCGGGCCGTTGGCGGGGCTGGCGATCGGGGCGTTGGCGGGTCTGCCTGCCGTCGAGATGCGGATCGCGATGATCTACCTGGCCTGCCCCACGGCGGTGATGTCGTACGTGATGGCGGGGCAGCTTGGGGGCGACGAGCGTCTCTCAGCCGACGCGGTGGCGGTCTCGACGGTGCTGTCGCTGCCGGCGCTGGCGGCGGTGCTGGCCGCCACGTCATGAGGAATCGCCGATCGTCGGATGTCGTGTGCGAGGGCGGATCTCCTGCATCGGATTTCGCTGGCGGCCTGGCCGCGCCCGCACCGCGAGTTCCATCGCTTCCGATTCGGGGTTCACATATACAAAGCGTTCGGTAGAATGCTCGACAAGTGAGTCGCGACGGTTGACCTCCGCACCGAGTTGCCAGGAGCCGGCGCTGTGTCCAGGCGGTTTGCACTCGAGTTTCACCTGTTCGGGGCTGTGGTGGTGGCCTGCGCGTTGCTGGCGTTAGCGGCCGGCACGGCCGAGGCGCAGTGGACCCAGCAGGCGTGGGTGGGGCCGGCGCAGCCGCAGGCGGGCGCGAGCTTCGGGGAATCGATCGCTACGGACGGGCAGTGGCTGTTGGTGGGGGCACCGTATGAAGACGGGCCGGCAATGGACAGCGGCGCCGTGTACGCGTTCCGCTACACGGGCGGCGACTGGACGCAGCAGGGCAGGCTGACGGCCTCTGACGCCGCCGGCGGCGACGAGTTCGGCAAGAGCGTGGCCATCGGCAACGGCGTGGCCGTCGTGGGGGCGTGGGGCGACGACAGCGACAAAGGCTCGGCCTACGTCTTCCAGTTGGGTGGCCAGGGCTGGGCCCAGATCGGCAAGATCATGGCGGGGGACCGCGCCGCGGGCGCCCAGTTCGGCAGCAGCGTGGCGATCGAGGGCGAGCGAATCGCGGTGGGGGCCTATGCGGACCCGGGCGGGACGGCCCCGAAAGGCGCCGTGTACGTGTTTGACCGCAACGGCAGCGACTGGGCGCAGACGCAGAAGCTAACGGCGGCCAACGGGGCCCCGGGCGACGGCCTGGGCCGCAACGTGGCGATGAGCGGTTCGCGAGTGGTCGCCGGCGCGAGGTTCCGCGACAGCGGCGGGGTCGTTGATGCCGGCGCGGTGTTTGTCTTCACCCAGGTTGGCGGCGGGTGGAGCCAGGAACTGTTGGAGGCGGCCGATCCGGCGAAGTCGGCGAAGTTCGGCATGCGCGTGGCGGTGGAGGGCACGAGGATCGCCGTGGCCGCGCCGGGCGCGGGCGACGGCGGGGCCGTATACGTCTTTGAGAACGCCGGCCAGTGGCAACAGACGGCGAAGATATCGAACCCCGGCGGCGGTAACGACAGCTTCGGTTCGGGCCTGGCGCTGGACGGCGGGCGGATCGCCGTCGGCGCCCCGGGGGCCGACGTGGGTGGGCAAACGGACTCGGGAGCGGCGTATTTGTATCGGCAGGGCGCGTCGGGGTGGGAGTTGGCGGCCGGCCTCTGGACGTCGGCCCCGGCGGCCAGTGAGGAGTTGGGCTCGGCGGTCTCGCTGTGCGGCGAGGTGTTGGCGGCCGGGGCACCCGGATCGGAAGCGGCCGCCGGCAAGGCGGGCGTGTTCGTCAGCGACGCCGCGACGGTCTGGCGGGGGCCGGCGCAGCAGACGGCGGCGTGGTCGGATGCGGGCAACTGGTCGGCCGGCCTGCCCGATGCCGCCAGGGACGCCCGGATCGACAACGGCGGGATCGCGCGGGTGGCGCAGGTGGGCGGGCAGGCGGCGGCGCGGGACCTGCTGGTTGCCGGCGGCGGGGGGCTGGAGGTCGCCGACGGCGCCGTGCTGCGTTTGGCGGGTAGCCTGACGGTGAGTTCGAGCGCGTGCGAGCGGTTCGACTTCCGCGGCGCGACGATTCGCTTCGAGTGCGTCGGCGGCGAGCAGCGGTTGGAGGCGACGTGCATCGATGCCGGTGCGGCTGCCGATGCATGGAACGACGGCATGGCCATCGCCCGGCTGGAGATCGCCTCCGGTGCCGTGGTGCGGCTGGTGGATCTGTTCGACAACCGTTCCGACGGCGCGGCGAACGAAGCCGTGTACGTGGACGAGCTGGTCCTGGAGCCGGGCGCGAGGCTGGAACCGGGCCTCTGGCGGCTGTACTACCGCAACGGCGGGGCGCCGAAGGAGTTCTTCCTCGGCGACGCCGACCTGAGCGGCGAGGTGGGCTGGGGCGACTACTTCGCGCTGCGGATGAGCTTCGGCGCGACTGCGGCGGACTGGGCCGACGGCGATTTCAACGGCGACCGGCGCGTTGACGCGGCCGACTACGCGACGCTGTGGGCGAACTACGGGCGGGAGACGATGATCCCGGCGACTAGTGCGATGGGCGGCTTGGCGGGGGCGGACGTGCCGTTCACGGCGCAGTTGCCCGAGCCGCTCACCGGGCTGATGCTGGCGGCAGCGGCGGCGGCGTGCCTGCGGCGGCCGAGACGGGGGCTGCGAGCGCCTGGTCCACGGCGTTGAGCAGCTCCCCGGCGCCGAAGGGCTTGGCGAGTCCGCATCGGGCTCCGAGCCGCTCGGCGAGGGTCAGGTAGGTCTGGGCGGAGCCGCACCCGCCGCCGCTGATGGCGATGATGGGGATCCAGGGGCAGTCGCGCTGGAGGTCGCGGATGGTCTCGATCCCTTCCTTGTTGGGCATGACGAGGTCCATGATGATGACGTCGGGCGGGCATTCGCGGCAGAGCGCCTCGGCCCGCGCGCCGTCGGGGGCGTCCTGGACCTCGTGGCCGTTCTTCTCCAACACCACGCGAAGCAGACGGCAGACCTGCTCGTCATCGTCGACGACAAGGACCCTGGCCATGCAGCGTACTCCATTTTCGCCGCTCATCCCAGAAGGGCGTCGACTTGGCAGCCTTTGCCCCGCCCTTGGTCTGCGGCGATGCTGGACGAGGCAAAGCTGATCCTGTCCACTGATAGCATCGGGTTGGCCGCCGCTCCGGGATAAGGACAAAATCGGAAATACGGCAAGAACTCTGGTTCATCGGCCTTTCCCGTGTGCCGGGCGATGCCAGACCGGGCCGCGTCGTGAAGGTGCCTCTATGGCTTCGTTGGCGCACGAAGGCCGTCAGAGCTTGTGGAAGAACTGCGGAAGCGGCCCTGTCCCTCTTCGCCCGGAAGGGGCGATCAGGATTTGGCCGAGGGCGTAAGCCCCCGGTAGACAATGGAGTAGGCGAGAGGCGATGAAGGGGCGACAGAAAGCCTCCAGCGCGGGCAAACCCGGGAGATGCAATCCTCTCACAGGCTCTCAGTCTTGCCCCGGCCGGCTCGCCAGGTATCGCTCGATGGCCAGGCCGAGCCGGCGGCCCAGTTCCAGGTGCGGCCCGGGCGGGTCGCCGACAAAACCTGACGGTGGGGACACCGGAATCTCGATCGTCCCCGCCACGACCTCCGGCCGCGTGTTCGCGCGCACCCAGTTGCCGGAGGCTGGCAGGCCGACGAGATACCCCGGCTGTTTCGGGCCCGCGATCGGCCAGACCGTCGTGTCGCCGGGTGGGCACTGGGCCTGGAGGCACTTGAAGAAGGCCGTCGTGGCGACGCGTCGGCGCTCAGACTGCTTGTCCAACTCCGAGCACCAGAACTCCGACGCCTTGGCGCCCCACCCGGGGTCGTGCAGGTCCAGGAACAGCGCCAGGCGACCCGCCGCCTCGAACTTCTTCAGCTCCGCCTGGGCGGCGGCGACGGATCTCCAGTGCGGCTTGTCCGTCCAGTCACGGTTGTGGTCGTGCGGGCGGCGGTCCTTGCCGCCTTCGCCCCGGTAGGCGCCGTCGGCATCCATGACGGGCACGACGGTCACGCACGCCGCGGAGCGAAGGGCTTTCGCTTCCTTCTCCTCGCCGCTGAGCCAGTCGATCAGCCCCTGGGCCGTCCAACTCCCGCCCAACTCCCAGGCGTGCTGGCGGCCCTGGACCCACACGGCCGGCAGTCTCGAGTTGGGGTCGCCGAAGCGGATGCCGACAACGGCGTGGGCGTCTTCGCTACGGCACAGTTCCAGGCGCGACGCCCGCGGGCAGCGGCGACAGGCCGCGTCGGCGGCCTGGTTGGCGTCGGAGGGCAGGTACGGGACGTACCAGGCGAAGGCGGCCGAACTGCCGTCGATCCGCTGGCGGTAGACGGAGACGTCTCTGGCATCGGCATCGCCCTGGGCGGGACCAGTGAAGTGCCAACCTCGGCCGTCGAGGCTGTACACGGCCCGGCCGGCAGCGCAGGCAGCGCCCGACTTCTCCAGTTCCAAGCGGAGAGTTTGCCCCGGCGTGATGCCTCCGACGCGCACGTACCACCAGGCTTTCCAGCCGTTGCGCTTAGGGACGCGGAAGCGGACGCTGCCGGCCGCGTCGTCGATCTTGACGACCTCGGCTGCTCCGCCGGGGAAGTCGCCGGTGGCGGTGAGCTTGGTTCCCTCGGTACACAGTGCCAGCGACGTGATCGCGAGAAGCGACAAGGGCATTGCTGGAATCTGTCTCAAGTGTCTCTCCCATCCAAGCCCCGGCCCGTTGTGGCCGCGGCGTCCTGCCTTCGCTACTTCACTCTCATCGCCCATCCGATCATCCAGAACAGCATTGCCGCCGCCAGGAGGTGGAACCAGAGTTGGACGGCGGCGGTTTCCGTGCGGGGCTGCGGAAGGGCGATGGCGGCGACGGCCTGGGCGGGCGGCAGCTTGGGTTGGGCGCCCCGCAAGCCGTCGGCGGCGACGGCGTGCAGCGCGCCGGCCTCATCGCGGTAGATGCCCGGCCAAGGCAGGGGCCCTGGCGCGGCGGGGGGGGCGGGGCCGTCGCCGGCCAACCGCTGCCAGCGGGCGGCGCCGACGCAGTCCTGCGGCCGCGTGAACGCGTACAGGGGTTTGGCCGCCGCGCCCGGCGCGAGCCATCGCACCGCCCCGGCCAGAAGGGCCACCAGCGACGGCGACACGGCCAGGTTGGTGTTGTCGCCGCTGAGCTCGAACGTGACGTACACGCGGCGTGGGGCGGCGTCGCCGTCGCTCCGCAGCAGCACCGCGCCCCGCGGCAGCGAAGCCAGTACCTTCATGGTTGGGCTCGCGCCGGAGTCAGCCGCGGCCGTCCACGGCTGCACGCGCCGCACGGCGATTGCTTCCAGCGCGACGCCCTTCATGACCGGGTCATCGGCGGCGGAGGCGGGCGTCAGCGTCACGGCGGTCAGCGGTGGGGCGAACCGCCATGGCGGCGGGGGGCGCGGCGGGTCGATGACCAGCGCGGGGCCCTCTGGCGGCGGGGTGGTGCGGTTGGCGATGACGAGGTCGGCCTCGGGCGGTGAGGCGACCAGTTGCAGCGTGTCGTCGGCGGCGACGTAGCGGCGGAGCAGGGGCTCGTCGGGGCCGGTGAGGGCGACCCTTCGCCGAACCGGCGAACGGCGGACGAGAAACGCGCCGCCCAGCGGCGAGGCGCCGCCGGCTGGGGCGGCCGTGATGGCAGCCGAGGGGGGCAGATCGCGTACGATGCTCACGCGACCGCCCGGCGGGACGGTGAGCGGCACGGCCGAGGTGCGCCACGGGCCCGACGCGTTGGGTTCCAGCGTGCCGATGGCGAGCGTGCCTGACCACGCGGCGGGGCCGCCGTTCGTGGCGGCCACGAAGAACTGCACTCGCCCGCCGGCGAATTCGGCCGCGCCGAACTCCGCCACAGTAACCGGCGGCAGGGCGGTCGGGAGTTCCACCGTGACGGTGTGCGGGCCGCCGGGCAGGTTCAGGCCTGCCGGCGCCAGCCGCACCACCTGCTGTGCCCGCGGATCGGCAGGCGGCAGCGTGAGCTGGTCGGCCGGCACCGGCAGCGACGGCGTACGGGCAAGTTCGGCGGCGGCCTCGGCCGGCGACAGCCACGCGGTCGCCCCGCCGGCGGCGGAGGGACGCAAGAGTTGGACGCGGTCGGCCGGGGAGAGCCGGCGCAGGAATGCGTCGGCGGCGGCGCGAAGTTCGCGAGCGCCGGCGTCGCCGGCCAGTTCGGCCGCGGGATGGACCTCCAGCGCGATGTGGCGGGCGGGCTGTGCGGTGTCGATGGCCGGACGGGCCAGGGCGAACGTTGCGGCGGCGGCCCCGGCCAGCAGGAGCAGCCAACTGGCCGTGACGCGGCGGGTGCGCCGGCGGGCCGACGGGCCCAGCGATTCCAGCGCCTCTTGCCACAGGGCGAGGCTGCCGACGTCTACGACCTGGCGGCTGGGCCGCCAGAGCGCCCACGCCGCCGCGGCGCCCACCAAGGCCAGCGCCAACAGCCACAGGGGTCTGGACAGTGTCATCGCGGCATCCAATGTACTCGGCGGCGGCGGGAAACTCGACGCCAATCGTGCGGGGGGCGTCTTCGCCAGTGGGCTTGCGGGCCCGCGAGGCCGCGACCTTCGGAACGGTGCTTGATGGTGAACGGGCGATTGCGTATCGTACAGAAGTTGCCTCACTAACCTGCAAAGGATGGCGCGATGCGTAGGGCACCTTCTCCTGTACGTTCCTCCGCGGTCCTGTTCGTCGGCGATCCGCTGGCTGACGTTGCCGCCTTGGTGAAGCGAAACGGAGTCACGCTCGGGCGAACGACTCACCCGCGGAGGCGGCGCATCGCTTTTGGCTGGTACGGGGGGAAGTTCGCCCACCTGGATTGGCTCCTTCCGCTTCTGCCCTATACTCCGTGGTACTGCGAGCCTTTCGGCGGTTCGGCGGCGGTGCTGCTGAATCGCCGTCCGTCGCCGGTGGAAACCTACAACGACCTGGATGGTGAGGTCGTCAACTTCTTCCGAATGCTCCGGCAGCACAAGGACGCGCTGGTTGAGGCCATCGGCCTGACGCCTTTTTCTCGCGAGGAGTTTGAGATTGCCTGCAGGCCGGTGTCGAACGACGTCTCCAATCTCGAACGAGCCAGAAGGTTCTTCGTAAGGGCCAGGCAAGTGAGGACCGGGCTGGCGCAGACCGCCTCGCTGGGCCGATGGGCCAACTGCAAAGCGACAAGCCGGGCCGGCATGAGCGGAGTCGTGTCGCGCTGGTTGGGCAGCGTGGAGCAATTGCCTGAGACGGCCGAGCGGCTGTTGCGGGTGCAGATTGAGAACCGCCCGGCGCTTGAGGTCATCGACCTCTATGACGCTTCAGAGACCTTGTTCTACTGCGACCCTCCCTATCCCCACCGAACGCGCGGCGACGCCAAGGCGTACGGATACGAGATGTCGGACGCCGAGCACACCGAACTGGCGAAACGCCTGGGCAGGGCGAAGGGGAAGGCCGCGGTTTCCGGCTATCGCTGCGACCTGTACGACGCCTTGTACAAGGGGTGGTACTGCCATGAATCGCCGCCCAAGCAGTGCCATTCCATCAAGAAGGAGCGTCAAGAGATCCTTTGGACAAACTACAAGACATGACGAATCCAGGATCATTTACGGATAGGGCCGAACGCCTGCTGGCGGACCTCTGGAGGAAGGCGGGGGCAAGCAAGGGCGCGGCGGGCGCGGAAGACATCCCCACTGCGGTTCGCGATGCGACTGCAAGCACGGTGGACGCGAAGACAGGCAGTTATCGGTATGCCCTTCTTACCCAACTGCTGGCCAAGGCGGTCGATCCTTCGCTTGATTGCCGTTCGCTACAGCGAGGGACTGGCGAGGCGGGTTCATTCGACGCTCGCAGTCTGTGCACCAAGGTCGTTGTGCCTTTTGACCGTCGGAACCACAGCGTGCTGGGCGGTTCGGGGGATCCCTACGTGAGCAAGCCCCTCAGAATGCCCGCAATCACGTCGGCCGCCGAGTCAACTCAGCGAGACAAGCGCGGCTACGCCGACCTCAGGAGCGTCCTGGGATACGTGCAGGAACACCCGGGCCAAGTCGAGTCCGTGCTCGCACTTGCGTTGGCGGCAGTGCGGGACCGGCTGTCCAGAGTGCGGATCGTCTACCCTGTGCCCAACCGATGCAGTCTGGCGCAGGTCCTCCGATGCATCGACGGGTTTGTGGCGGGCAAGACGGGCGGACTGAGGCTTCAGGTGGTGGCGGTCGCATTGTTCCGTGCCATCGGTCCCAGTTTCAGCCTGTTCTCATCCGTAACAAGCCGGCACATCAATTCCTCCGACAGCAGGTCGGGGAGCGTTGCGGACCTGGAGTGTTTTGACTCCAGCGGGCGACTCCTGATGGCCATCGAAGTGAAAGACAGGCACTTGACCTTGCGAGATGCGCAGGATCGTTTGCCCGGCGCGAGGGAAAGGGGCATTCGGGAGTTGCTCTACCTGGTTCGGGGAGGAGTGCGATCCGAGGACAGACAGGAACTGGTCGCGTTGGCCGAACACGAGTTCGCGGCAGGGCAGAACGTATACGTCTGCGAGTTTGCCGGCTTCCTTGAATCAACGCTGGTACTCCTTCAGGAGCAGGGCCGAAGGACGATGCTGGTTCACGTCGGCAAAGAGCTTGATGAACATGGGCGACTTGCGGATAGGGAGTGTTGGCGGGAACTCTTACAGGCCCTGTAACTCCTCTCTCGTGGTGAGGCCGATGGCCCCTGCGCAGGCCGCCGCCGAGGTATGATTATGCAGCCAGGGCAAGGGATGCCCCGGAGCCGAAGGAACGACAACATGGGATGGCGGGTTTCGCTGGCGGGCGTGCTCATCCTGCTGGGCTTGGCGCTGAGCGGCTGCATCATGATTGGGATGAAGGCCGCTGACGCGGTCGGTGGCGTGGCCGCGAAGAGCAAGGTGGAGCCCGTTCGCTCGGCCGGCGAGGCGATGCAGACGGGAGTCGCCAGGGTGGAGGCAGCCGAGAGGGCCGCCATCCGGAAGGTTACTGGGAATTGACTTTGCGGCCGATCCTGTCATGCTGCGTCGCCTGCGAAAGGAGCGAGCGAATGGGTGCCGACAATGGCGATGCGGGGATCCTTCGGGAACTGGCCAAGCGATATGCCGACTTGGCAGCCAAGCCGGTCCAGGAGCGGCGGCGGGAACTATGGGCTGCGCACTTCGCCCTGAAGCGCACGGCCGTGCCGGTGCTTGCCACCTACGGCATGTGGAACGTGTGGTGCCGCGAGGCCTTCGGCGATTCGGCCATGGAGTGCCAGGATTCGTTCCTCCGCGAGCACGAGCGGTCGTTGCGTCTGCGGATCTTCCAGGACGAGGTGGGCGACGATTCCATCCTCGAGCCGTGGTTGACGGTGCGGGCGGTGATGCGCGCGAACGGCGGCTCGTGGGTGTCGCCCTGGGGCGTGCAGATGCAGCGCAAGAGGACCGGCGACCACGGCGGGTCGTACGTGTGGGAATCGCCCATCCAGCAGTGGTCGGACATGGCCAAGCTCACGGCCCCGCCCCACGAGATCGACGAGGCCGAGACCGCCCGCCGCGCCGGGCGAATGCACGACGCCATCGGCGATATCCTGCCCATCTGCATCGACCGCTCGCCGGTTCTTAGCGGCTTCATGGCCGACATTTCCACCACGCTGGCGGCCCTGCGCGGCCTGGAGCAGATCATGCTGGACATGTACGAAGCGCCGGCAGAACTGCACCGCCTGCTGGCGTTCATGCGCGACGGCGTGCTGGCCAACCAGCAGCAGGCGGAGGACGCCGGGCACTACACGCTGGCCACGCAGCACAACCAGGCGATGACGTACGCGGAGGAACTGGAGCGGCCGGAGCGTGACAGCGGGCCGCGGAAGCGGAAGGCGTTGTGGGGGTTTCTGGCCGCGCAGGAGTTCACGCTGATCAGCCCGGCATTCCACGAGGAGTTCCTGCTTCGCTACCAGATGCCGGTTGCGGAGAACTTCGGGCTGGTGCACTACGGCTGCTGCGAGGACCTCACGCGGAAGATCGACATGTTGAGGCAGGTGAAGAACCTGCGGTCGATCGCCGTCACGCCGCGGGCGGACGTGCGGAAGTGCGCCGAGCAGATCGGCGGCGACTACGCATTTTCGTGGCGGCCCAACCCGGCCGACATGGTTTCCTGCGGCTGGGACGAGGGGCGGATTCGGCGAATCCTTCGCGAGGGGTTGCCCGCCTGCCGCGCCAACGGCTGCTTGCCGCACGTCCACCTCAAGGACATCGAGACGGTGGAGGGCGACACGTCGCGCCTTGCTCGCTGGGTGAAGATCGTGCGCGAGGAAGCGGCGGCGTGAGAAAGGCAGCAGGCAACAGCAGGAAACGCAGGCGACAGGTGCCGAAGCCCCCGTTCACGGCGACGCCAATCCCGACCACGGCCTGTTCCCAAACTACCCCTGATGCTCGGTGCGACGGAGGACTTCGTCCTGCATCTCGGGCGACAGGCGGACGAAGAACTCGCTGAAGCCTGTGATTCGCACGGCCAGGGAGCGATACTCCGCCGGGCGCTGCCGCGCGGCGCGGAGGGTGGCGGCGTTAACGAACGTCAGGCCAACGTGCAGGCCACCCAGCGAAGTGAAGTAGGTGTCGATCATGGCTGCCAGAAAGTCGGGCGAAGGCGTGGTCGCGAAGCGGAGGTTCAGTCCGCCGGCGGGTGCGCGGTCGAAGGGCAGGTTGCCCAGACTGCGTAGCAGGGCAGTCGGCCCGCGGACGTCGGTCCCGACCACAGGAGATTGGTTTTCGCTGAACGGTTGGCCGGCTCGCCGCCCGTCGGGCGTGGCGGGGAGGGCGCGGCCCATGTCGTTATGGCGGGTCAGCGAGAAGAACCCGCCGTAGGAGACGGTGTCGTGCGTCGGAGGCGGCAGCGCGGCGACGAGGGCAAGGCCGGCGCGGCGAGCCCACTGGTCGGCCTCCGGGTCGTCGTTGCCGAACTTCGGGTAGCGATGGCGGAGTTCCTGGGCCATCGTTTCGTGGCCGACGAAATCCTGAGCGACGACCTGAAGGAATTCGGCCAGTGCTGTCCGTCCGCCACGTCGCAGGACGCGGTCGATCGCGGCCAGCGAGTTGGCGAGGGTGGCAATGCCGCCGAAGAAGTGGCAGCATGTGTGCAGCCCTTCGCCGCCCGCGGCGAAGTCGCCACATCGCTTCACGCAGTCGCGGAGCAGGGCCGACTCAAAGTGAAAGCCGCCGTCGTTCCCTGCCGCCGGCTTCCACTTGGCCATCTCCTGTCGGGCGATCTCCTGGAACTCGGCCAGGATGCGGTCCATCGATTCGGGCACCGCCCCGAGCATCTGCACGACTTCCGGGCCGTAGGCCAACGCGCGAACCAACCACCCCACAGCGTTGTGGTAACGCTCGTGGCTCTGTTGGCCCGGGAAGTCCGGCCGGCAGCATCCCGAGGCCGTAAAGTCCCACGCCCTGTCCTCAGGAACACCGGAGCGGACGAGGCCGCCGACGGCGAGTTCATCGTGGATGATCTGAACCTGCCCCTGGAGGGCGGAGACCGCCTGGGCGACGGCTCGTTTCCATGCCGGGCCGCTGCGCGGACTGTAGCGGATGAAGAGGTCCGGCTCAGGCAAGCGGACTAGCATCGCCGCACGCAGCACGGCCAGGCTCAGTTCGTTCTCGACGGGCGCACCGTCAGGCGCCGTGCCGCCCAGCACGAGGTACTGTTTGCTGGCGGCGCACGGGACGGGTTTGGGCTTGTGGGCAAACGAGGCCGTGCCGCTCAGTACGTTCGTCTTCACGAAGAAACATGCCAGCAGACCGACGGCCTGCTCCCGCGTCAGCGTGCAGTCGCCCACGTCGCGGCGGTAGAACGGCAGGAGGTACTGGTCGAACCGACCGAAGGCGAAGTCGCGCCCGCCGACGATGCAACTCATCACCAAGTGCACCAGCCAGATGGACTGCAGCGCTTCGAAGAAGCTGCGAGGCGAATGCGCGGGGACGTGCCCCAATGCCTCGGCGGCGAGCGTCAGCCGGTCGCGGGCCGGACCCTCGACATGGCTCGCCCGCAGGCGGGCGGCATGGGCGAATCGCTCGGCGAAGCGGCACACGGCGGCGACGCATTCCCCGAGCCTGCCGGCGAATGCTCGGGCCTCGGCGCCGCCTGAACCTTCAGCGCTGAGGGCGCACTGCTCGGCGATGCCCCGCAGGCCTTCACGCAGCAGGGCGCCGTAGTCCAGCGTCATGTGGCCGCGCATGCGGCCGGCGATGCCGAATGGGTCGGCCGGATGCGAGGACCCGCCGCCCGCGATTCCCTTAAGCTGCCAGCGGGGTGCGCCTTCCACCATGCGGCCGAGGAAGACGTCGTCGTCCTCGATGGGCGTCGAAAGGCCGTCGAGCAAGGTTGCCAGCGCGCGAGTGTAACGCTCCGGTTGAGGCAGGCCCCGCCATGCCTCGGCGCAGCGGGCCAGGATGTCTTCGCGCTCGACGAAGCAGTGCGTGTTGTCGGCCGCGAGGACTTGTTCGCGCATGCGGTCGATCAGGGAGGATGTGTCGTCACGGACCGGGGCCGCGGGTGTCATCGCCGGATCATACGCAATGCGGGTCCGCATTGTCCACGGTTCGCGAGCGAGCGCACAAAGGGCGGATGTGAGGAAGCGGCGGCGTGAGAAAGGCAGCAGGCAGCAGCAGGAAAGGCAGGCGACAGGCGCCGAAGCCCCCGTTCACGGCGACGCGAACCCCGAAATCCGGCACTTGTACCGAGGTCGCGCCATGTTCCTCATCGAAGCTTCACGGACTCCCTACTATGGTGACAGGACGAACAAGCGTGGAAGCTGCCCGCCATGCGGCGGACGGTGCCACCAGGACCGGACTGCCGAAAGGAGCTGGGCATGTCGAAACGAGTGATGGGAGCCATGGTTGTGGCGTTGGTGCCACCGTGGACGCCGACGGCAAGGCCACAGAGTAGGAGCGACAAGCTCAGGACCGACAACAGGCAGCAGAGCACAGAAACGTCCAACGCCCAACGTCGAACTTCGGGGCTCCAACACGCGACAGTTCCTTTCCATCTCGACGTTTGGAATTCGGCGCCGGGCGTCCGTCGCTCGCTCTTGTTCTTCACCTGCCTGTGGCGGGTTCAATCCATACATTTCGAAACGCCACCGGCCCGTGGTCGCCCTGGATGCGCAGCGGCCCGGCCGGCTTCTCGTCGTTCGCCATCGCCCCGGCCGTCGGGCCGGTTAGCTCCACGTTCTCGTGGATCACCTGGCCGTTGTGCGTCACCTTGACGAAGCACGCGTTGGCGGTCTTCTTGCCGGCTTCGTCGAACCGCGGGGCGCGGAAGGTCACGTCGAAACTCTGCCACTCGCCGGGCTTCTTCGACGCGTTCACCTTCGGCGAGAAGCCTGTCGGCCCGCCGACCGTGCGCGGATAGATGCCGCCACACTCGAGACCGGCGTACTTGTCCTTGGCCACGCCGAAGCTGTCGTAGATCTGGAGTTCGTACCGCCCCATGAAGTACAGCCCGCTGTTGCCCGCCTTGGCCACCGCGAACTCCGCGTGTAGCACGCAGTCGCCGAAATCGCGATTGGTGACCACGTCCCGCGTCCTGGCCGGGCCGTTGAAGGCGACGCCGTTGCCGTCCTTCGCCACGAGCTTCTTGTCGTCCTTGGGGTCCAGGCTCACGTCGCCGACGATCTTCCAGCCCGCCACGTTGCCCTTGAACGCGCTGAAGTCGCCGCTCTTGAACAGGTCGAGTCGCCCCGTCTCGGTCCTGGTTCTCTGAGGGCTGGTCACTTTAGTGACCGGTTCCCCGGCCCGCATCTTCTTCCACGCCTCCATCGATCGCGAGAGCTTGTCTCTCGAGTCGCCCGCGATGCCGTACCCCTGGAGCCCGATCGGCCCGGCGTAGTCGATCTCCTTCAGCACGGCCAGCACCTTCGTCACGTCGTAACTGCCGCTGTCGAGCGTCTGGATGAGTTTGCCCCAGCCCTTGCCGCCCTCGTCGGCGCCGTTGATCGTCACTCGCGTCAGGACCGGCGCGGCCTCCTTCAGCAGGACCTTGAGGTTCTGCTTGCCGCCCGTGACGTTCAGCCAGTGGGCCAGGTTGAACGTCGCACCGACGTTCTTGCGGTCGGCCTTCTTCGCCAGGCGCACCGCGTCCTCCAGTCGCTCCACCCACATGCCCGAATGCGGATAGATCGCGATTCCCACGCCGGCCGGGGCGGCCGCGTCGGCCAACTCCCGCAGGAACTTCACGGCCAGCTCGTCGCCGTTGGGATCGGAGGGCTTGAACCTGGGGCTTTGCAGGGCGAGCCAAAGCACCGCGTCGCGGCCCTTGAGGGCCGCAATGGCTTCCTTGGTCTGCGCCGGCGGCAGCGGGTCTTTGCGCGGATCGAGCGTCACGGCGACGTAGCAGCCGAAGAGCTTGAGCTTCTTCGCGTCGTACGCCTTGAGCCGCTCGGCGATGCCGCCCAGGCCCATCTGGTCGCCGCCGGCGTAGCCCAGATCGGCCAGCAGTTCGGCCTGCTTGTCCGCGGCCTTGTACTCCCTGTCGCGGAAGTTGGTTTCCATGGCGAAGAAGGGGTTGTCGAGCTTCACGGGAGTGGCTTCCTGGGCGATGGCCCCTCCGGAGAGGAAGGCCGAAATCACAAGAAGAAATAGGGATCTTCTGCTGAACATCCGTCGCTCCTTCAACCGTGGTTCACGGTAAAACCCGTACAGACGTACGTCAGATTGGACGTACGTCAAAACCAACGTGCATCATGCGCCCGTTAGGCCCTCGCTCCGCCACTGGCGCAACTCGCGCAGGAGCGGCTCCATAAATACAGTGTGCTGTGATGGCCAGGGGGGCAACGAATCGGCCTTCGCAAGGAGAGCCGACACAAACTGAGATATAGTCTCCAAATCAACAAAGAGGGTCAACAACCAGTCACGTTTGATCCGGTGGATCTCCTCAAGTCCTTCGGAGGTTATCCTCGTGGAGGAATCAGAAAATAGGAGCACGATCTGGGGGAGCATCAGCGAGGGGTTTGCTTCCAGAGCAGCCGGGAGCAACCTTCGTAGCATGCCCCAGAGCGACCATTGCGGCTCTGGCACCAGATTCTCCCTTGGGGGCCCAAGCACGAAATGGCGAAGCAGGTATGGGTGTTCGGCACTAAGTACTTGCGTTAGCAGACCCGCGGAGAGGTTGTGTTCCGCCCACTGGATTACATGTTGGCGGACAGTCGCGGATGCCTCTCCTTCGGCGGGGGTATACTTACCGGCCCAGTAATACTCTATTTCCGTCGCAAGTTTCATGCCCACGAGGGCCGCCGCAGTAATTTCCGCCGCAACCCAAGTCGCATATGCATCTCTGTCGTAATGACGTTCTCCCTTTTTCATGACTCGCCAGAGCGAAAAGACGCCCGGTGCTCTATCCAATGTTGCCGACACGCCTGTTTCACGGAGGTTACGGAAAACCAAGGTTGCCAAATCCATTGCCTCTTCGACTCCCATCGCGACTCTATCGCTTAGACGCGCCTCATAAAGCGTCTCGAATGCATCGCCGTACCGGCTATCGAACAACCCGTTTACTAGAGGTTCGGAGTTGCCTCCTGTCTTGAAAGCGAGAAAGTCGTGGAGAACGGTCTGGTCGCGAACGGCATCGGCGGCCATGAACCCACTTACCGTTCTAATCCAGTGTCGATCGCTCTTTACTCCTTGGGGTTTCGAAATAGATTGCCTTGATGCCGGAGGAAGAAGATACTGTACTAAAGTCCACAGGGCGGTCTTGGCATCTTGGGCGGCGGCAGTACGTAGCTCCCCCCACAACTTCTCCGCCTCCTTCCTTGAGTCCTCTTTCTCTCCGACAAGAAGATGACGCGCCTCGCGGACGAATGAAGATGCCGCCGAGTCCACGGTGACTATAGTGGACCACACCAGCAGGTCACGAAGGCTCACCTCGCCATGTAGTGTCTGCCATGCAACCCAGGTGCGCCTGAGAGCGCTCTTAAGTATGCGTGGGCGCTGCAGAAGGTGAATGAGCGCGCTCGGTACAATAGACAGTTCGGACACGAAATAGATGACTACAGGATCCTCAAAGTGGAAAGGGTCGGGGCTCTCGTTCCTCTCGGGGGAAATGTCCCCACTATCGGTAGAGAATTGTTCGCAACGGCGGAAAATGCTTCTTATCGTTCTCCACGTCAAGCCTGAGTCCAGAGGTGGCACCTCGAATTCCAGGTCAAGAAGCCTTTTGAAATCGAATTGGATCATCTCTCACCCAAGCTGAGCGAAATCACGAACGAAAGTCTAGGGACATCACGCATATCGTCGAGCAAAGACTCCAACTCCAAGTGTGCGGGGGGCGTTCCCGATAACTGATTCCGGTCCACATCTTCAACGATTATAAGTAACCGTGCATTTATTGCCTCAAGGGGAACAGCCATACGACGAAGTTGTTCAACGGGGTCTGGGGCTGACACCATGGAAAGGGCCGCCTCCACTAGATTCCCTCCGATGGCCTTGGCAGCCTGGCTATACCGCGCAGGGACGTTCTGGAGGGCTAAACAGTCCACATGCTTCTTCAACTCAATCAGAGCCGTCCGAAGGACTAAAGCAGGGGCCGAGTCTTTGAGGAACCCCCATGCATTGACTCTGCAGGAGATGATGCGTGGTTCGTTCTTGCCGGAATGGTGTTCCCCGATATAGTGTTCGACCAGCGTCAGCACGGTTGTCTTGCCGGCACCCCACGGGCCGAGGAGCCCCACTCTTCGGGCAGCGCCGCTCTGTAGAACTTCCGCTAGATGGAGCGCGAGGCGGTCTGCACCAAAGCGGTCATCCGCTGGTTTCGTGACAGCATCGTCCGTGTTGAGCCACGCCAAGATTGTCTCGGGATCATCCGTAAGGGTCTGTTGAGGATGAACTGGTTCACGAGAGGGTTCCTTGCGAGACGCTGTGCGTTCGAGCCAGCCATGGAATTGGGTCCAAGGGCTGACGACAACCAGCATGGCCAATGCCGCAGCCACCGTGAGGATCACAAGGCTCCCAAGGCAACTAAATGCCCAATCCGGAGAGTCTATTGTTCGTGGGGGATAAACTGATATTGTGAGTATGACTAGGACGGCGGCCATCCAGGTGGGGGGAAAGCGGTGCAGATGCCTTAAATGCCCGCGATGCAGCCCTCCGGACATTGCTAACGGAATCAGCGCCCCCGCAGACGCGAGGGTCAATGAGGACAAAAGTACGAGCCACTGCAACGTCTTTGGACCTGGGAGGTTAAGACAGAACCCTTCCAGCAACCGAACAATGCCCTCTTTCGCCAATTCGATAGCGGGTAGTGTGGCGAGGAGAATCATCCAAGCGCAGAAGGCCATTGCCAGTATATCCAGCCAGCGCCTTGCCACTGGATTGTTCAGTGCGCGAACAGCATTGCAGAGGGAAACACGCATTCCTGCATTGTCGCTCCTAAGTTCTGATTATACAGAATAGCACCCATACTGCAAGATGTAGCGTCGATTACAGTCGCCACGGCTCGCGCAACGCGCCGTGCAGCATCCGGTTCGCCTCGTCGTCACCCGGGAACTGCTCCGTCGCCGGGTTCCATCGCAGCCTGGTGTTCAAGCGGCAGGCGATGTAACCCAAATGGCAGAGGGTGGTCGAGCGGTGGGCGACCTCGGCCGGTGCGATGGTCTGCCGGCGAGTGCGGACGCAGTCCAGAAAGTGCAGGGCGTGGTTGTCGGACCGGACCAGCCGCGTCTCATTCGGGTGGCGCTGCACCTTCAGCAGCAACTTCGGGCTGGCGTCGACGCCGTTGCCCTTGGCGGCGACCGGCCCGGTGCGGTCCGTGCCGTTGCCCCACTGCGCTATGTCCAGCGAGTGGACGCCCGTGCCGGCCATGAAGCCGATCGAGTAGTCGTCGCGGGCAACCTGGGTCAAACCTTCGCCACGCACTCGTCGATGTGCTTGCGGGAGCGCGTCACTACGGCGGTGATCTCCTCCAAGGTGCCGGCGACCTTGCCGTGCATGAAGACCTCGCTCCAACCCGTGTAGTTTGCCGCCTTCAGCGCGGCGATGACGGGCACAAAGTCCAGCGTGCCGAAGCCGGGGAGCTGATGGATCGGCTCGGCCTTGGCGCCCTTTGGGGCGCTGGCCTTCTGCCACAGGTAGATGTGGGCGATCTTGCGGCCCACCTCCCGGATCAGGTCGCCAAGGACCTTGGGATCCTGCGGGAGGTGGTACGGCGCGAAGACCAGGCCCAGGCGAGGCGACTTGGCGAACTCCGCGAAGTACCGGATGGAGTCGGGGCTGGATAGCAGCGACCCGCCGTGGTTCTCGATGCCGATGGTGACGCCGAGCTTCTCGCCAAGCTCGACGGTGGGCTGGAGTTTGTCCACGAAGGCCTTGACGGCCTCCTTCACGTCCTTGCCGCCGCCCGCCGAACCGGCGATGGCCAGGTCTCCGCCGAGTTTCTTGATGACGGGCAGCTCGTCCTTCAGGCCGAACGGCCCGAGGCGGTAGCAGCTCACGCTCGCCAGCCGGGCCCGGTTTTCCTCAAGCAGCTTCAGGAACTTGTCGTGCCCCATCTTCTCGATCTGGTCTCGATGGGGCACCCAATTCTGCGCCCAGACGTCGAGGGCTTCCATCCCGGTCTTGCGTACCTCCGGCAGGATTCGCTCGATCTCGATGCCTTTCTCGTACATGCTGGAGGCAAGGACATGGCGCAGCGAGAACGGCTTCTTGGCGTCCGCCTCCTGCCCGCCGGGGGGGCCTGCGACAGCCACGCGGCCCAGGCCGCCTGCGATCACGCCAGCCGCCACCGCGCCCGCCTTCAGGACCTTACGACGGGACCAGGCGGCAGAAGGTGAGAACAAGTTGTTGCTCCGAGCGTCTTGCGACATCGTAAACCTTCCTTTCCGATAAACCATATCCCAATGCGAATGTTCCAGGGCTCAATCGGGCGACAGCCCTGACCGCTTGACAGGCGGAAGTCAACCTATGCCCGCCAGGGGGCCCGCGTGGCCCGGTTGCACAGGCGGGCGGCCTCGGCGTCGCCGATGACCTCGCCCTTGAGCGGGTCCCATTTGATCTTGCGCCCGCTGCGAATGGCGATATCGGCGACCTGGCTGATCAGGTCGCTGTTCACGGCGTCGTCGATGGGACTGACCGGAGTCCGGCGCGTGCGGACGCACTGGATGAAGTTGTCCTCCTGCCCGCGACTCTCGGTCAGGCGGACGTTTCGCGGCTCGCGAAGCAACTCCGGCGGATCGGCTTGCGCATTGCAGTAATAGCCGAAGGCGATCCACCCGCGCTCGCCGACGAACAAGACATAGTCGCTGTTCAGCCGCGAACAGCAGGAGTGGGGCGCCGCACCCGGCGAGCCATTCGTGCGAAGCGTCATGCGAACGCCGTTGGCCAGCGCGAACCGCACGTCCCAGTCGTAGACCGCATCATTGCAGCCGCGCGTGTCGATCTTGCCGGTGCCTTCGACTTCCCAGGGGCCGGTCTTGTGGATGTCGTAGGCCCAAACCATCAGGTCCAGCGGATGGGCGGCCCAGCCGGCGATGAACCCCAGGGCGTAGTCGCGCACGTGGAACCAACCATCGCCACCATTGGGGCAGCCGCTGTAAGGCCGCCACGGCGCCGGCCCCAACCAGAGGTCGTAGTCCAGGTCGCTTGGGACGGGTTTAGGCGCCAGCGACCCGCCGGGATTGCTGTTGGGCGCGAAGACGTGGACTTCGCGGATCGTCCCCAGCGCGCCGCTTCGGACGATCTCGCACGCCTCTCGCCTTCGCGGGTTGGACCTCGCCTCGGTGCCGTACTGGAACACGCGTGCGTGTCGTTTGATCACGTCCCGGCAAGCCAGGTCTTCCGCCACGCTGATGCCCAACGGCTTCTCACAAGACACGTCCTTGCCGGCCTGGGCCGCCAGGATCGTCATCGGGACGTGCCAGTGGTCGGGAGAGGCTATGCCGACGGCGTCGATGTCAGGGCGGGCCAGCAGGTCACGGAAATCCACGTACGCCTTGCAGTCGGCATTGCGGTAGTGCTGGTCCACCATCTGCTTGGCGCGATCTCGGCGGTTCTTCCAGACATCGCACACCGCCACGAGTTGGGCCCCCGAGACGCCCATCTGCTCGCGAAGATCCATCATGCCGCGCGGCCCCAGGCCGATGTAACCGAGCGCGACGCGATCGCTCGGCGGGACGGCTCCGTCCTTGCCCAAGGCCGAGGCCGATACGATGGTCGGGAACGCGATGGCCGACCCGGCGGCCGCGGCCGCGCCCTTCAGGAACCGGCGTCTACTCAGGCTTCCCATCTTTCGGCTTCCTCTCCGCATAGGTCTTCCAATGCTGTTCGACGGCGGCCGCGTCCAGCTTGCCAGGCGATACTAGAACACCGTATCGCAGCGTAAGGTTTGTCCCAGCCTTGAGGGTGTAGTCTTCCGCGCCGGTGAAGGCTGGATTGAAGTAAGGCATGCTGTTGATGACGCACCACGGCGCGGGATGCCGTGGGTTGGAGGGGTGGTCGAAGATCGCGATGCAGACTTCCCGCCCGTTGGCCATCTTGCCGGTCATCGCAACCCATCGCGCCTTCTGGCGGTCGATCTGGCCGTCCTTTCGTCCGTCGTGGTCGAAGAACTGCCACGGCTTGCGGGCCATTTCGCCGGCGCCGCGCCAGGCAAACCCGCCGTAGAAGTTCTTCTGGAACACCACGTTCTTCTCGCCCGCGGGCGCGAAGACGGCCTCCCATTCGACCAGGTACTGCCCGGCCGCGTCCGGCGCGCCGACTGAAACGGCGCGGTTCTCGTTGACGAGAGCCGGCCCGCCGTCAGGGCCGTGGACCACCTTCATCGTGATGACGGCCGCACCATCGTCTTGGTGCCGCACCTGGGCCTTGCCGGCGAACGTTCCCTTCTCGTTCTTCTCCCAGACGTTCACGCCGTCGATGAACTTCCACGACCACCAGAGCGCTCGGTGCCAAGGGTGATCCGATGGTTTGTAGCCCTTTGGCAGCGGACACGGGCGCGTCAACTCCGTGCCGTCCAGAAGGCCGAATCGCATATAGGGTTTGCCCGTGTTGGGATCATGCACGTGCTGCCAGACCATCTTGCCGGCATCGAGCAGCGTGACCGACGTGTCGCTGGTCTGCCAGGTCAGGGCGCGTACGGGCGCCGAAGCAGGTCGGTCCTCTGACGCCAGGCCCCGCGAAGCCCGCCCATCGCTCGAAGCTTGCGGCATCCCAACGCGGCACAAGACAACCAGAGCGGACAGGGCGATCAACAAACGCAAATATGTCATCGTCGTCTTCCTTTCAACCCTATTGTACGGCCCACACGGATGACGCCGCTAGCCGTTACTTGTGGAGCGTTACACAAATCCAGCCATCCTCAACTGTCCGTGGTCACAGTCGCCACGGCTCGCGCATCGCGCGCGAGAGCATCCGGTTCGCTTCCTCGTCGCCCGCGAACTGTTCCGCCGCCGGGTCCCAGCGCAG
>CAYWTX010000699.1:0-5216 GCA_964461295.1 uncultured Planctomycetaceae bacterium | reverse complement strand
GAGCCAGCCCGACGGCGATGAGCATATCTCATGCCGCACGGTCGCGAGATTGCAGT
Source organism: uncultured Planctomycetaceae bacterium (assembly GCA_964461295.1). Lineage (GTDB taxonomy): Bacteria > Planctomycetota > Phycisphaerae > SM23-33 > SM23-33 > CAYWTX01. The sequence goes on along the minus strand of CAYWTX010000699.1, from coordinate 5,160 downwards.
TGGAGTTCTCGCGAGCGTTTCGCGGCAACTCCCAGGCAGACAGAATGAAACGTCCGCTTCCATGCGGATAGGTTTGGGGGATTCTTCCAGTGTTAATCAGCAAAAGTGATTTGGCGGATTTGGTGGAGGCTGCGCGTAGGAGCGTGAAGGTCACGGTCGAGAAGGGCCGTCGGCAGGCTTACGCGGACCCGGCGGACATTCAAGTCGAGAAGGAACGTTTCAGCATTTCCAAGTATTTGAAGGGCGTCGTTCTCGGCGACTGGACGAAGGCCGAAGAGGAACAGCGAATCGCCAAGGCCCTGTCGGCGTCTGCCGGCACGGCTGGCGGCTTCCTTGTGCCTGATACCTTCGTCGCCGGGGTCATCGGCCGCCTGCGGGAGCGTTCGATCTTGGCGAGCCTGCCAAACATTCGCACCTTCACCGACGTCAAGGGCGCTCTGATTCTGAATCGCGTCGGCAACGGCGCGACCGTCACTTGGGGCACCGCCGAGAACGCTTCCATGTCGGAGGATACGTCGATTGACTTCAAGCGGAACACCGCGCAGCTTTCCAAGGCGAGTTGCTTGTACAAGATGTCGCGTGACCTTCTGGACGAATCGGGCGACCAGGCCGACGCGATCATCACCGACGAAATCACCGCCGAACTCGCGCTTGAACAGGACCGGTGCGCGTTTGATGGAACTGGCGGCGGCGAGCCGTTGGGTTTGTACCGCAACCCCGGAATTTTGAACACCGACTTGAGCGGGTCGATTGACTTCGGCAACCTCGTGGACGCGGAGTACCAGTTGCGGGCGCAGAATGCCCGGCTCACTGCCTGGGTCTGCTCCCCGCGAACGCTCAAGGATTTGGTGCAACTCAAGGACGGCAACGGGCGAAATTTGTGGCAGCCCAATGACGCCATCGGCGGCTACGGCCTGTCGCTTACGCAGGCGGGCAACCTGTTCGGCCGCCCTGTCTTCGACACAACTGAAATCGCCATCACCAACCGGCCGAGTGCCGACGAAACGTTCATGCTGGCGGGCCAGTGGGATCGGTTCGGAGTTGCGTACGGGCGCATGCGCATTGAGAGCACTTCCCAGGGCGGCGAATCCTTTGAGAAGGATCAGCTCTGGATCAAGGTCGTGCAGAAGTTCGCGGCCCAGCCGATCAGCCCCGAAGCGTTCGTCGTGATCAAGGGCATTCAGACGTTCTAATTGAGAATCGGAGCCGGGGCGGTCGTCGCCTTTACGGTCCACCACCGCCCCGGCCCGCTTCTCTTTCAGGAGAATCAAGCTATGAAGAACCTGTCATCAAACGTGATTCGCTGCGGCGCGAACAACGCCCTGACCGCGAACACTTCGGACCTGGTAACGTCCATCGTGGACCTTGGCACGGTGGAGAGCGCCACGGCCGTTATCACGTATCAGTATTCGGATGCGGGTATCGGCAACGTGGAATTCTTCACGTCCACTTCCGATACGTTCATTGTGTCCGGCACTCGCCAGACCGAAACCACAAACACAAAGCAGGTCGCTATCACGTCTGACGCCGATAGCCTGTCGGCCCGGCTGGACGACGGCACGGCCGCCAGCGCCCTGACCGTGAGCGGTAACGCTATCGCGCTGATTGCCTCTGACCTGGTTGTGGCCGTGGAACTGCCGAAGGTCCGGCGCTACGTCGCCATGCAGTACACCGGCGGCGCGGCGACTGACCGGCTGAGCGTGACGTTCATCGGCCGTGACCTTGCGGAAGCGCCGTGGCCGGGCGCCAGAGCGGCGTACTAGCCAAGGAGCACTACACATGGACATTATGGAATTCAAGCGATGGCTTGACGCCGAAGATGAATACGCCGCACGCGCCGCGGGTATGCCAACGGGGGCCGTGGAGTTCACTAAGTCCCTGGACGATGACACCGGCACTCGCTGTTACATCGAGAAGAGCGGCGACGGCCATCGAGTTACTTTCATCGAACCTGACGGTCGCGAATTGGGCGAGGGCGACGAAATCGACGTGGCACAACTCGTGAAAAGTTTGGTTCCGGCCATTGTCGAGTCCCTCGATTTGAACCTGATCGCGAAGATCGTTCGCGAGCGGCTTGGCTTGGTCGATATGGACGTGGCGACGGTTGCGAGGGCCTTCAATGACGCGGTTGCTGAGGCGGTCGCGAACGCATAGACAGATATGAACGTGACGTGGTGCGGCCCGGCGTAGGGTTTGCGCCATCCACGATAAGACGGCCCGCTGATCCAGCGCAGCGGGCCGTTTCTATTGAGTGAAACACCTTGCCGGGTGTCGGGGTCGTCGCGACGCGGTGTCACGGCGGCCCCGTTCTATTTCCGGCGGCGTGATTGAGTAGTAACGGCGGTCGTATAGGCTCTGCCGAATCTACGGCCCCTCTGCCGCGCGGAGGGCTGCGGCGAAGGCCGCGTTCCCCGGCTTGGCCAACTCGGCCTGGAACTCGGCCTCCGTCAGCAATCTGACGTTCCCGCCGACGTACAGCACGGCTCGCTTGCCCTTGTGGTTGCCGGACAGGTCGAAGTGGTTACCGGCCAGGTCGCACACGGCGATACTGTTCGGCTCGTTGTTGTTGGGCAGTAGGTAGAAGTAGTCGCACTTGCGGCCCTGCTTCGCCGATGGGCAGCGGAACAGTGTGGCCGGTTGGCCGTCGGCTGTTAGGTCCGCCATGAAGTTCGCCGGCCACTTGTTGCCGTGCGAGCCTTTGTAGATCATGATCCCCGCCTTGATGCTGCTGAGGTTGGACATACAGAGGGTGCGATTGATGATTTCGTTGGCTTCCGGCAACGCCGGCACTAGGACCGCCGCCAGCTTCGCGTTCTCTCCCTGCAACAGTTTCAGCCGGTCCTCCAGGTCGGCACGTTGTTTCTGACCATCCGCGAGTTGCTTCCTCTGGCTCTCCACCTGTGCCCGCAGCGTGCCGTTCTCCAACCACGCCGCCCCGGCGGCCAGGCACACGACCAGGATGAGTGCAGCGACAACCAGGACCTTGACCTTGGGCAGCCCGACCGGGACCACCACTGGCGGCTGAGCGCTGCCCACCGGCGGAGCCGGTACAACGCACAGGTTCCCACAATTGGGGCACGTCTCGGCCTGACCCGCCATCGAATCCGGCGAACCCATTGAGCCTCTACACTTGGGGCAACCGTAGTAGATCATGGCCGACCATCCTACAGCGCCCACAGGGACACGCAAGGGGGCAACCGTGAATCTGGTAGGGAATCGGCCAGCCTCACGGTCAATCGTGCCCCTAGCGACACCCCCGGCACCCCTACAGGCCAGCCGGGCGGGGTCTTGATACGGCGGCGCGGGGGCGGTAGTGTGTCGCCGTGGTGAAGGCGGAACGGCGTAGTTGAGAACAGGAGTCATGCGATGAAATGCCCGCATTGCTGCGTCGCTATCCATGAGGTTTGGCAAGAGACACCTATAACGTCGCACCAGGAAGCCTGGTGGAAGATCGCCGGCAAGACCTGTCCTGAGTGCAATGGGCTGATTCTTGAACTGCGCAGGTATGACCAGGGTCCGGGTGGTTACGACATAGGGTACAGACTATTAGTTCACCCCAAGGTGGCTAGCAGAGCGGGACTCTCGCCATCGGTCCCCCTACAGTTCGCCGCGGACTACTCGGAGGCATGTCTCGTGGTGGCGGACAGCCCGAAAGCCAGCGCAGCTCTCAGCCGCCGGTGCGTGCAGCATCTGTTGCGCGAACAGGCCAAGGTGAAGCAGGGCAACCTGTCGGAGGAGATACAAGAGGTACTCGATGCGAAGGCGCTGCCTGTCTATCTCGCCGAGGCGATAGACGGGATCAGGAACATCGGGAATTTCGCCGCTCACCCGATGAAGAGCAAACAGACCGGGGAAATCGTGGAGGTGGAGCCGGGCGAGGCCGACTGGCTGCTTGATACGCTTGAGGGCCTCTTCAACTTTTACTTTGTCCAGCCCGACCTGCTCAGGAAGAGGCAAGAAGCTCTTAACGAGAAGCTGAAGCAGGTGGGCAAGCCGCCGATGAAGAAGTAGCCGGAATGAATGCGAGTGATTGACGGCCGGGACAAGGGGCGGTAGTCTGCGGGGCGTGGTGCGGGCGGAACCGGGTCACTTGCGGGAAAGGACGGACGATGATCTACTACGGGTGCCCGAAGTGCCAGACGCCGATGGCGTCACCGGATTCGATGGCGGGGCAAGCCGAGCGTTGCCCTGAGTGCGGGAACGTCGCAGTCGTCCCCGCAACCGGGGCCGTGGTTACAGCGGTCGCGCCGCCCCCGACTCCAGCAGAGTCGGGAGCTTCAAGAAGCTCGCAGACTGACCGCGAACTTATCAAGGTCCATCCCTCCTTAATCCGCGGCTCGCCCGTCGCCTTCGCCTTCTGTTGCCTGTTGTCCCCCGTCGGTATAGGTCTAGCAATTCTGTTGGCGATGTGGCTTGAGTGCCGGAATACAACGCTCATCATCACTGAGACCCGCGTTATCCTGCGGAAGGGAATACTGTCCAAGCGGACGGTCGAGGTTCGCCATCACAATGTGCGGGAGATAACCGTTGAGCAGGGAGTGTTCCAGCGGCTGTTCGATTGCGGGGATATCGGAATCTCGACCGCCGCGAGCACCGGAGTCGAGATTAGTGTGTGTGGCCTTCCTTACCCTCAGCGGCTCGCGGAGATGGTACGGACCCGACAGGCATAAGTGTGAGTTGGGGAACCCTATAGAAGACCCCCGGTTGGACCGTCCCAACCGGGGGCCTTCACTTACTCCGTCAACTGCCTACTGCTTCACTACCCGAATCTCCCGGACCCCCGCCCGCGTCAACACCGTGACGATCTCGGCGACGTTCTCAGCGGGCACGAGCACGCTGTAGAGGCCGGTGTCGGCTACCGGCTTCTCGACCTTCGCGGGCGGGAGTGTCGCCGCCTTCGCCTTGGCTCCGCCCGCCTTGTGAGCGAACCCCGCGTGAATCGCCAAAGCGAGTTTGCTTTTGCACGGCCGCCCGCAATCGGGGCAAGTGATTGGCTGGACCGGCGGCGGGGGTACTGTGGGCGGGGCCTTCGGCGCGGGGGGCGGCGGCACTGTGGCCTTCGGCTCTACGGCCGGGGCCTTCGCACTGCCCTTGAGCGGCTCCATGCTCACGATCTCGCCTGTCGCGAGCGCCCGTTCCAGTTTCGTCTGCTTCTTCATG
>CAYWTX010000698.1:0-16513 GCA_964461295.1 uncultured Planctomycetaceae bacterium | reverse complement strand
GGCGTGCCTGCCGGCGTCGTTGCGCTTCGGGGAAAGCTTTCGTATTGTCTCCTCGAGTTGCTCCAGGGCGTGGGAGATATCCGATCCCTTCAGTTCGACGTAGACTTCCGCAGCCTTTCTCTGGGGCACGAACAACCAGTCGCACCGTTTTCCATCCGTGATGGCGCAACCGTCAACCTTGATGACCTTGACCGGATTTCTGCCGGGGTTAAGCAGAACGAACCGACACCGCTTCTCGCTCTTGGAGATTTCCTCGTCTCGGCGGATTTCCTGGCAATCCCCGAAGTCCCTCATCGCCGGACCTCGATGTCGAGCAACTTGCCGAACTGGATCGATATGTCCTCAGAAACGGAGTCGATCTGGTCGAACCGGATCAAGCCCTCTTCGTCGATGATCGACTCGGCCCCGCCCTTGTCGAAGTAGTACGCGGCTACGTCCTTGGGCGAGATGATTCGCGAGGCGGGCACGATGGCGTGAAGTTTCTTCAGAGCGTCGGCATTGCCGGCCAACTCCTCGGCAATCTTCCCCGCCTCCATCAGGTTGTTGAACGCCGTCAGGATGTAGGGGCTGTGGGTGGTGATGAGGAACTGATACCGCTTGTCCCTTGAATTGAAGACGACCGAGACCAACTCGACAACGAGTTTCTGAGTGTTGGGATAGAGGTGAGCTTCGGGCTCCTCTATATAACATGTGTTAGTGTTCTCGATATAAGTATCTATGGGGTTTGTGTAACCAGCAACCGCCAAAACCATAGTCAGCGGCAAGGCCTCTTGCTGTGCAGAAGAAGCATTGGTCAACTGTACCAGGCGCCCATCGCCTGTCCTCACGAAGTCCTCGGCACCTTCTCGGACGTACTCCGCTCCCACGATCTCGTTCACAAGCGATACCAGTTCGGGGTACTTGCGTTGTCTCCAATCCCTGGCATTTGTCTCTGTTGCCCACCACATCTCTTTGCTACTCTCATACTGACGGCCGAATTCGACAATGAAAGGATCGAGAGTTCCTTCTGCAGAGAGTACGCTGAAAACTCGACGGAGAAGGAACGCAAAAAAAGATCGACCTGAAGGCACAAACAACTGTTCCAGATTGAATCCCGATAGATGTCTGCCTGAAGCTAGATCAGAAAAATAGCTTCGTGCTTGCAGGTAGGCCTTGAGCCGTTCGTCTACCCGGTCCTCGTGGGTCGCGCCCGGCGAAGATGGTCTCATAAGTTCAGAAAACTTGGTGGCCAGATCATCGTAAGAGCCAGAGAACCGGAATCCGATCCCCAAAGGCGAACCATTTCTGGCGCCAGAGACTTCTGCGAATTCCTCTCCGCAGTAATACCCAATCGTGAAGGGCGTATCAGAAAGGGACCTCAATGGGAAAAACTGACAGAACTTCTCTATCTGTTCGTCTCGGAAGGCCTTAGCTTCCTTCTGCATCGAATGGATGAGAATCTCACTGGGCAAGCGTTTGAAGAAATACGCCAGCTTCGCCGTGACGCTCTTGCCGGTGGCCTGGGGGCCGATGAAGACGTTGATCTTCTTCAAGTCGATTTCGACGTGTTTGAGACCGGCGAAGTTGTCGATGATCAGGCGTTCAGACATCCGGGTGCCTCTTTCAGTGAGTCAGACAGTTTTCTATCGGCCTAAGGGCGTCGCCGCAATCAGCATTCTAGGCGATGTCGCCGCCTGTGTCACGGCCGGTGCGATCCCGCCGGGCAAGGTCCTCCCCACGCTCACGTGCGCATGTCGAACTGCTCCTCGCGGCGGTCGGTGGGCGGGGGCGGCGCTGGCGGAGGTGGCGAAGTGGGACAACCGGCGCCCTCAGTGTGCCCCAGGAGCCGCCGCTTGGGCTGCCTTCGCCCTTGGCGCCCACACCATTCGGAGCCTTCGTCCCGAATGAGCACATTCCCGGAGGTAAAGGTTGATGAGGTTCTGGTACGGAACGCCCGTTTCCTTCGACAGGTTCTTGAAGTGGGCGATCACTTCCGGACTCAGCCGCAGCGTGACCTGCTTCTTCAGTTGCCGGGCGTAGGGATTCTTGATGGACCTGGAGAAATCGTATTCTTTTCTCATAGGAAGCTCCCATATTGGCGCAATTCGGTTTGTGTTGCCTTCCGCGCGCTGATGAGGCGAATCTCGCGGTCACTCCCACGGCAGGTATGGCAGACGGTCAGTATCCGAAGTCTTGAACTCAGGCCGAGGAGAACGAAGCGCTCCTCTCCGAGTGAATGTTCGGGGTCATGCGACAGGCGGGCGTTTTCATCGAAGAAGACGGTGGCAGCCTCGGAGAATGACACGCGATGCTTCCGGGCATTCTCCGCCGCCTTCCGATCGTCCCAGGTGAACCGTATTGCCCGCATAATGCTATTGTAGTGCCAGTACCCGCGAAGGCAAGCCTGCTTTCACGTGCGCAGGTCGAACTGCTCCTCGCGGCGGTCGGTGGGCGGGGGCGGGGTGGGCGACAGGGCGGAAATCTCGTCGCGCCACCGCGACGTCATGGCGACGCTTGCCGCCGCCAGCGACGGCTCGAGTTGCTCGACGTTGCGGGCGCCGATGATCGGCGCGGTCACGGCCGGGTGGTGCATCACCCACGCGACGGCAAGCGTCGCCGGGTGCATGCCGCGTTGGGCGGCGTGCTCGACGAACCGCTCGGCCACGTCGAAGTACCCCTCCTCGCCGTAGCGGACCTTGTAGTTGGCGTTGTCGATCAGCCGGCCATGGGCGGGCCGGCGCCCGCGCCCGTACTTGCCGGCGAGCAGCCCGCCGCCCAGGGGCGAGTAGGTCGCCACGCCCAGGCCCTCGCCGGCGGCAAGCGGCAGGAGTTCCACCTCCGCCTGGCGCTTGGCGAGGTTGTACATGGGCTGGATGCACTCGAAGCGTGCCCAGCCCCGGCGGGCGGAGACGCCCAGCGCCTTCGCGATCCGCCAGGCGGGCCAGTTGCTCGCGGCCGGGTAGAGCACCTTGCCTTTCCGGACGAGGTCGTCCATCGCCCGCAGCGTTTCGTCGATGGGCGTGTCGGCGTCGAACTGGTGGCAGTAGTACACGTCGAGGCGGTCAGTGCGGAGGCGGCGCAGGCTTGCCTCCACGGCCTGCACGATGTGCCGGCGCGACAGCCCGCGGTCGTTGGGTCCCTCGCCGGTTGCGCCGAACACCTTCGTCGCCAGGACCACCCGGTCGCGGACGCCTTCCAGCAGGCGGCCGAGGATCTCCTCGCTGCGTCCGGCGGAGTAGACATCGGCGGTGTCGAAGAAGTTGATGCCCGCGTCGAGGCAGCGGCGGAACATGGCGGCCGAAGCGGCCTCGTCGGCGTCGCCGCCGAAGCTCATCGTGCCGAAGCACAATCTGGAGACCTTCACGCCCGTTTGGCCAAGGAGTCGGTATTCCATGGTGGCAAGTGTCGGGCGCCGAGCGGGAAGGTTCAAGGGTCGAGCCGACGGCTCCTTCGGAGTGTAAGGCGCCGTCACGAAATAACTTGTTCACGTTTCCCAGGTGGCACAGGTCTCCGACCTGTGCTGCACAGCTTGGAAAGCTGTGCCACCAAGACTGGCTTGCTCAGGTTATTTCGTGACGGACCCTAAAGGAAGGACCGGGCGGGGCAGGCCCAACGCGAAAAACCGTGGTTTGGCCGAATTGCCTTGTGTAGGCTGAAGCGGATGCCGGAAACGATCGCTTACATTGCGCTGGGATCGAACCTTGGCGACCGCGGGTGGACCATGCTGATGGCCCTGAAGGCGATCGACCAGTTGGCCGGCGTCGAGGTCCGGCGCGTATCGCAGTTCGTCGAGACCGAGCCGGTGGGCGGGCCGCCCAAGCAGGCCAAGTACCTCAACGCGGCGGTCGAGATCGCCACCAGCCTGGGGCCGTCGGAACTGCTGGCGGCGCTCCAGGAGATCGAGCGGTCGCTGGGGCGGCGGCGCGAGCAGGAGGAGCGCTGGGGTCCGCGGGCCATCGACCTGGACATCGTGTTGATGGGCGAGGCGGTGGTCGAGACGGAGGCGCTGACGATCCCGCACCCGCGGATGCACGAGCGGCTGTTCGTTCTCCGCCCGCTGGCGAGCATTGCCCCGCGGGCCGTCCACCCGATGCTGAAGCGCACGGTGGCTGAGCTGCTGGTGGATGCGGAGGTGGGGAAATGAATTGCGAATTGCGGATTGCGGATTGCGGATTGGGCACGGGATTGCGGATTGCGGATTGCGGATTGCGGATTTGCACGCAGCATCCCTTGCCGTCTTTCTCGGCCCCTTCCGTATGGGGCAGACGATCCATTTCGCACAGGAACTCCCGGCCGGCGAACCCGCAATCCCCAATCCGCGATCCGCAATGGAAGTGGAGTAACGCCTCCAAGAGAGAGGGGCCCTCCCCATGAGTGCCCATCTAATCAGCATCATCGGCCCGCCGGCGTCGGGGAAGACCACGCTGGCGGAACTGCTCGCCGAGGCCCTGCCGGCGGGTCTCATCCGCGAGGATTACCTGGGCAACCCGTTCCTGGCGGCGTCGTACACCGGCCCGGCGGAGTCAAGGCTGCCCGCCCAACTGTGGTATCTCCTCAGCCGCGTGAACCAGCTCGCGTCGGCAGGTTGGCCGGCCCGCGGCGTGTTCGTGAGCGACTACGGTTTCTGCCAGGACCGCCTGTACGCTCTCCAGCGGCTGCGTTCGCCGGAGGTGGCGGCGTACGAGCCGGTGCACGCCGAGTTGTCGCGGCTGGTGCGCCGGCCTGACGTGCTGGTGCGCCTGGACGCAGCCCCGGCGGCGCTGCTGGAGCGGATCCGCCGGCGCGGTCGCCGCTTCGAGCGCGTGATGGACGCGGCGTTCCTGGACTCGATGCGCAAGGCCTATGATGAGGTCCTGAGCGGCGTGGGCTGTCCGGTAGTGGCGATCCGGACGGACAAGGCGGACGTCCGCGAAGCGGGCGTCCTGCACGGCGTGGTATCCGCCGTGCGGGGGCATCTGGGCGCGTAGCAGGAAGGAGACCACGGATTACAGGAACGGGAACGAATTGCACGAGAGAAGCAAAGCAGACGCCTCGCTCAGAAGTCGCCACAACCGCGACGTTCGACTACGAACAGCACTTCGCCAGTTCGCGAACTTTCTTTCGCCCCTTCGGGGCTCTATGCTTAGTTGTTTGTATACCGTGGGCTTACGCCCCCGGCTAAATCCTCGACGCCCCTTCGGGGCTAAGATGCGAATCTGCAAGTTCTTGAGCCACACACGCATTCTGCGATTTCTGAGGGAGGCGTCAAAGCAGACTTTGGTTTGTGTCTTCGCGCTGTTTTTCGTGTAATTCGCTTCCATTCGTGTAGTTCGTGGTCTCTTATCTCCGTAGCGAGAAATGCAGTGAAAGTCGTAAGGATGATCAACGAGATGCGGGCGTTTGTCGCCCGCGCGAAGGCCGACGGAAATCGCGTGGGGTTCGTGCCGACGCTGGGCGGGCTGCACGAGGGGCACTTCAGCCTGTTTGACGCCGCGGCGGCCCAGTGCCCCGTCGTCGTGGCGAGCATCTTCCTGAACCCCACGCAGTTCGCGCCGAGCGAGGATCTGGCGGCCTACCCGCGTAACGTTGAGGAGGACCTCGCCGGCTGTCGCGCCCACGGCGTGGCGGGCGTGTTCATGCCCGCGGTGGAAGAGATGTACCCCGGCGGGCCGGGCGAGTGCCTGACGCGGGTCAGCGTGGCGAAGTTGTCCGAGCATCTGTGCGGGCGCAGCCGCCCGGCGCACTTTGCCGGGGTGTGCACGGTGGTGCTGAAGCTGCTGAACATCGTGCAGCCGGACCGGGCGTATTTCGGGGCAAAAGATTTCCAGCAAGCGACGATCGTGCGGCGGGCGGCGCGCGATCTGAACGTGCCGGTGGAGATCGTGGTTGGGCCGACGGTTCGGGACAGCGACGGCCTGGCGCACTCGACGCGGAACCGGTACCTGACGGGCCAGCAGCGGCGGGAAGCGCCCGGGCTGTTTGGTGCGCTGAAGCTGGCGAAGCGCGTGGTGCGGGCATCGCATCCGCCGGCGGGGGAGGTGATTTCCGCAATTCGCGGATATCTGGCCGAACACACGCCGTCGGGGATCGTAGAGTATGTTGAACTTGTCGATCCGGAGACGCTTGCCCCCGTGGATGCCACGACGGGGCCTGTCGTGGCGGCGCTGGCGGTGAAGCTGGGCCGGGCAAGGCTCATTGACAACCTGCTGATTGACGCGTCGGGACTCGGGTGAGTACAGTTTCCCGTCGCGCGGCGCCGCGGGATGCGTCGTGCCCAGGAGACTGGCGGAAAGCATGTTCATCAAAGTGCTGCGAGCGAAGATTCACCGGGCGACGGCCACCGGGGCCGACCTGGACTACATCGGGTCCATCACGATCGACCGCGAGTTGTTGGATGCCTCGGGCATCGTCGAAGGCGAGAGCGTCCTGGTGGCCAACCTGTCCAACGGCACGCGTCACGAAACGTATGTGATATGCGGGCCGCGAGGCGGCGGCGAGGTGACCATCAACGGAGCGGCCGCCCGGCTCGTCGGCGTGGGCGATCGGCTGATCATCATGGCGTTCGCATACGCGGAAATGCAGGAAGCGGCCCGGATCGAGCCTAGAATTGTCCTGGTCGATGACAGGAATCGGCCAGTACGCATGTTGTAGACAACTCGCGACTCATAGCCCTTTCTGAGGCTGAATGCTACAGATCATTGTTGATTTCGGCACACGGGCGCTGTTGGGGTTGCAGGTGCCCTTGAGGATCTACGGGTACGGGCTGATGCTCGTGCTTGGATTCGTGACGGCGATCTTCCTCGCCCAGTGGCGCGCCAAGCGGGCGGGCGAGAACCCCGAGCATGTCTCGCGCATGGGCCTGCTGGCCCTGATCGGCGGAATCCTGGGCGCCCGGGTCGCCTACATCATTCAGCACCCCGACAGCTTCCGGAGCGTGGGCTCCATGCTTGACGTAACCAGCGGCGGCCTCATCTATTACGGCGGAGTCATCCTGGCCACGCTCGTCGTTCTGGGCTACCTGTTCGTCAAGCGACTGCCCGTGCGGCGGCACCTCGACATCGTCGCCGCGAGCCTGATGATCGGCCTGGCCTTCGGGCGCGCCGGATGCACGCTCAACGGCTGCTGCTACGGCGCCACGGTGGATGAGCACTGGGCGCTGGGCATGCATTTCCCCATGTTCAGCAAGCCCCTGGCGAAGTTCGACGGGCGGGCGAATCCGTACTCGGTGGACACGGTGGCGCCGACGCCGGCCTACCAGCACCAACTCAGCCCCGAGCAGGCGCCATCGCGTCGCGTCCACCCGCCCGAGGCGCTGGTCAATCACCGCGACAGCAGGATCAAGGTCGGCGGCGAGTTCCAGCCGATTATCGTGGTGCACCCGCCCAAGTACCTCCACGGCGCGCTGAAGAACGACCAGACGGCGATGTGGGCCGATCCGAACAACCAGGCGCTGGCGCGGAAGGCGTTCCTGGCGGCCGCCGGTCTGGACGGCCTGCTGGATGAACGGGAATGGCAGCAGGCGCTGAGCGATGGGACGGGGCTCCTGCGCGGCGGCGAGCACTGGGACGAGGCGGCCTGCCTGTCGCTGGGCGCTTCGCTTACGTTCCAGGACGTGTGGTCGTATTTCTCCAGCCTCCGCCAGCGATTCGACGCCGACGGGGACGGCAGGCTGGCCTCGGACGAACGCGCCGCGGCCAATGCGGAGTTGCAGGCCGATCAGTTCGCGTTGGCCGGGGGGGAGCACAGCCTGGCGACCAAGCCGGCGCAGGTGCTGGCCATGCTCAACGCGTTGCTGCTGGCGGGGCTGCTGAGCTTGTATTACCGGCACCGGCGGCGGGAGGGGGAAGTCTTCGCGCTGCTTGCGATCTTGTACCCGGTGACGCGGTTCGTTGAGGAGAGCATTCGGGCCGACAACCCCCACGACCTGCTGCGCGGAATCCTGACCCACAATCAGTACAGTTCACTGGCCCTCGTGTCGATAGGAATTGTGTTCTGGCTGGCCCTGCGGAAGTTGCCCGCCTCGTGCGCTCCGCTAAAGAGCCGGCTTCGGATAGCCGAGATAGCTGCCATCGGCCCGGATGGTGGTGCTGGTGGCAGATAGTGCACTAACCGCCCCAGGAAGGGGCAAAGGAGAAAGGTTCATGAAGCGATGGCTAACGTTGGGTTTGACGGTTCTGATGCTGTCGGGTGTGTCGATGGCGCAGGGGAACTTCCTGGAGGACATCGCCGCGAAGTATGGCAATTCCGTGGCGATCATCACCTACACGGTGGACATTGAAACCGGCCCGCGCACGGTCGCCGGGCAGGGCATCTGCATCCGCATGGATGGCGGCATCGGGACGTTCCTGACCACCGCTCTGGACCCGCGGATGGAAACCAAGCAGTTGAAGGATTTCCAGGTCACCCCGTCGGCCGCGGACTCCAAGCCTCTCAAGGCGAAGCTGCTGGGGATCGACGCATGGACGGGCCTGGGATTCGTACAGGCGACGGAAAAGGCCGAGTTCACGGTGGTGCAGTTCTCGGCCACCTCGAAGGTGAAGCTGGGCCAGCCGGTCGGTTCGGTGGGCGTCCTGACGGGCGACCCGGCGCACCCGATCCAGGTGGGCATGGGCTACGTGGGATCGATCCTTCGCGTCCCTGGCGACCTGGTGTACGTGTCCAGCGGCAACCTGACCGGCGCCTGCTCGCCGGTGTACGCCTCTGACGGGCGGGCTATCGGCATCATCGGCCAGCAGCTCTTCCTGGGCTACCAGACCCCCACGCAACAGGGCCTGGCGCCGCTGCAGCTCCGCAACACGCAGGAAACGTCCTTCTTCACCCCGGTGGAGGAGTTCGTCCACGTGCTCAAGAGCATCCCCTCCGACGGCCAGACCAGCAAGCTCGCCTGGATCGGCGTCAACCGGTTCGAAGCCGTCGGCGACGAACTCGCCGGGATCCTCAACCTCAAGGAGCCGGCCGTGAAGGTCGACGAGGTGATTCCCGACCAGCCCGGAGCGAAGGCGGGCCTTCAGGATCGCGACCTCATCGTCCAGATGAACGGCCAGCCGATCGAGAAGCTGGCGACGCCTCAGCTCGTGGTGCAGAACTTCGCCCGCACCCTGATGCGGATGCCGGACGGCACGAAGGTGGTGCTCAAGGTCCTGCGGGCCGGGCAACCCAAGGAAATCTCCGTGACGATGGGCGCCATGCCCACCCGTCCGGACGCCGCCGAGCGGTACTTCAACAAGGCCATCGGCGTGCTCGTCCGCGAGAAGGTCATGCTGGATGAGTACCTCGACAAGAGCGACACGGCGAAGGTGCCGGGCCTGATCGTCATGGGCATCGTGAAGGACAGCCCCTCGGCCGTCGCCAACCTGCATCCCGGCGACGTGATCACCAACGTCAACAATAACCCGGTGAAGTCGAAGGAAACGTTCAGCCAGATCGTGGAGAAGTCGCTGTCGACCGATCCGCGTCAGCCGATCAATTTCCTGGTCCGTCGCGGCACCGAGAATCCCCAGGTCATCGTCGTCAAGCCCGCCCAGTAATGGCGGCAACAGCCATCGGCGGCCGACCGGCGGCGGCGGGCGAGGAATCGTCCTCCGCCGTCGGCCGGCCGACGGTGGACAACGCATCGTATTCGTACATCGCTTGCGGTTTGGCGGGTGGCCCCTCGGCCGTCGCCAAACCGCAAGCGGCGTTTGGGTGGGGCCGGCTCCGGCTCCGGCGAGTGGATGGGAGAGACATGGCGATGTCACGCACCATTGCGGCGTTCCTGGGCGCCTTGCTTCTCGGCGGGGGCGCCCAAGGTCAGACCAGCCGCCCGGCGGACGACGCGGGCGCCAGCCTCATGGCCGACAGCTTCCGCGCCTCGGCCGTCGAGGCGACCTGCCTGCCCGCCTCGACCGTGGGGCGGGCCGGGAGGCTGGTGGCTCTGTGCCGCATGGCCGACCGGCTGGCGCTCTGCGACGCGTCGACCAACATCCTGTTAAGCGACATCTGCTACGCCCGCAAGGAACCCGTTCAGGAAGCCGCCGCGCTGGAGAACTACCTGAAGAGCAACCCGGGCGACCATGCCCGATGGGTCCGGCTTGTGACGGCGAAGGTCGGCGCGCTCAACACGGCCCAGGAGCGGATCGATCTGCTCAAGACGCTGTCGGACAGGCAGGACATGCCTGCCTCGGCGCGGGCGGCGGCCTTCACGCTGGTGGGCGGCGTGTTTCACAACCAGGGCAAGGGCGACGAAGCGCTGGCCTTGGTCGACCAGGCCCTGAAGCTCGACGCGCATTGTCCCGCGGCCCTTCGCCTGCGGGCGGCGCTCCGGCCCAACGCGACGCCGCCCGAACGGCTGGAGACGCATCTCCGCCTGCTGCGGGGCGACTGCCGTTCCTGGGCCGATGCCGTCTACGCGGCCCTGAACTTGTCCCTGGCGGGGCTGCACGAGCAGGCCCTGGACTTCTATGAGCACGCCTGGCAGGCGGCGCAGTCGCAGGCGGGCAAGGCCCCGCCGGAACTGGCCACCGCCTACTGCAACGCCCTGATGGACGCCGGGAAGCCCGACAAGGCCATCGAAATCTTCGGCGGCGCCAGCGGCGAGCGGAAGGGCGTCTCCGACCTCACCATGCTGCTCATCGAGGCCTACCAGGCCGAGAACAAGGAGACCCGCGCCGGCGATCTGGTCCTTGCCATGGCCCAGACCTACGCCGACCGCAAACGCGCCGGCGAGTTCACCATCGCCTTGGAGGCCGAACAGGCCTGGTTCTCCCTGGTGTTCCAGAACCGGCCCGAGCAGGCGCGCCCCCACATCGAGCTGGCCATCAAGGGCGACCCGGGCAACGCCGTGTACCAGCGAATCAGCGGGGTGACCGACCTGCTGAGCGGCGCTCGCGAGCAGGGGCGGAAGACCCTCGAGCCGATGGCCGAGAAGGACCTCTATGCGGCCCTGTACCTGGCGAAGGACTACGTGGCCGCCGGCGACAAGGAGGGCGCCAAACGGTTCCTCCTCGCCGCCGCCAAGCAGTCCCGCAGCGGACCGGCCTGGCGGCAGGTAGCCCAACTCGCGGGCAAGACCAAAGTGGACCTGCCGGCGTCGGAGCATCGCGACGCGATGGCCGATGCGCTCAAGCACTTCGACATGCGCTACCTGGCCGCGTCTCGCCAGCCGGAGAACTTTCTCTCCGCGACGATCGTGCCCGCCAAGGCCAGCCTGTCGGCCGGCGAACCGCTGGACATCGAGGCGGTCATCAAGAACATCGGCGTCATCGAGTTGCCTATCGGAGGCGACGGGCTGCTTCAGCCGACGATGGCCTTCATCGTCGGCTTCGTCGGCGACGCCTCCGGCGTGGCCGCCAGCAGCTTCAGCGAGCTTCCGATGGCGGTCTGGCCGGCGCCGCGATACCTCGCCAGCGGCGCCAGCCTGAAATGCCGAGTGCGGCTGGACGTGGCCGCCCTGGCCGACAAACTCGTCCGCAACTCGATCGACGACACGTCCCTGATCGTGCAGGGCATCGTGGACCCTCGCGTGGCCGGGGCCGGCGTGTCCGTGGGCCTGAAGGTCGAACCGGTGCGGATCATGCGCGGCGGACTGCTGAGCGGCCTGGCCGGGAGGTCCGAAGACCGCCCGATGGCCTACAAGCGGCTGCTGGGCTCGCTGGTGGGCGACCTGCGGCGCGGCGACGTGGCCCGGCGGATGCTGGCCGCGCGACGAGTGGCGTCGCTGCTGGCGTTGGCTCGCGACATCGACCTGGGGCGGGCACGCCCGCCCGAGGGGCTCTCCCAGAGCATCGACAAGAGGGTGCTCCTGTCGATGCTTCAGGCCTTTCTGAGGGATCCCTCGCCGGCCGTGCGGCAGGAGATGGTGGCCGCGCTGCGCCCGGTGGAGTTGGACGACACGATGATCGGGCTGCTGGCGCCGGCGGTGAACGACGAATCGCCGGCAGTGCGGATGAGGGTGGTCGAACTGCTGGTGAGCAAGCAGACAGAGGGGTGCGAGTCGCTGCTGAAGGCCTTCGCCCAGGACAAGCACGACCTGGTCCGCGACATGGCCCGCTCCATGACGCCGTGAGATCCGGCTATTTCCCCGTCTGGAGCGTGCCGACGAGGTCGCCGAGGCGCGCGAGGCCGTGCCGGCGGAGGTAGTCGGCCACGCCCCCGCGGATGTCCGTGATGCAGCCGGGGTTGACGAACAGGGCCGTGCCCAGGGCGACGGCGGACGCCCCGGCGATGAGGAACTCCAGCGCGTCGGAGAGGTGCTGGATGCCGCCCATGCCGATGATCGGCACCCCGGCCGGCTTGGCCACTTTCGTGTATACTTCGTGGACCATCCGCACGGCGATGGGGCGAATGGCCGGGCCGGACAACCCGCCGGTGCCGTTGGCCAGCACCGGGCGGCGACGCTCCACGTCCACCACCATCGCCGTGAACGTGTTGATCAGGCTCAGGGCGTCGGCCCCGCCGCGCACCGCCGCCGCGGCCGTGGCGGCGATGTCCGTCACGTTGGGCGAAAGCTTCACGATGAGAATGTTGCGGCGGCAGACCTTTCGCACCGCGGCGGTGATCTTCTCCACCTGCTCAGGACGCGTGCCGAACTGGATGCCGCCTTCTTTCACGTTGGGGCAGGAGATGTTCAGTTCGACGCCGCGGATGGGCCCCACGCCGTCCACCGCCTCGGCCACGGCGAGGTAATCCTCCACGGTCGTGCCGGCCACGTTCACGAACACCGGCAGGCCCAGTCTGGCCAGAAGCGGCACCTTCTCGGCGAGGAACTTTTCCAGGCCGACGTTGGCCAGGCCGATGGCGTTGAGCATGCCCGCCCGCGTCTCGACGATGCGGGGGTACTCGTTGCCTTGGCGCGGCTTGAGGGTGATGGACTTGGTGACGAACGCCCCGAGCTGCCGCAGGTCGACGAAGTCGGCGTACTCGTCGGCGTAGCCGCACGTCCCGCTGGCGGTCAGCAGCGGGCAGGCCAGCGGCACGCCGGCGAGATCGACGGACAGGTCCGCCTCCGCCGCCGGAGCGGCTATCGCGGGTTGCGGCCCCGGCTTCGCAGAGGCTTCCGGCTTCGCCAAGGCTACGCCGGACAAGTTGCGGATCGCGGATTGCATGTTGTCGCTCACAGCAGCTTCAAGAACTCCGATGGCGTCAGTCCGGCGTCGGCTGCGATCGCGCCCATGGTAAACGCGTTCACCGGATTGTGTCGCGGGATCGTCAAGCGAACCTGTCCGTCTGACATCACGATGTGTTTGCCTTGGCGAACGACGCGGAATCCGGCTTTCTCTAACGCTTCGACTGCCCGTCTGGAACTGACCCCAGGAATCTTTGGCATAGGCTACACCGTCACCACTGTCTCGGTGATTCTCAATCGCGACCGCTCTTCGTCTTCAACCGTCAACCAATCGCGAATGGCGTCCTTGATGTTTTCGACGGCCTCTTCCTTTGTCCGTCCCTGCGAATGGCAACCGCGAAGGGCGGGGCAACTCACCGCAATCCCTTCCTCTGATTCCATCAGAATGACCCGGTATTCCATACCTTGTTCTCCTATCAGACTTAGGTTGTCCGCTCCCTCGGGCCCTTCACGACGCTTGCCTCTTCCGTTCGTCGAGTCGCTCTCTCCCCAGCCGCTTGATTTCCTCAATATCCCAAGGACCCACCCGTCCCTGCCGTTCATCTTCCAGCCCCTTCTCAATTTCGCGGCGCAAGTACGCCATATACTCGGGGTCCTCCCTCTGCTCTTTCTGCTCGAGGTCCATCATGGCCAGCAAATGCAGCGCTTCGCGAAGCACCTCATCCTGAGAGGCATTGCCCCTGTTGCGCTGCGCCTCTGCCACGATCGCTTCCAGGTCCGGTGCCAACGTGATCGTCATGGTGCAACTCCCGGCAGTCATGCCACCATCATTGTACTTGCCTTTGCCCCAATTGAGAACACTGTTGCCTACCCCGCCAGGTACCCCGCCGCCGCGGACAGTTCGTCGGTCGTCACGTCGTCATGGACGTCCACGGCGCCCAGGCGGGAGGGGAGGACCATTCGCACTTGCCCGGCGCGGGCCTTCTTGTCGTGCCGCATGATCGGCAGCAGGGCGGCAAAGTCCAGGCCGGCGCGGCGCAGCGGCAGGCCCAGCGCGCCCAGCAGACGTTCCACGCGGTCGGCCTCGCACTGGCCGAGCAGGCCGCGGCGCACGGCCAGATGCATCGCCGCCACCATTCCCAGCGACACGGCCTGGCCGTGGGTCACGCTGCCGTAGCCCGCCAGCGTCTCGATGGCGTGCCCGATGGTGTGCCCGAAGTTCAGGTGCGCCCGCTGGCCGCTTTCGCGTTCGTCGGCCGAGACGACCGCCGCCTTGATCGCCACGTTCCGGGCGACCAGTTCGGTCATCACGTCGGCGTCGCAGGCGAGGATCGCACCGGCGTTGCGCTCGATGAAGTCCAGCAGCGCCTCGTCGCGGATGACGCCGTGCTTGACGCACTCGGCCAGGCCGCCGCGAAGCTCCGCCGGCGGCAGCGTCGGCAGCGCGGCCACGTCGATCAGCACGCCGCTGGGCTGGTGGAACGCGCCGATGAGGTTCTTCCCGGCCGGGTGATCCACGCCCGTCTTGCCGCCCACGGAGCTGTCCACGTCGGCCAGCAGCGTGGTGGGGCACTGGAAGAAGCGTAGTCCGCGCAGCGCCACGGCCGCGACGAACCCCGCCAGGACGACGGTGACGCCGCCGCACAGGGCGACGACGACGGCGGAGCGGTCCACCGCCGGGCGCTGGGCGAACAGGGCGTCCAGCACGCCCGATGCGGTCGCCAGCGTCTTGCTCGCCTCGCCGGCGGGGAAGGTGATCAGCCCGGCTCGCACGCCGGAGGCCGCCAGCGAATCGATCGCCCGCCGCGCGTACAGGGCCGCCACGCGGTCGTCGCTGACGACCGCGGCCGCGGTCGCGCCGCCCAGGCCGGCCACGGCCGCGCCGAGGGAACCCAGCGCGCCGGCGCCGATTCGCACGCGGTAGCTGCGCGTTCCCAGCTCAACGTTGATGGCCCGCTCCATCCCGGTGCTCTCCCTTCTCGTCGCATCACGCCCAGGCCGTCCAAAGGAACAGGGCCTGAGCTTCCACGCCCGGATTCTACGTCCAAACCGGACGGCGGGGAAGGTGAACGTGAGGGATGGGCATGGCAGCAGTGTTGACCGTCGCCTCGTGTTGTACTACTGTTCCACCATGCCAGACGCGAAGCCGATCCTTGAAGCATTGACGGAGTTTGCCGAGTCGGTTATGGCGAAGACTTGCGCTCTGACGAAGGGCCAACCAGAGGACCAGCTTCGTGGACCCTTTGAGAACTTCATGCGGGAGGTCGGGCGGGCGTTGGCGCTCCGGGTAGTATGCACGGGCGAAGCGCCTTTACCCGATCGCCTGGGCAAGCCGGACTACGCGATCCATTCCAACGAGCTCCTGACCGGTTTTGTCGAGTTGAAAGCGCCCGGGGTGGGGGCGAACACAAGCCGCCTGACCGGTCGCAATGCCTGTCAGTGGAACCGGTTCCAGGGCATTCCCAATCTGATCTACTGCGACGGAAATGAATGGGGGTTGTACCGCAGCGGCGAGCGAGTTCGCCCGTTGGTGCGCCTTGCCGGAGACGTGGCGACGGAGGGCGGAAGGGCGGTTGCTCGCGGGGACGCCGAAGCCCTGACGGGGATGCTGACCGATTTCTTCTCGTGGGACGCGCGGGAGTTGATTCCAACAAACCGTGCCGGGAAAGTGGACCTAAAGGCATTCGCCGGAGTCCTGGCCCCCCTGTGCCGGATGCTGCGCGCTGATGTCGCGGACGCATTGGCGCCCAAGGAAAGCTGGAGATCCGCCTTGGCGGACTTGGCCAAGAACTGGCGACAGTTGCTGTTTCAGGACGCCAGCGACCAGCAGTTCTCGGATGCGTATGCGCAGACGGTGACGTTTGCGCTCCTGCTGGCCCGAAGCGAGTACGCCGATCTCTTGCCGCAAGCGAAGGGCCCGGACGCCCGGACTTCACAAGCGCTCTTCAATGCGGAAAGCGCCTTGGCCGCCGAGCACAGCCTGCTCTCCAAGGCGCTGCAGGTCCTGACGGATCCAGGAGCGAGGTCCGACATTTCGGCCTCGCTGGACCTGCTGCTTCGTGTCATTGGAAACGTTCCGCCAGAAGCCCTTCGAGGCGCCAGCCGTGGGGACAGCGACCCCTGGCTCTACTTCTACGAGGACTTCCTGGCTCACTACGACCCCAAGCTCCGCAAGGACGCCGGGGCCTATTACACTCCTGTCGAGGTGGCCCAAGCGCAGGTGCGCCTGGTCGATGATCTGCTGACGAACCGGCTGCACAGGCCATTGGGATTCGCCGATCCGAACGTTGTCACCTTGGACCCGGCCGCCGGAACCGGGACCTATCTGCTCGGCGTGATCGACCACGCGCTTGCGAAGGTCCAGGAGCGGCAGGGGGCGGGGGCCATATCGGGGCAGGCAACAACACTGGCCAGGAACCTGTACGGCCTTGAGATTATGGTCGGGCCGTTCGCCGTGACCGACTTGCGGGTCAGCAGGGCTTTGCAGGACAAAGGCGGACGTCTGCCGGAGGA
>CAYWTX010000697.1:0-9959 GCA_964461295.1 uncultured Planctomycetaceae bacterium | reverse complement strand
CGCCGACGGCCTTGCCCGCCGTCGTGAACACCAGATCCTGCTTCTCCACCGAGACCGACAGCGGCGCCTCGATCGGCTGGAGGTACGACTCGCCGAACGCCGGCTTCAACCCCAACCGCCTGAACTCGCCCGCAATGTAGTCGCGAGCCAGTTCAATCCCCTTGGTCCCCGCGCCGCGCCCTTCCATGTTCGCGTCGGCGAACCTGGTGACGATGGTCTGATAGAGTTTCGCTTCCTCTTGCCGCCTGCCCGCTTCGGCGCCGTGGCCCGTCTCGATCTTCGCCACGTCCGTGGGAATCGTCCTGGCTTCGCCGCCCCACGCCGGCGCCACCGCCGGCCACGTCGCCAACGCCGCCACCGCCGCCGCCACCGCCGCCGCCAGCCACAGTCGTCCGATCCGCCATCGTTTCATGGTGCGCTCCCAACGCCGGCTTGGCCGGCGCAAACAACAACCCCCCTCATGAACGAGCCGATGGCAGGAACTATTGCAGGTCTTTTCTTCTGAGATGGGACCGGTCCCGCTACAGCGGACCGGCCTCAGGGAGGGCCTCGCCCTTGGTCATCGTGAGCCGGTCGATGGGCACGCTCACGTACCGGCCTATGAGCGTGTTGTCGTTGCTCCAGTTTGGGTCTTCCATCGTCAGCACGTCGAAATCGATCAGCACCGGCATGACGTCCACGATGCGCCCGTAGCCGACGTACCGCCACGACCCCGCCGGGTCCAGCCCCTGGCGCCGCTGCTTGTTGCCCGCTGCTGCCTCCTCCCACGCGACTCGCTCGTTGCTGAGATACAGGAAGCGGGCGTCCGGCAACAGCCCGGGCGTCGCGGCCCTGTGCGGCTCGCTGTACTGGTCCATCACGCACAGCAGCGTCCCGCCGACCCAGACCTCGGCCGACCCGCCGAAGCCCTCGGTTGACTCAAGCCTGACTTCCATGGTCTTCCCGCGGTTGGTCCGCAATGGAGCAGGGAGACCACGAATGACACGAACAAAGACGAATCACACGAAGAAGAGACCGGTCACCCCCCGCTGCCTCTCCTCTTATTCGTGCAATTGGTTTTCATTCGTGCGATTCGTGGTCTGCCTCGCTCATCGGCGCCGCAATTCCTCTACATCTTCATCCCGATGATCCGATCCATCGCCTCTGTGAGCACCGCATCCGGATAGGTCAGCGAGATGCGGAAGTATCCCTCGCCCCACTGGCCGTACCCGCGCCCGGGGGTCACCATCACGCCGGTTTTCTCGAGCAGTTCGGTGACGAAGGCCGTGCTGTTGCCCCTGTACTTCTCCGGCACGGGCGCCCAGACGTAGATCGTCGCCTTGGGCGCCTGGAGGTTCCACCCGCCGGCGTTAAGGGCCCCAACCACCAGGTCGCGCCGGCGCTTGTACACGTCGTTGATCGGCCCCACGAGCGCCTCGGCGTCGTCCATCGCCTTGGCCGCGGCGAACTGGACCGCCCGCAGCGTGCCGTTATCGGTGTTCTCCTTCACCGCGTTCAGCGCCGCCACGGCCGAGGCGTTGCCCACCATCGCGCCGATCCGCCAGCCGGTCATGCAGAACGCCTTGGACAGCGAGAAGAACTCCACCGCCACGTCGTCGGCCCCCGGCACCTGGAGGATGCTCGGCGAGACGTACCCGTCGTACGTGTTCTCGCTGTAGGCGGCGTCGTGGGCGATGAGGATGTCGTTGGCCCGGGCGAACTCCACCGCCCGCCGGAAGAACTCCAGCGAGGCCGTCGCGGTCGTCGGGTTGTTGGGGTAGTTGATCCACAGCAGCCTCGCCTGCCGCCGCACCTCCAACGGGATCTCGTCGAAGTCCGGCAGCCAGCCGTTGGCCGCGCGCAGCGGCACCTGGAACGTGACGGCGCCGGCAAACACGTGCCCGATGTTGTACGTGGGGTAACCCGGCATGGGCGCGATGGCGACGTCGCCGGGGTTCAGGATCGCCATCGGAAGCTGCGCGATGGCGTCCTTGCTGCCCGAGGTGGCCACGACCTGGTTGTCGGCCAGGCTCACGCCCCACTTGCGCTTGTAGAAGTCGCGCACGGCCCGCGGGTACGCGGCCACGGGGCGGTCGCAGCCGTAGCGGTGCCGGTCGCCGTCGGCGCGGTCGTCGATGGCCCGGATGCACTCGCGGACGATCGGCTCCGGAGCGGGCATGTCCGGATCGCCGATGTCGATGCGGATGACCTTGACGCCCTTGGCCTGGGCCTCGCGCATGCGGCGACGCAGGTCGGCGAACAGGTACGGCGGCAGCTTCTGGAGACGGTTCGACGGCGTAACGTTCATCAGTTGCGTCCTCGTTGAGCGGGCATCCAATCCCGCGACGGGCGGGCATTGTAGGGGCGAAGCCCGCCCATCCGCAACAGCGCCGCCAAAAGGCAACCGGTTGCGAAAGCCAATCCATCCATGGAAACAAAGATGGTTTTTCGTTATATGGGACGCCCTATGCGCAACAGTACGTTAGTGCCTGCGACGATCTGTCTTCTCATTGTGTCAGGAACCACCATGGCAAGCAGCAATTGGCGGGCGGAAGCGGACAAGCGGATCGAGAAGCACCGCAAGGGCGACTTCGCCGTGACGTGCACGTATGCCGGCGGCAAGCCCGCCGCCGGCGCCAAGGTGACCGTGCGCCAGATGCGCAGCGCGTTCCACTTTGGCACGGCCGTCGGGGGCAGCCTGCTCTGGGCCGATTCCAACGACGGCAGGCAGTACGCCAGGTTCATCCTCGACCACTTCAACACGCTGGTCTGCGAGAACGCGATGAAGTGGTACGCGGTCGAACGCGAGAAGAACAAGTTGACATTCGACGAGGCAGACCGGCTGATGAAGTTCGCCGAGGACCACGGCCTGGCCATGCGCGGGCACTGCCTGTTCTGGGGCAAGCCCAAGTACGTGCAGGCGTGGGTGCGCCAACTCACCGACGCGCAGCTTCGCGAGGCCGTCGACCGTCACCTGGCCGACGTCGCCCCCCGCTACCGCGGGCGGCTGATCGCGTGGGACGTGAACAACGAGATGCTCGACGGCTCGTTCTACCTCGACCGCCTGGGCAAGGACATCCGGGCGCACATGTTCCGGCGGGCGGCGGAACTGGACCCGTGCACGCCGCTGTTCCTCAACGAGTACGGCGTGCTGTGCAACGACGAGAAGATGCGCCGGTACATTGAACTGGCCAGCGGGCTTCGCGCCCAAGGGGCGAAGATCGCCGGCATCGGCGTGCAGGAGCACGCCGCGCAGCGCCTGGCGCCCTGGCTGGCCGAGGCCGACCCCAACAAGACCCGCGCCGAGTTGGACGTGGCCGGCGTGCTCGAACCGTGGTCGATCTGGCGACGGCTGGACAAGCTCGGCGAACTGGGCGCGCCGATCCACATCACCGAGGTGAGTTCCAAGACGGCCGACGAGAAACTCCGGGCCGACACCCTGGAGACGTTCCTTCGCGTGGCGTACGCGCACCCGAAGGTGGATGCGTTCATGTTCTGGGGATTCTGGGCCAAGCGCCACTGGCTGGGACCGCAGGCGGCCCTGGTCGATGCCGACTGGAAGCTGCTGCCCGCCGGGCAACGCGTCAGCAAGATGCTGCGCGAGGAGTGGCGCACGAACCTGGAAACCAAGGCCGGCGCGGACGGCGCCGTGTCGTTCCGCGGCTTCCAGGGCGCCTACGAGATGACGACGACCGACTCTCGCGGCCGGAAACTGCGAGCCGAAGTGAACCTGACGAAGGGATCAGAGACGGCGAGGGCTCAGTTCTCGTTGGACAAGTGAGGGCGATCACGCCGCTTCCAGCGGACATCGACGCCAAGGAGGGTCGCCCCAACCTGCCGGACGTTGTGCCCTTCCGCTGAGAGCTTGTGAAAGAACCGCAGAAGCGGCCTCGTTCGGCGAATGGGGCGGCAGGAACGCCGACGGCAGCGAAGGCTTCAGGGAGCATCGGCCCGGCTGGGATGTGCCCATCCACCAACTGCTGGTCGGCAACCACGTGACGGCCGTCTTCCACGGCCACGACCATCTCTTCGCCAAGCAGGATCTGGACGGGGTCGTCTATCAGGAAGTGCCCCAGCCGGGGTTCCCCGGACGCGGCAGCCCCCGTTCGGCCGTCGAGTATGGCTACCGTGACGGCGTCATCCTCGGCAGCTCAGGCCACATGCGGGTCACGGTCGGACCGGAGAAGGTGCGTGTGGAGTACGTCCGCTCTTGCCTGCCGAGGGATGCGACCGCGGAGCACCCCAACGGCAAGGTCGCGTTCTCGTACGAAGTCCCGGGGTCTGGGCCGGCGCCGAGGGGTTTGCCGGCAATGAGCGATGCACCTGTGCCTGCCGTTCTGCCGCGTGAACGCGGCTCCCCGCCGCGCAAAGAACAGGGGCCGCAAGCGGCCCCGTCGGCTCCCCCGACGTTGACTGTTCGGCATTCGGCCTCACGCCGCCGCAACGGCAGCGTTCATTCCCGCGTAGCCCTGCCCGGCGTACGGCATGTCGAACGCGAACCCGACGCGGAAGCGGTCCCTGCTGTGATTGCAGCGGGTGATCGTGGCGTAGATGTTGCGTCGGCCGACGTCGGTCGGCAGCGGCAGGTGCAGCACGATGCGCTGGCCGGGGTAGAACGACCGCCCGGCGTAGGCGCCCATCCCGCCGCGTGAGATGTCGACCATGCGCAGCGAATCGACGACGTCGCCGCCGTCGGGGTCCAGGCGGATGCAGCCCAGCGTCATCTCCAGCCGAGTCCGCGAGTGACGACGCCGGTCGGCTGGGTACGTCTCGCTGTTGGGCATACTCGTTCTCCTTCGGCCGGGGTGGAACACGCCTTCCAGCCCGTTCGAACAGCCTGGAAAGCCGCTGCCACCTATCCACCCCCGACATCGGCCGGTGCAGCGGCGGCCTTAAGCAAGCGGCGAGTTTTTTCTCCCCCGAATCGAGGGAACACGGAATGCCGCCCCGATGGGCCGGCGGGCATGGATGAACGGGCATCCACGTCACTGTAAAGGGCGGAGCTTTGCCCAGCAATGCACTGCGGCGTACAATGCCATCCCATGGGCGAGCCAAGACAAACTGGACTGGTTGTGCTGGTCGGTGCCGGGCCAGGCGACCCGGGGCTGATCACCTGCGCCGGCGCCGACTGGTTACGCCGCGCCGAAGTTGTCTGTTACGACCGCCTGGCCTCGCCGCGCCTGCTGGACCTCTGCCCCCCCTCGGCCGAGCGAATCTACGTCGGCAAGGGCCCGAGCGCCCACGCCATGGGGCAGGAGGAGATCAACGCCCTGCTGGTCCGCCGCTGCGGCGAGGGCAAGCTGGTCGTGCGGCTCAAGGGCGGCGACCCGCTGATCTTCGGCCGCGGCGGCGAGGAAGCCGACGCCCTGAGGGCCGCCGGCATGGCGTACCGGATCGTGCCGGGCGTGACGGCGGCGATCGCGGCCGGGGCATATGCGGGCATCCCGTTGACCGACCGGCGGCTGGCAGCGACGGTGACGTTCGTTACCGGGCACGAGGACCCCACCAAGGACGAGTCCAACATCAACTACGCCGCGCTGGCGGGCGTGGACACGCTGGTGTTCTACATGGGCGTGGGC
This sequence comes from uncultured Planctomycetaceae bacterium, assembly GCA_964461295.1. Taxonomy (GTDB): domain Bacteria; phylum Planctomycetota; class Phycisphaerae; order SM23-33; family SM23-33; genus CAYWTX01. The sequence continues at coordinate 4,401 of CAYWTX010000697.1, read as the reverse complement.
AACCTGCCCGCCATCGCCGAGCGGCTGATGGCCAACGGGCGCAGCGGCGAGGACCCGGTGGCCATCGTGGCCGAAGCCACCACGCCGCGGCAGCGCACGCTGACGGCGACGCTGGCCACGGTGGCGGGCGCGGCGGAGGAGGCGGGCATCCGTCCGCCGGCGCTGACGATTGTCGGCAAGGTTGTTACGTTGCGGGACCGCCTGGCGTGGTTGGAGAAGCTGCCGCTGCTGGGGCGCAGCGTGCTGGTGACGCGGACTCGCAAGCAGGCCTCGCGGCTGTGCATCGCCCTGGCGGAATTGGGCGCCAACGTCATCGAAGCGCCGACGATCGACATCGCCCCGCCGGAAGATTGGGCGCCGGTGGATGCGGCGCTGAGGGGAATCGCGGGCGAACGCGGTCCCTTGAAGAAGGCGACCGGGGCGACACGCCCCGGCTCCGTTGCGAGCGGAAGCGGTCCCCTCAAGGACCCGACCGGGGCGACACGCCCCGGCTCCGTTGCGAGCGGAAGCGGTCCCCTCAAGGACCCGACCGGGGCGACACGCCCCGGCTCCGTTGGTTCCGCGTACGGATGGATCGTACTGACGAGCCCCAACGGGGCCCAGGCGTTGGTCGAACGGATGAAGACGCTCGGGCTGGACGCGCGGGCACTGGCGGGCGTGAGGATCGCGGCCGTCGGGCCGGCCACGGCCGACGTACTGCGCCGCTACTTCATCGAGCCTGACCTGATGCCGGAGAAGTTCACCACCGAAGCTCTGGCGGATGCATTGCTGAACAAATGCGACGTCGCGGCATCGCGCTTCCTTCTGGCTCGCGCGGACATCGCCACCGAACCCCTGGCGGATCGCCTGCGGTCCGCCGGCGCAGCCGTCGAGGAAGTCACGCTCTACCGCACCGTTCGCCCGGCCGCGATGAGCGAGGAAGCCCTGACCGCGCTGCGGGAGCGGCGCGTCGATTGGGTCACGTTCACCTCCTCCTCGACGGTGACGAACTTCCTGGCCCTGCTGGCCGGATCGGGCGTGGACCTCGCCGGCGTGAAGCTGGCCTCCATCGGCCCGGTGACCAGCGACACTCTCCGCGCCGCCGGCCTGACTCCGGCCGTCGAGGCGAGCGTGCACACGATCGACGGATTGGTTGAGGCGATCGGCAAGGGAGTTGATGTATAGTCGATGTCGCCGGGGCGATGAACGCGCCGGGGCCCATGGAGTGAGACACTGCGATGCCCATGACAATCACCGAGAAGATCCTGGCCGCCCATTCGGGGCGGGACAATGTCACGCCCGGCGAAACGGTCTGGTGCGACGTGGACGTGCTGATGACGCACGACATCTGCGGCCCGGCCAGCGTCGGCATCTTCCAGGAGCAGTTCGGGCCTGACGCCAAGGTCTGGGACCGCGAGAAGATCATTCTCGTGCCCGACCATTACATCTTCACGGCCGACGCCTTGAGCCACCGCAACGTGGAGATCCTGCGGCGGTTCGCCCGCCAGCAGGGGATCAGGTACTTCTACGATCCCGACTTCATCCCCGACGGCCTGGAGGGCATGCCCTCGCCGTACACCGACCCGATGAGCACGTCCTACCGCGGCGTCTGCCACGTGGCCCTGCCGCAGTGCGGTCACACGCGCCCGGGCGAGCTGCTGCTGGGGACCGACAGCCACACGTGCACGCATGGGGCGTTCGGCGAGGTGGCGACGGGCATCGGCAACACCGAGGCGGGGTTCGTGCTGGGCACGGGCAAGCTGTGGCTGCGCGTCCCCTCGACGATGAAGTTCGTCTTCGACGGTCCGCTGCCGCCCTACCTGATGGGCAAGGACCTCATCCTGCACGTCATCGGCGAGATCGGCGTGGACGGCGCCGCCTACCGCGCGATGGAGTTCGCCGGCCAGGCCGTCGCCGACCTTAACATCGACGAGCGTTGCACGATGTGCAACATGGCGATTGAAGCGGGCGGCAAGAGCGGCATCATCGAGCCCGACGAGGCGACGCTGGCGTTCGTCCGCGCGCGGACGAGCAAGCCGTTCACCGTCCACCGATCGGATGACGACGCCCAGTACGAGAAGACCTACCGCTTCGAGACGGCGAAGATCGAGCCGACCGTCGCCTGCCCGCACTCGCCCGACCTGCGCGCCGCGGCCCGCCGGAAGGCCGACGTCAAGCTCGACCGCGTCTACATCGGCTCGTGCACGGGCGGCAAGACCACCGACTTCGTCGCCGCCGCCAACGTGTTCGCCGGGCGGCACGCCGCCGTCGAAACGTACATCGTGCCCGCCACGGTCGAAGTGGACGCCGACCTGGACCGCGTCGCCGTCGACGGCAGGAGCCTGCGCGACATCTTTGCCGCCGCCGGCTGCAAGATCGGCCCCGCGAGCTGCGCCGCCTGCCTCGGCGGGCCCGTGGACACCTTCGGCCGGGCCAACGAACCCATCACGGTGCTCTCGACGACGAACCGCAACTTCCCCGGCCGCATGGGCCACAAGGAAGCCCAGGTGTACTTAGCCAGTCCCCTGACGGCGGCCGCCAGCGCCGTGACCGGCCGCATCACCGATCCGCGGCAGTTCGTGAGCTGGAGCAGGCCGCTGGGCGCGGCGAAGTGAGACCGCAGTCCGGACATCGGACACCGAATGCCGCCGAGCCGGCGACCATGGGCCGGTAACCAGCGCGGAGGCGGCCCGGCGCCACGGCATCCGGCCCAACGGCTCGTTGACCGGACAGTGGTGCGGAGAATATAATCACGGCATGAAAGCCGTAACTAGTTTGTCCGCGCGTTCCGCCAGGCCCCGCGCCTTCACTCTTACCGAGTTGCTGGTCGTCGTGGCGATCATCGGCGTGCTGCTGACCATCCTCATGCCCACGCTGTACAAGGCGCTCTTCCTGGCCCGCCTGAAGGCGGGCTGCACGGCCAACCTGCGTCGAGTGGCCACGGCCTGCTACCAGTACGCGTTTGCCTCGCCAAGGCGGTTCCTGCCGACCAACAACCCGCCCGCCTCCGGATGGGGCAACGCGGTCACGGGCAATCCCGGCTGCCTCTGGCTGTTGGTCGCGGGCGATTTCACGTCGCGCGAAGCCTTCCTCTGCCCGGGAGCCAAGGCCTACCGCGACTGGCTCGGACCTGCAAAGGATGCCACCGGTTTCTACGCCGCCGGCGGCAAGAGCACCCTGTCGTACAGCTACACCTCGATGGTCAGCAACAGCGCATGGATCCCCAACCACGCCGCCAAGATGACCTCTGACAACCTGGAGGCCACGTTCGTCATCCTGGCCGACCAGAACCCCCGGTGCCAGGTGGGCACAACACAGATATGGCCATATAACGACCTAAACCATAACGGCAACACGGGCGATGACGCCGGCACAGTGGCCCGTCTGGGCACGAAGTACAAGAGCTCCCTCAACCACCAGCGGGAAGGGCAGAACGCCGCCCGTCTGGACGGATCGACTGTCTGGCTGAAAGACCCCAACACCGAAAGCGGCGATGACATCTACAGCTCCAAGGTCACCGCGCCCACGGATGTCAGTCAAGGCCGCCGCGGCGGGGACAATGCCTATGACGACGTCTTCCTGATTCCGTGATCGCCAAGCGGGGGCCACGACAGCGGCTGGTGCTCTCTCATCCATCGCCTGGCCGGCGCTGCCGTTGCGCTGTTTGCGGTTCTGTCCTGCCGACGTCGGACACGGACACGGACGCGAATCGCGATCACCCGTCCCGGCAGCCGTCGCGCCCCGAATCCACCGTTCCAGGCTTGGCGTAACACTGTGAGGGCCCGCAGATTTTCTAGGGCATACCCCCTATTCCCTCTTGACAGGTCCACCGGGCACTGGTAGTATCGAGCTTGTTGTAGTGGGCGCTGAGAAAATCCGATCCCCCTTCGAACCGGTTCCCCCCCGGCCGGTTCGAATACGAGGCGAGGCCTGCCGTCCCCCCCCGCGGCGGGCCCGCCGTTTTTCTGGGGAACACTCATCTGCGGAAGCCCCCGCCCTTCCCCGCCAAGCTCCTGGCTGCGCCCGCTGCGAACCTGCCGGGGCGGTCAGCCCTTACGGCAGGAACGTCACCTTCCCCGTCAGCCTCGATTCCCCTCGCAGACGCCGACAGGCACTTGAAATGCGGAAGGCTACGGCGGATGCTGTGTGGTGCAATAAGGCGATCCCGAAGCGGAGCCGATTCCGTTGTGGCCGCAGAGAGGGCCTCGGCGCCTCGTGAGAAGGTTCGTGGCGACGCAACCGGCTCCCCGGACCGGGCACGCCACAACGGGAGAGAAAAATGTGGCTCTCCGCTGTTTGGTATGGGTGGATTTTGGGGGGGCCGCCCCCCAACCCCCCCGGCATTTTGCGCTTTGGGGCCTGCCGGCAGGCTGTCAGAATGAGGCGAGCCAGCTTGGTGGGGCCAAGCTGGCTCGTCTGCCG
>CAYWTX010000696.1:0-34990 GCA_964461295.1 uncultured Planctomycetaceae bacterium | reverse complement strand
AGGTTGTAGTGCCGCGACGCCGTCGGCTCCAGCTTCACCGCCGCCGCGAAGTGCTCGATCGCCTCGTCCGCCTGCCCGAGCTGCGCCAGCAACGCCGCCAGATTGTTGTGCGTCTCCGGCCGCGCGTTGTCCACCCGCAGCGCCCGGCGGTACTCCTCGATCGCCTCACCCGTCCGCCGCAGCACCGTCAGCACGTAGGCCAGGCGGTGGTGCGTTTCCGAATCGTCGCCCAGCCGCTGCAGGGCCTCGGCGTACGCCGCGGCGGCCTCGGCGTGCTTGCCCAATCGCTGCAACGCCGTGCCCAGCTCGCGATGCGACAAGCCCGTGCTGTCGCCCAATTCGACGGCCTTGCCAAGCGCCGCGGCCGCCCCGGCGTACTCCTGCACCCGCAACAGCGCGGCGCCGTACTCGCGATACGGCAGCGCGTCGGTCGGCATGAGGTCCACGGCCCGGCGATAGTGCGACAGGGCCTCCTGGGGCTTGTTGTCCTGCATCAACAGCCCGGCCAGGTCCAGGTGCGACAGCGAATCCTCCCGCTCGGCCACCGCCCGCCGCAGGTTGTCGATCGCCTCGGCCGCCTTCCCATCGCGGAACAACATCCGCGCCAGGCTCCGACGGGCGTCCGTGTGCGTCGAATCGGCCCGCAGCGCCTCGCGAAGTTCCGCGATCGCCTCGCCCGTCCGGCCCCGCTCGGCCAGCACGCTCGCCAGGTTCACGTGCGCGTCGGAATGGTCGGGGTTGACATCCAGCACCGCCCGGAAGCATCTTTCCGCCTCGTCGCGCCGGCCCAGCCACAACAGGGCGGCTCCCAGGTTGTTCCGCGCGTTCAGGTCGCGAGGCAGGATCGCCACCGCGAGCGACAACTCCGCCGCCGCCTCCGCCAGCCGCCCCTGCTGGATCAGGCACAGCCCCAGCGCCCGGTGGAACTCCGACTGGATCGGAAACTCGTTGACCAGCCCTCGCCACACGTCGGCCGCCCCCGCGGCGTCGCCAAACGACGATAGGCAGATTGCCAGGTTCCCCCGCGACAGCGGGTCGTCGGGGCTTCGCTCCAAGGCCGCACGATGCGCCGCCAACTCGCGATCCCTGGCGCCGGGCAGCGTGTAGGCACGAAGTTTCTCCACCGCCGCCCACCGCGCCGCCTGCTGCTCCGCATGGTCGATCTGGTTCGTGAACAGCCCATGCGACGTCAGCCGCGCCACCGTCGCCGCCAGCCGATACCGCTCCCAACCCGTGAACGCCAGCCGCTCCGCGCAGGCGTTGGCGTCCAGCGCCGCTTCCATCGCCGCCGCGCCGGCCTTCGCCTTCACCCACGCCGGCAGCGCCGCGCCCATCCGCGCCAGCACCGCGGCCGCCAGTTCCCAGTTGCCCTCGTACGTCAAGTGGCAGTGCTCGAGGAACAGCTCGCCGCCCACAAGCCCGCCCGGGCTGCGCGGACTGGCCTCCATCGCCGCCTCCACGTCCACCAGGTGTACGCCGCGCCCCGCCAGGCGCGAGCCCACCTCGCGGATCGTGCGGTTGATCCCCGAATCCGCCCGGAACCGCAACGTGTCCAGGTCGCGGGCCAGCACCAGGTGCTTCTTCGAGCCGGCGAACTGACCCATCTCCGCCAGGCACCGCCCCAGCATGTAGTGCACGTCCGCACGCCGGTCGTCCACCGCCGCGGCCGACGTGTACTTCTCCACCGCCTCCCGCCGCCGACCGGCCATGTGCATCGCACGGCCCGCGTCGAACAGTTCCATCCACAGCCGCCGGTCGGCTGGCGAAAGCCCCTCGCGATGTCGCGGCGCGATCGGGGCACAGTCGCGCAGGTTCACCGCCATCGTGCACAACAGCACCTGGGCCCCGCCGCGACGGGCGGCCTCGCAGATGTCCTCCAGATTCGCCGCGAAGTTGCCGTACGTCCGCTCCAGCCGTCCATCGCCCATCGCCACGCTGGTGGACGTGAACGCCTCCATCCCGCGCCAGATCGGCGCCTTCCCCCCCCTACGGGCATAGTCGATCGCCCCGTTCGCCGCCTGCCCAATCCGCGTGCCCTTCAGCCACATCCCCGCCCGGATCATCGCCAGGCTCGGGGAGTAGCCGCTGAACGTGTCCGACAGGCCGTATGGACCCACCACCTCGTTGTTGCCCATGTAGACCAGGTACACGTCGACCTCCAGGTCGGCGCATTCCTTCGCGATGGACCGGGCCACGTTGGAGTTCATCGCCTCCATCGCCGCGTTGATCACCTCGAACCGCACGCCCGGGTACCGCTGCCGCAACATCTGCTCCAGAATCCGCCCGAAACCGAACGCCGGCTCCGGCGAACCCATCGCCGCCGAACTGCCCAGGATGAGGATGCGGCACGTGCCCGCCGGCCTCCGCGCCGAGAAACGCACCGGCACGGGCGCCCGCGTGCCCGTCGGTGGAAAGTACTGCCACGCGAACCGCTGGTTGCCCGTCAACTCCCCCCTACCGCCCAGCGGCACGAAGAACGACGTCGCGTGCCCCACCCCCGCCACTCGAAGCGCCAACTCCAGCAGCAGGAAGAACGCTGCCGGGATCACCGTCGCCGACACGGCGCGGAACATCCACAGCCGCCACCGCCGCCGCGGCGGACCACTCCCGCCTGGCGAACCGCCCGGTGCGGCCGCCTCGCGCTGTTGTTCTGTGGTCGATCGAGTCATGGGCAAGCCGCCATTGTAGCGACAACGCCCGCGCCAACCTAGACGGGGTGGCGGACCCGGAAGGAGCCATCGTTCGCCGTGCGTCAGGTGCTGAAGGGGTTGATGATCTCGAATCCCGGCGGGACTCCAACAGAGCCGTCCCTTAGGGACGGTTGCCTCCGGACCGGGGACCGGTTCCATCGCGTCCGCGGGCGCGAAGGCCGGACCGCAACGTGGAAAGCGTCGCCTTTGCGGGACCCCAACAGAGCCGTCCCTTAGGGACGGTTGCCTCCGGACCGGGGACCGGTTCCATCGCGTCCGCGGGCGCGAAGGCCGGACCGCCACGTGGAAAGCGTCGCCTTTGCGGGACCCCAACGGAGCCGTCCCTTAGGGACGGTTGCCTCCGGACCGGGGACCGGTTCCATCGCGTCCGCGGGCGGGAAGGTCGGACCGCAACGTGGAAAGCGTCGCCTTTGCGGGACTCCAACAGAGCCGTCCCTTAGGGACGGTTGCCTCCGGACCGGGGACCGGTTCCATCGCGTCCGCGGGCGGAAGCGGTCCCTCATTCGCACCCGACCGTGCCGGCACGGCACGGCTCTGTTGCGCAATGGTTCGGGCCGGCACAACGCCTGGCGCACCGCAAGGACGCCTGCCGACGGGGTTGAGCGATGGACGCCGTGATCGGTCTGCCCGCTCCAGTTCCCGCGTTGGTCTAACCGACGCGGCTTCGGTTAGGCGGCTCCCCCGTCAGCGAGCGGGTCTTAATGCGATGCCCATCTGAGCGCCTCTCCTCGCACGCGCTGAATCGCGATCTCCTCCATCGTGCCGGCCTGGATCACCCGCACGCTGGGCCCCAACGGGCGGAAGTGCTCCGACCGCGTCGAACCGAACAGCGCCAGCGTGTTCGTACCCACCGCGGCCGCAAGATGCGACGTCCCCGAATCGTTCCCCACGTACAGTTCGGCCCCGGCCAGCGCGCCCGCCAGCGTCGCCAGCGGAGGGCAATCGAGCAGCAGAACCTCTTGCGGAAACGATCGCAACGCCTCATCGCCCCATCGCTCGCGTTCGACGGGCCCCAGCGCGACTACGACTTCAAGACCTTCCTCCTCCAATGCGTCCGCGATCGCCCCGAACCGCTCCAGCGGCCAGCACTTCGCGGGCGAACCCGCCCCCGGATGAATGACCGCGAAGGGTTCTCCTGTTGTGCGCCCGGCCTCGGACAAAGCGGCGGCGGCAAGGTCCGTCCATAGGCTTGGCACGTGCCACGCGGGCGAAGGAAGCTGCACACGATCTCCCTCGCCCATCCGCGACGCCCACAGTTCCACGATGTGCCCGTTCCACTCCACCGGCGGGCGCACGGGAAGGAACACCGCACTGCCCGCCCCGCTCGCCTCGCGCAGCCGACGCTGTACTCGCTCATCGTCGGCGCCCATGAAGCTGACTATGCGTTCGTGCTTGCCCACCTTCCTGGACAGACGCCCCACCGTCAGCGGCGCTTCCCCAAACACGTCCTCCATCGGCAGCGAGTCGTAATCCATCGCCGCATCGACGATCCCCATCCCGGCCAGCAGATCGGCCTTCTCCCCGCCGGCGACCAGCGTCTTGTGCCCCTCCATGCCGCGCAGCAGGTGCCCCAGCAGGATCACGTCGCCCAATGCCCCGGGATGTATCGCCAGTAGACTCATGTACTCCTCGGACAGGAACACGGACGAACATGGACGAACACGGACAGACACGCCCCGGTTCCGAGTTCCGGGCTCCGGGTTCCGCCTTCCGCTCACTCAATCCATCCGCCGCCGAGCACGTACCGGTTCCCCGCATCGTACGCTACCACCGCCTGGCCGGGCGTGATCGCCAGCACCGGCTCGGCGAACTCGACCTCGAATGTCGCCTCGCCCGTCACCCGCACGCGCGCCGCGGCGCCGCTGTGCAGGTACCGAATCTGCACCATCGCGTCGAACTCGACCGGCACGGTCGCGTGCCAGTTCGCCCGAGCCGCTCGCAGACGCGCGCCCATCACCGCCTCGCGCGGGCCGATCGTCACCGTCGCCTCGGCCGGGTCGATCGCCGTCACGTACATCGGCACGCCCGCCGCCACGCCAAGTCCCCGCCGCTGGCCGATCGTGTACCGCGCATACCCCTCGTGCCGACCCACCTGCCGCCCCGTCGCGTCGCGGATCGGCCCCGGCCGCAGGGCCCGCGGCGCCCGCCGGCGCAGCAGTTCCACGTAATCGTCATCGGGCACGAAGCACACTTCCTGGCTGTCGGGCTTGTCGTGCACGGCCAGGCCAAGCTCCCGCGCCCTTCGCCGCACCTCGGCCTTGTCGTCGACCTCGCCGATGGGCAGCAGGATGCGGGACAATCGCTCGCGAGGGATGTCGAACAGGGCGTAGGACTGGTCCTTCCTCCTCGCCCGCGCGCGGGCGAGGAGGAATTGCCCATCGCCCATCGCCCATTGCCCATTGTCGGACGGCGAACCGGTCGGGGGGGTTCCCTCCTCAATCGGCAACTGGCAATCGGCAACTGGCAATACCCTCGCATGGTGTCCCGTCGCCACGTACCGCGCCCCCACCTGGTCGGCCACGTCCATCAGCTTGCCGAACTTGATCAGCCGGTTGCACCGCACGCAGGGGTTCGGCGTGCGCCCGGCCACGTACTCGGCCACGAACTCGTCGATGATCGGCGCGAACGCGTCGGCCACGTCCAGCACGTGCAGGTCGATGCCGAGCTTGGCCGCCACGCGGCGCGCGTCGGCGGCGTCGGCCGGCGCGCAGCAGGCGCCGCCGGCCGCCTGCGGCCCCGGCCCGGCCCGGCCCAGGCACAGGAACACGCCCGTCGCGTCGTAGCCGGCCTCGACCAGCATCGCGGCCGCCACCGACGAATCCACCCCGCCGCTCATCGCGACGAGCACCTTGTCCTTGCCTGTGCCCATGCACCGCGCATTCTACGAAGTGCTCCGCAAAATGCGCAGCCTGGATTGCTGATCGAAGTGTCTCCACCGCTTGCGGTCCGCGGAAGGCACGACCTCCCTCAGGCCGACTTGTCCCCCTCGGCCGGCACGGCGGCCCCTTGGGCGCGCTTCGCCTTGCGCCCGCGGAGGAGCCCGATCGCCATCGGCAGGACCGAGATGACCACGATGGCGAGGATGACGTACGTGAAGTTCTTCTTCACCGCGGGCAAGTTGTAGAAGAAATGCCCCAGCAGCGCGAAGGAGCTGATCCACGCGATGCCGCCCACCACGTTGTACAGCAGGAATCGCCAGTAGGTCATCGCCCCGATGCCCGCGACGAACGGCGCGAACGTGCGGATAAACGGCATGAACCGGGCGATGATGATCGTGATCCCCCCGTACTTCTCGTAGAACTGGTGGGCGCGCTCCAGGTGCCCGCGGTTCAGCAGCCGCGATCCCTCCTTGCGGAAAACCTTCGGCCCCACCTTGTGCCCGATCCAGTAGTTCGCCGTGTCGCCCAGGATCGCCGCCAGCGAAAGCAGAGGCAGCACGATCATCAGGTCCAGCGGCGCGTGGCCTCTCAGTTCGGCCTGCGTCACGGTGAACGCTCCGACGGCGAACAGCAGCGAGTCGCCCGGCAGCACCGGCGTGACCACCAGCCCGGTCTCACAGAAGATGATCAGGAACAGAATGCCGTAGATCCACACGTCAAAACGCAGGATCCACTCGCCCAGGTGCCGATCCAGGTGCATGAAGACGTCGAAGAACCACTGAACCCATTCCATCTCGCCTTCCTTCCGCGTTGTGAGCCGTGCCGGACACTATATCGGCCGGGCGGGCGGGAAGCCGCCCCCAAACGCCCACCCGGCGGCTCGCGACGGAAGGCGAAGTCCGCGGCCACGGCTACTTCGGCTTGGCCTTGACGCGGAAGATGATCCGGTCCAGCATCATCCCCGTTTCCTTGGGGGTGATGACCACGGCGAGTTTCTTCCGCTCCTCGGCCACCGTGATGGTCGCCGGGTTCGTCCGCCCGCCGACCATGCTCTGCTGGAAGTCCACCATCGGCAACCGTGGGTGGCTGGGGAAGGCCTTCACCGAATTGGCGTCTCCGATCTTCACCCAGACCGTGTCGTGGTCCAGCGTCGGCCCCTTGAGAAAGACCTCCGCCGTGTAGTCGCCCTTGGACAAAGCCACCGTCGTTTCGGCGCGAGCGGTCTCCTTGGCGAAGTCCACGGCCTTGCCGCCGCTGGCATTCTTCAGTTCGACCACCGGCGCGTCGGTGAGGGTGAACGCCTCGAGCTCAACCTGCACGTCGCCGGGCCGCAGGGCATACTTGTCCTTCACCACACGCTTGTCCGCCGGCTTCGTCTCCTGCCCACCGACAGGAAGGGCCAGGACGAGCGACAGGGCCACGGCGACACAGAAGACGGCACCACGCATGGAGTCTCTCCTTTCGGACAAGCGGCCTCTAGGGCGAGCCGACCTCAAACACGCTGCTCCGGGTTTCGCATCTGGCTGCCGGCCCACGACCGCCGTGAACCGCCAGTGCATAATCGCAACCGTTTTTCCGGTCTCAACAAGGGCTTCACTGGTAAGGGGTGGTAGGACATCGCCCGTCCGCAACGGCTGAAGTCCGCCACCTGTCGCCCAAGCGCAGATCAACTCGCCGGCCCGGCGGGCGCGGCGCCCTCGGCGGCGTCAGGCAACAGTCCCAGTTTCCTCACGAACTCGATGTAGACCAGGTAACACACGCTCCCGTTCATCATCGGTCCGCCTCCGGTGAAGAACGCCAGTTCGCCGCAGTCCATGGAGGGGTCGCCCGTCCACGGATTAACCTGCCAGTAACAGCCGTAGTTCTGGTGGATTCGAACCCACCGCTCCATCAAGGTCTTCATGTCCCGCCCCTTCCCGTAGTGCTCCATCCACAGCAGCGTTCGCAGGGCGATGTTGCAGTTGGCCGGTCCAGCCCACGAATTCGCCAGGTACTTCCAGTCGAAACTCCGGTCAGACACGGAGAAGGACGCGAAGGGATAGGGCGTCCAGAACTCGTGGGGATTCCTCAGGTACCGACACCAGATCGGCTCGAACTCGGCCTGCGTCAGCACATGCTCCTGCACCAGCGGGAACAACTGGGTTCCCCTGAAACGCAGATGCCGGCCGCGCGGATCGACGTCGTAGAAGAACCCGTCCTCGGGGTCCTGACAGTACTTGATGATCGCGGCCCGCAACTCGCCGGCTCTCTCCCTCCAGATGCGCGACTCCGCCGGCTTATCCAGCGCCTCGGCCATTTCGGCCAATGCGCAACGCCCGCCGTAGATCACCGCCGACAAGTCCGGCGCCAACACGGGCAGGTTCTCGTACCTGGGACAGTTCGCGGCGTCGTTGCCGGGACATGCGCCCGGCATGCCGATCCGCGTGCAGCGAGGGCTGTTGTCCTGCCCCATGTCGTATGTGCAGAACATCTCGACGACGCCCGTGCCGCGCGTGTTGCGAAACCTGCGCACCCACTCGTCGAACCGCGAGCACGCCGAATACGCCCTGTGAAGGAAGCCTTCCCTCTTCGTGATCCCGGCCAATTCCCATGACGTCCGGGCCAGCGGCACATTCTGCTGGATCTGGCCGAACCCGATCGCGCTGGCCGGCCCGCCCTCTTCGCGAGCCCCGGCAATGCAGGGAAACAGCCCGTCCTCACGCTGGAACCGGAAGAACAGCTCGTGAGTCCCAATGGCTGCGTCAGGGTCGGTTTTCGCATAGAGAAGCGATTCCAGGGCAACGTTCTCCAGCCAGAGCATCGTCAATGCGGGCGTCAGCCCCAGCACGGGCAACTCGAAATTCGGGAACCGGTACACCAGTTGCCGCAAGCCCGCCCGGGCTTCTTGCAGCCGTGCGGCGCCCTTGATCGGGTCCCATTCGAAGACCGGCGTCACGACATTCGCGTCCAACATTGGGCAGTGTCCTTCGGCAAAGTTGTCCATCGACTCCCGGCCGGGCACTTCCCCGGCAGGCTCCCGACGAAGGTCGGTGATTCCCATGGGGAAGTGAGCGACCGACTCAAGGCGCGTACTCCAGCATGCCGTCCTTGACCGTCACGTTCCGGGCCTCCCCGTTGACCGTCAACGCGGGCTTTCCGACGACTCGAAGCTTCATCGCTTTCAGATCGCCCGACACGGTCACCGTCTCTTTGCCGATTCGGATGAATGCCGAATCGCTGAACGTGAAGCTCTCGCCCTCGCCGCCCAGCGTCAGGGGCTTGTCGAAGTCGTCGCCGAAGCGCACCAGCGCGCGGTCGTCCAGGTTGCGGCCCGCCACCTTTGCAGCCAGCCCTTGCTCCGTCTGCTGGAGCCGTTCGAACCGCTCGATCCGCGTCTTGTTGTCCTTGAAGGGCTCGTGCAGGGCCGCAAACAGCGTCCGCGGCGTCTTTCGCGTGGCAAGCAACTTGACGCCGACCTCCTTGGGACCGATGGGCGGCTTGCCGCTGACGGCGACGGTGCCTTCCTCGCCCAGCATCCACACCTTCACGCCCGCCCCGCCAGGCAGATGGTCCTGCGCCAGCGTCGCGATCCACGGTTTCGCGGCCACGTCCATCACGCGAATGTCGGTCAGGTGCGGCTTGGCGGCCCGGTCCCTCACCGACGATCCCTCCAGCGGAAGCCAGCCCGCGTCGGCCTTCAGCGCAGCCGGCGACATCACGTGCCAGTCATAGACCCTTGGCCGATCGCTGGTCAGCCGGAACAGGTCCAGCAGGTACGCGTCGGTCAGCACCAGGGCCCGCTCCATGTCCACGTCGGGGTAGATGCCCTTGGCGCGGATGGCGACGAACTTCGCCTCGCCGTCGAGGCGGCTGCGCATCCGCTCGTTCTTGATGCCCTCCTCGCCGCCGTCGACGAACTGGGCCTTCAGCCCGTCGACGACCACTCCGCCGGCCTGGCCGCGAACGTGATCTCGCCACGGGTCGCCCCCGGCATAGCCTCCCTGGACGGCCCCCATGCGCTGGTACATGTACCGGTTGTGCGCCACGTACTGGAGGATGCTGAAGCAGTCATGGACATAGTGGACATAGTACATGCCGAACTGTAGGCCCACCGCCGGCCGGGGCGATTCCCAGTACGCCGGACCTTCCTCCATGCGCAACAGGGCGAAGCCCCTCTCGGCAGTCACGTACGACGGCGCCGGCGGAGCCTTGACCTTTTTCGGATCGACGGGGCCAAGCCCGAAGTACAGCGAGGGCAGGTACAGTTCATCACCGGGCTTCCGCATCTGGGCCAGGAAATAGTCGAATCCCGCGTCGGGGAAGCGCCGATGGCCCGCCTCCCACCACAGCGGCTGCATCATCTTGGTTGCCCCCCACATCATCGGGCTGTGGTACCACGCCGTGCCGCCGGACCCGTCGGCGTTGTGCCCTTGCAGCACGTGGAAGACCCCCGCGTCGCCCATGGTCACGCATGGGTAGTCGGGCATGCCGTTGGGGTTCTCGATCCGCGGGTAGCCGGCCCACATGAGCATCTGGAGGTAATCCCTCATGTTGGCGCCGCCCTTGCCCTTGTAGCCCCAGCCGTACCGCGATAGGCCCAGCCGTTCCAGGCCTTCGCACCACAGGATCATCGCCCCGATGTTGGAGGGATATTTCGCGAACTCCTCCATGTAGAACCGGCCGTCGGCGATGTACACGTCGAAGAACCACTTCCAGCCGCGCGGCGTTTCGAATACCTGCTTGATGAGCCTCTCATCCCCGCTCGCCGCGGCGAGCACGTGAATGCCCGCCAGGGTCGGCCACTGCATGTTGGGCAGCCAGCCCGTGCGCGGCGAACTGCCCCGGCTGCCGTGGCTGCCCGGGTTCTCCTTGAACCAGTTGACATAGGCGGCGATGGTGTCCTCGACGCCCTTGCGTTCCTCGGCGCTGAGCAGATCGTGGAGGATGTCGTAGCGCAGGGCGTCCAGCGTGCGGTCGTCACGCCATGTCGCATTGGAGGACGCCGGGTTGCCGGGCTGGCTTCCAGGCGGCAGCTTGCCCACGAACCGCAGCAGGGCGGCCCGCTCGGCCTCGCCGGCCTTCGCGTCGCCCATGACGCCGAACTTGAAAAGGTTGAACAAGCTGGGATAGCCCTTGGCCTCGCGAGCGACCATCCGCTCGTACTGCTGCCGGGCCAGCGGATCGGCCTCGACCCGCTTGCGGATGGCGGCGGCCTCCTCCTTCGTCCAAAGCAGGTAGGGATGAGCGATGCCCTTGGTCTGTGCCGCTGCCGAGGCCGCGACGCCCAGAAGCAGAACGCCCAGGCAGCACTGCTTGTTCATGAAGACCATCTCGTGACTCCAGGCAATAGTGACGATGGGAAGCGACGGACCAAAGGGTTCTAACACAGATCCAGCCGTCAAGGAACCTGTTTCGCTTGCCACTGGCTGCGCGCGGCAGCCCGGGCAACCCTCGTCAGCTTCCAGCGGTGAACCCGATGTCGCCAGTCTTGGTCTTGTTGTCGAACGGCTTGCCCCCATCATCGACCAGGTCGGGGCCGATGCTGTAGATCACGATGCCCGTCGGTGCGGCCTTCAGGCGCAGCGCCTTGCCGTCGAACGGATCGACGCTCGCCGCCACGGACCCGGGGCCGGCAAGCTGCTCGATCCGGTCGGGCCAGCGGCCCTCGCGCTGGTGGTGGCGGTAGGCCGCGACCCCGGCCAAGGCGCAGCGCCGGCCTGCGTCCTGGCGCGCGCCCAGCTCGAAGCACGCGCTCAGGGCCGGCAGCAGGACCGAAGGCAACAGACCGTACTGCCTCACGTGCGCGGCATCGCTGCGGGCCTTGAGTTCGGCGCGGGCCTCGGCGTAGGGTTTGGCGGCCAGGCGGCGGAGATCGCTGAAGCACCTGCGGTATCCGGCAATGTCGCTCTCGACCATGAACACGCGGTAGATCGGGCCCGACAGGATCGCCATGCCCGACGTGAATGTGTTCGGCCCGGAGCCGTCGCAACTGGCGATGAGCATGAGCGCATCGAGCCCGAAGTCCCAGCCGATGCCGCCCATCGTGTACAGCCCGAACGCCTCTTCCATGCGCATGCTTCGCGTAAGGGAGCGGGCGTGGCTGAACAGCGGGTCGATCTCAACGGCCTCAAGGTCGGCAGCAGCGGGCCGCGCGTGGCGCAGCACATCCTCCAGGGCGCGTCGTCCCGTTTCGTCCATCGCCATGGAGACCAGGGCGCTGACGAGAACGGGCTCGGTACTCATGTGCCGGGCCATGGCGAAGATGGTGTTGACGTCCTCGATCGCCGCGGCCGTCTGGCCGGCGCGGACCTTCAGTCGCGCGTCCAGCGCAAGCAGGCGGGCGCCGCTGCGCATGCCGCCAAGGCCGGGCAGGAGCAGGGCGATGCTGGGCTCGTTGTACGTGCGCTCGAAGTAACAGTCTCGCATCTTGCCGGCGCGGCGAAGTTGGGCGAGCAGCGGCTCAAGGGGCACGCACCGGCGACGCAGGTCCTCGATCCGATCAGCGTCCAGGCCGCCCTTGCCGCCGATGAAGTCGTCCACGGCCTTGTCGGCGAGGATGCCGTCGGCCGGTTCGGCGCCTTCGAGTTGGGACCAGCATTCCTGATAGACCAGGCCCGCGTTGAGGCTGTCGGGCACGCGGGCCGGGGCGACGGCCAGGGCCTGCGCCCCGGCCTGGGCGCGCACGGTCGAGAGATTGGCGCGCACCTCGGTATCCAGGTTCCAGAACGTGGTGAACAGGAGCACCATCGCCACGCCCCCGCCCGCGGCGATTCTGCCCCGCGGCCACGCCGCCGCGGCGGCGGCCTCCGGCCAGCCTCTACCGACGCCCCCGACGCGGCGCCGCGCCAGCGCCGCGGTCAGCACGCCCACGCCCAGCGCGTAGCCGCCGGCCAACGTGAAACTGTACCATCGCAACGAATTGCCCACCTGGACGACGTAGGTGAGCCAGCAGGAGAACAACAGCGCTGCCGTCGGGACGATGGCCGTGAGAAGGATGCCGGCGCCCACGGCGAGCCGGCGGGCCCACGCGTGTCTGCGCCTTGCGGCCCATGTCCAGCACCAGGCCAGCGTGAGCAGCAGGACCGCCGTCAGTTCGACTAGCAGGAGGAAGCGTCCCATGGTTAGGTCCTTTCGTAGTGGGGGTTCGGCACGTTCACCAATCTGTCGGCGCCGGGGTCTGGGGCGGCCCCGGCAGCACCTGTGTCCGGCCGCGCAGCGGCGCCATGGACGGCGTGACCTGCACGCTCAGCAGCAACGCCTGACGGCGCGATTCGCGGGCCGTCAGTTCGGGAGCCAGCCGCGCGATCTCGCGGGCGGCGGCGTCGACCTCGCCCGGCGCGGGGGCCGCCTGGAGCCACAGCCGCTCGCCGCTGCCACTGGTGGCGCCCAGGACGAAGTTCATGCCTGCCAGCGCCGCCAAGGCGATCGCCGCGGCAAAACGCCAGTTCGCCGCGCGCCGTTGGCGCCGCTCGCCCTCTACCAGTTCCCGCGTCACGGCGGCCAGCACACGCTGGCGCAGCCCGGACGGCTGCGCCGCCACCGACGCCGCCAGGGCGGCTTCGAGGTCGCGCAGGTCGGGAGGAAGCTCGGGGAAGATGTCAAAGCCATTCATGGCCGGACCTCCTTGGCCAGGGCGGCGCGGAGTTTCTCCAGCGCGTAGCGATACCGGCTGGCGGCGGTGTGCGGCGACACGCCCAGCACCACGCCGATCCGGGCGAAGGTGAGCCCCGCGTCCACCTTCATCGCGACGACCTCGCGCTGCTCGGCTGGCAGGCCGGCCAAGGCGCGACGCACCGGTTCGGCGTCCGGCGGGGCAACAGGCTGTGCGGTCATCGCTGTCATCTCGCTCACCCGGCGCAGGCGGCTGAGTTCGGTCGCGCGGGCGGAGGCAATGCGCTGAGCCGCGCGGTACAGGGCCGTGAACACGTACGCCTCGACGTCCACGACGCCGGCCAGCCCGGCGCGTCCGCGCACCAGCGCGAGGAAGACGTCCTGCACCGCGTCTTGGGCGTCGGCGTCGCATCGCAGCAGGGCGCGGGCGGCGCGGTACATCCGCGGACCGAAGCGGTCGTAGGCCGCCGCAAAGGCAGCCGGGTCGCCGGCTGTCAAGGCGCGATGGATCGCGTCGTCGTCGCGGTGAGGCATTCATCACTCCACAGACAAGGAGCAGGCGGAAGCGGCGATTTGTCTAACCCGGATGGCCTGGGGTGTAAAGCCCGCGGCGCGTCCTCGCCGTGTCCGTCAGGCCGGGGCCGTCGAGGGCGTCATCCGTACAAGTGACAGGCCACGCGGCGGCCATCGCCGGCCGGACGCGGCTCCGGCCGAACCTGGGAACACGCTTCCATCCGTCTGGGGCAGCGTGGATGGAAGCTGCATCCGCTCGGCAGGTTGGCGGGGTCGGCCACCTCGCCGCCCAGGTCGAACGCCATCGGCACGTCCGGATCGGGCAACGGCACGGCCGAGATGAGCGCCCGCGTGTACGGGTGCAGCGGCTCGCCGAAGATCGCCTCCGTGGCCGCCAGTTCCACGACGCGTCCGGCGTACATGACGGCCACGCGGTCGCTGATGTGCTTGACCACGCTCAGGTCGTGGGCGACGAAGATGTACGTCAGGGCCAGTTCCTGCTGGAGGTCCTCCAGCAGGTTGATCACCTGGGCCTGGACCGAAACGTCCAGCGCCGAGACCGCCTCGTCGGCCACCACCAGGGCGGGGCGCAGGATCAGCGCCCGGGCAATGCCGATCCGCTGCCGTTGGCCGCCGCTGAAGGCGTGCGGGTAGCGCGTCATGTGCTCGGGGCGCAGGCCCACGCGGCGAAGCATCTCCGCCACGCGGTCCTTCAGTTCTTCGCCGCCGCCCAGGCCGTGAATCACCAGCGGCTCGCCCACGATGTCCCGCACCGTCATCCGGGGGTTGAGCGAACTGAAGGGGTCCTGGAAGATCATCTGCATCCGCGTCCGCAGCGGCTTGAGCCGGCGCTCGCTCAACGAGGCCAGGTCGCAGCTTCGCCCGTCGGCGTCGAACAGCACCCGCCCGGCCGTGGGCTTCAGCGCCCGCAGGATCGCCCGGGCGGTGGTGGTCTTCCCGCAGCCGCTCTCGCCGACCAGCCCCAGCGTCTGCCCGCGGTCGAGGTCGAAGCTGACGTCGTCGGCCGCCCGGACCAGTCCGATGGCGCGACGGAGGAACCCCTTGGCGTACACGGGGAAGTGCTTGCACAACCCCTGCACCTGGAGAAGAGGTCCTTGGCTCTGTGCGGGCGGGGCCTTCATGCGATCTCCTCGGCCCGCGGGCAAGCGACCTTGTGGCCGCCGGCGATGTCGCGAAGCTCCGGCGGCCCGCCGACGTCGCAGCGCCCGCGCTGGGCATGCGGGCAGCGAGGGTGGAACGGGCAGCCGGGCGGGATCTCCGCCATCGACGGCACGGCCCCGCCGATCGACGCCAGCGGCTCGTGCCGCCGCGCCAGGCTCGGCAGCGACGCGAGCAGGCCCATCGTGTACGGGTGCCGCGGCGACTTCATCAGCGGGCGGACCGCGGCCGACTCCACGATCCGACCCAGGTACATCACGGCCACGTCCTCCGCCATCTGCGCCACCACCCCCAGGTCGTGCGTGATCAGCAGAATGGAAGTTCGCGTCCCGCTCCGCAGGCGCTTCAGCAGGCCCATGATCTGGGCCTGGATGGTCACGTCCAGCGCCGTGGTGGGCTCGTCGGCGATTACCAGTTCCGGCCCGCACGCCAGCGCCATGGCGATCACCGCCCGCTGGCGCATCCCGCCGCTGAGTTCGTGCGGGTATTGCTTCAGCCGCAGCCGCGGCCCGGGGATGCCCACCTTGCCGAGCACTTCCGCGGCTGTGTCGTACGCCTGCCGCGTGCCCACGGGCCGATGCACCAGGATCGCCTCGGCGATCTGGCTGCCGATGGTGTGCACCGGGCTCAGGGCCGTCATCGGCTCCTGGAAGATCATGCCGACCAGCCCGCCGCGGATGCGGCGCAGCGACTCGCCGCCCTCGGGCAGCGCGGTCACGTCGATCGCCCGGCCATCGGCGGGGCGGAGCACGATGCGCCCGCCCTCGATCCGCCCCGGCGGCTGGATGAGCTTCAGGATGGAGTAAGCGGTGACCGACTTGCCGCACCCGCTCTCGCCGACGATGGCGAGCGCTCCGCCGCGGCGCAAGGTGAAACTCGCGCCGTCGACGGCCCGGACGACGCCGTCGTCGGTATGGAAGTAGGTCCGCAGCCCGCTCACTTCCAGGAGGATGTCATTGGCGTCCTTCATGCCGGATTCCGGGTCACGCCGATGGGCCCCCCAAGGGGGCGCATGATGGTGGACACGGGCGCCAGCCCGTGGTGCGCATCGCCACGTTCACGGGGAGTCCCGGAACGCGACGAATGAACCTTCCTGCACGATTCAATCGCCCCCTTCGGGGGCTCACTGCCCTTGGGGCGCGGAACCACGGGCTTGCGCCCGCGGCTACCGTCAAACGCATCCTTCGGGGGCTGCGAATGCATCTTGTGCCTCCCTTCATCTCGCCGCGTACGGGTCGGCGGCGTCGCGCATGCCGTCGCCCAGGAAGTTGAAGCTCAACACCACAAGGATGATGAAGATCACCGGCGTCAGCAGCCAGGGATAGTTCGCCACCACCTGCATGTTCATGCAGTCCTGGAGCATGACGCCCCAGCTCACCACCGGCGGGCGAAGCCCCAGCCCCAGGAAGCTCAGCGACGTCTCGCCCAGAATCATCCCCGGCACGCTCAGGGTCAGCACGACGATGATGTGGCTGGTCAGGCCCGGCAACAGGTGACGGAAGATGCTCCGCCCGTGCGAGGCCCCCATCAGCCGGGCCGCCATCGCGTAGTCCTCCTCCCGCAAGGACAGCAGCTTGCCGCGGACCACCCGCGCCAGGTCGGTCCAACCCAGCAGGCTCAGCACCATCGTGATGGCGAAGTACGTCGCCAGCGGCGACCAGTCCTGCGGCATCACGGCCGCCAACGCCAGCCACAGCGGCAGGCGCGGGAAGGCGTTGATGATCTCGATCATCCGCTGGATCAGATTGTCCGTCGCGCCGCCGAGGTAGCCGCTCAGGCCGCCGATGACCGACCCCAGCAGGAAGGTCACCACGATGGCCACCAGGCCGATCGACAGCGAAATCCGCGAGCCGTGGACGATCCGCGAGAAGATGTCGCGCCCGTACTTGTCGGCCCCCAGCAGGTAGAAGGCGTCAGCGCCCGCCTGCGCGGCGCCCGGATGCGGGGTCGCCGCGGCCGGCGGCGGCGGCTGGTAGTTCTCCACGCCGAACAGGTGCCTGTCCCAGGGGATCAGTCCCCAGAGCTTGTAGGGAACGCCCTTGACGAGGAAGCCCAGCGGGACGATCCGGTTGGCGTCCTCCACGTACGACCTCCGGAACGTCACCGGGTCCACGATCACGCGCGGGGCATAGACGTGCAGACCCCCGGAGGGGCTCCACCGCGGCGGCTGGGGCAGGCAGTAAGCGTGCGGCAGGTCCCGCCACATGGACGGATAGGGGGCGACGAAGTCGGCGAACACGGCGATCAGGTACATCGCCGCCAGCAGCCAGAGGGCCGCCACGGCCAAGCGGTGCTTGGCAAACCGCCGGCGAATGAGCTGCCACTGCGACAGACTGTGCGCCGCGGCCGCGTCGTCGCGGACAGGCTCAGGCACCAGAGGTAAGGCCCGCACTGTCATCCAGCGGCCTCGCTTCCAGGTGAACAACCGCGTAGTTCCCTGTTTGTAGTCCCGCCGTAAGGCGGAATCCCGGCACGCTGTCGAAGCTGAACGGCCCGCCTTACGGCGGTACTACAAACACACGCCCGCGCGCTTGCCGGCTGCATCGTCATCGGGAGCCCCCCTTGAAGCGGATCCTCGGGTCCAGCCACAGCAGCAGCAGGTCGCTGACCAGCGTGCCCAGCACGCCCAGCAGGCTCAGCACCATCAGCATCGATCCCGCGAGGTACATATCCTCTGTCATCAGGGCCGAGAGCATCAACGGGCCCACGGTGGGCAGCGACAGGACCATCGCGACGATGGCGCCGCCGGAAACCAGGTGCGGAAACAGCCCGCCGATCGACGAGATGAACGGGTTCAGCGCCAGCCGCACCGGGTACTTCAGCAGCAGCTTCGTCGGCCCCACGCCCTTGGCGCGTGCGGTGACGACGTAGGGCTTCCTCAACTCGTCCAGCAGGTTGCCGCGCATCACGCGGATCATGCCCGCCGTGCCACCCACGCCCAGCACCAGCACGGGAATCCAGATGTGCTGCAGCAGGTCCACGAACTTCCCCCACGTCCATTCCGGCTGGGCGCCGTACCGCGCGCTGAACAGCCCCGACACCTGCATGTCGA
Organism: uncultured Planctomycetaceae bacterium; assembly: GCA_964461295.1. GTDB lineage: Bacteria > Planctomycetota > Phycisphaerae > SM23-33 > SM23-33 > CAYWTX01. The sequence goes on along the minus strand of CAYWTX010000696.1, from coordinate 17,066 downwards.
ACCACTCCCCCGCCGCGTAGATCAGCACCAGCGCCAGCAGGAACGACGGCACGCACATGCCCAGGAATCCCACGCACGTCAGCACATAGTCGCCCACCGAGTACTGCTTCACGGCCGAGTAAATCCCCGTCGGGATCGCCACCACCCACGTGAACAACACCGTGCCCAGCGAGATCAGCACGGTCAGCAGAATGCGGTCGCCGACGACGTCGTTGACCAGCCGGCCGCTCTCCATCGAGCGCCCGAGGTTGCCCTGGAGCAGGCCGGCATCGCGGCCGTCAAACGTGATGAACCACCTCAGCCCCAGCCAGCGAACGTAGCGTTGCGGCGCCGAGTCCTGGAGCTGGAACATCCGCGAGAGGTCCTCGATCGCCCGCAGGTCGGCCGTGTCGCCCGATTCCTGCAACTGCATGATCCGCGAGGTCAGGAAGTCGCCGGGCGGCAGTTGGATGATCGTGAAGGCCACCACCGAGATGATCAGCAGCGTGGGGACCATGATCAGCAGCCGCCGGGCGATGTACGGGTGCTTCACGGCCACGAGCGCTACCAGGCAGCCGGCGAGGATCAGCAAGCCGTATCGCAAGGCCCCGCCGATCGCCTTGCCCGCCGGGCTGGCGGGCTGGCCCGCCATCGCCGAGAGGGCGTCGTCCTGGGGCGTCACCCGCCGGATGGCCTGCCGGGTCTCGGCGACCGCACCGGGCGAATCGGAGGGCTTCTCGAAGTAGTACGTCTCGAGCCCCCCGTTGCCAGGCGACTGGAAGTCCCACGAATACACCAACTGCCTGGGCACGTTGCGGAATCCGTGCTGCACCACGCAGAGCTGTGGCGGCGGCGTGGAGACGCTGATCGTCCAGACGTTCTCGGCCGCGATCTTCAGCGCCGGGCGGAACAGCTCCCGCTGCTGGTTGGGGTCGCTGGCGGCGAGGGCCCGCTCATAGGCGGCAATCGCCTGGCGGACGGGATGGCCCTCCGGCGGCGCGCCGGCAGCCGAACGGCCGGCCCGCGGATTGCCGTGGAACCCGCCGCGGGAGTACCACATCGCCCAGGCGGGCGCGAAGTTCGACTCGTGGCTGAACGGCAGGAAGTTCCGCGGGTCGATCAGCGGGAAGAACTCGCCGTTGCTCCCCCAGAGCGTCAGGTCGTGCTGAAGGCCGGCCTTCTCCACGTAGAACAGCGGGCGCGAGCGAATCTGGGGCACCACGCGCAGGCCCACCGCCGCGAAGTCGTCGATCACGAACTGGGCCGAACCGTAGTTCATCGCCGTGGACATGTTGAGAAACCACGTCATCCGCGAACCGTCCGCGAACGTGCGGCAGCCCTCGTAGTCGCGATGGGTCAGGCCCAGTTCATCCAGCAGCCGCCCGGCCGAGGCGGGGTCATAGTCGGTGAAGCTGCTGAACGTGGCGGGCTCGTGGAAGAACGACTCCGGCCCCGGCGAGACTTGCGCGGGCTCGGCCTGGCCGTTGAGGTCGGCGTCGATGATCGCCCGGCGATTGATCGCCAGCGACAGCGCCTGGCGGAACCGCTTGTCATTCAGCAGCGCGTGCTTGGCGGCGCTGTCGGGCGCGTCGTCGGTCCGCCGGTTGAGGTTCGGGGCGATCAGCAACGTCGACCGGTCGCCCGAGTACCAGTGCCGCACGTCGTACCCGGCCTTGCGGCGCTGGCTCATCAGCAGCGTGTATTGGTCGTACTTGAGGTTGCGAGCCTGGCAGGAGAGTTGGCCGCTCGCGGCCGCCACGCCGATCATCTCGCCGGACTTGACCTCCATCAGCAGGCGGTCGATGTAGGGGAGTTGGTTGCCCCTGGTGTCGACCACGCAGTAATACGGATTGCGGACGAACGCCTGCGGGGGGTTGGGCTTGTACGTGCGATAGACCCACGGCCAGAGCCGGGGGTGCTCGGGGTTGCCCAACTCGCCGATGGCGCTGTAGACGGCCCGGGCGCTGGGGAGCTTGCGGGCCCGCATCGTTCGCTCGATCAGGTCCTTGTCGCCGATCACCGGGTGATACTGGCGGCGGTAGTGGGCGGGGCTGTTCACAAGCTGGTGGCCGAACGGACCGGCCACCTTCGCCAGGAACAGCCCGTACGGCTGTGGGAAGCGGAACCGCACACGGTAGTCGTCCAGCTTCTCCACCGTGCCGGGCTTGCCGGCGACCGTCATGGCCGGCGGCACGTCGCCGCTGAGCTCCCTGTCGTTGGCTTCGTGCCGCCACCAGTACAGGATGTCGGCGGCGGTGAACGGCTGGCCGTCCGACCAGCGCATGCCGCGGCGAAGGGTGAAGGTGAACTCGCGATCGTCGCTGGAGACCTCGTAGCCCTTGGCCATGTGCGGCACGATCGGGTAGCCGTACGGGGAGAACCGCACGAGGTTCGAGTACGACATCCGAGAGATCATGATGCCGATGGCATCGGTCTCGGAGATGGCGGCGCGAATCCACGTCCCGCCATACGTGCCGATCCCCTCGACGCCCTCCATCACGGCGGGTTCCGGGCCGATCCGCTCGACCAGCGGCCGCAGCACGCCTTCCCGGACCAGGTCGGCCAGGATCGGCGGCTCGCCCTTGGGATACCACGCCGCGGCGGGGCCCTGGGAGTAATCCACGTGGCGGTACAGCACCGGCGGACGCTGGAGGTCCAGTTTCAGGTCGCGATCTTCCGCCGCCTGGCGGACCTCCTCGGCGCTGGGCATCGCCGGCCCGTCGGAAGCCTTCGGCCGAAACAGCCACGCCGTGCCGGCCAGCAGCATCGCCAGCCCCGCGGCGGCGCCGGACAGGCCGAACAGGCACAACAGTCCCGGGCTTCTCAGGATGCGGAACATACCTAGCTCTTATAACGGGCTGCCCATGCCGGCGGGCCAGAGGAACCGTCCGACGCGAAGCCCGATCATACCGGCTGGCGCCGCCAGGACGAAGCCCTGCTGCCGGACGCACGAGGGTTTCCGCGTCTGCGCCTTTCCAGCCGGGAAGGGCAACCAGGACCTCCAGCGCCCGCGCCGCGTGCGCCACCGCGGGAGCAGCCACAGGCGGCGCACAAGCCAGGACAAAGCCCCCCAGTGGCTGCTGAAGGGCCTTGTCGTTCGGACGATCGGGCGGCAGGATCCCAACTCGCGATCCGTCTCCGCGGCGACCACTCCAGCCAAGCTCAGAGGCGGGCCGTTCCATCGCTTGACCGCCTGGGCGTCCCATGCGAAGATGTCCGGCGTGAGGACAGCATGATGGAGCGCTTGTTCACGGCACATCAGGTGTCCGACCTGTTGGGCATGACGCCCCTGGAGGTCGGCAAGTGGATCCGCGAGGGCTGGCTGGCGACGCTTCGCCTGCCCGACGGCTCGATTCGCGTCTCCGAACGCGCCTTGGTGACGTTCCTCAAGCAGCGCGGCGTCGATATCGGACAGCTTATGTCCACAATGGCCCGCCAACAGCGGCAGACGCCGCCCGCGGCGCCGCGAAGGGCGCCCGCTCCGACCGCTGCATCAAACGATGCCGAAGGAGGCGGCGCCGTTGACCAGGCCGTGGAGGATGGCGAGAGGTCGGCCCTGCTGGACGTGCCCGTCTCGATGGCGGCGACCACGGCCGTCGAAGACCAGCCGACCCCGCCCGCGAGCGATGAAGGCCCGGCCGGGGCGCACTTCACGGAGGACAAGGCGTTCGAGGCCGTGTCGCGGGAGACGCCGAGGATCAAGTCGCCCATCGGGCTTTCCGCGCCGGGGGCGCCGGTGGAGGCCGCGGCGCCGGAGGCGTCCGAGCCGCAAGCGGGCGTCGAGCGCGATGGCGCCTCCGCGCCAACCGGCGAAGCCGCTCCGAATGTGCCGCCGCAGTCGGAGGACTCCTCCGTCGCGCCCGCGGAAGCGGACACAGGCGAACCGGCGTCCGTCCCCACTTGCGGGCCGCGCGCGGACGATGCCGCTGCCGCCACGCCCGACTGCGGCGTCGCGGCCCAGATCACTCACGCTGTCTTGTCCGACGCCCTGCGCCGCTCGGCCACGCACGTACACCTGGAGAGCCGCGCCGACGGCCTGGCCCTGCGCCTGCGCGTCGACGGCCTGTTGCAGGACAAGCCCAACTTCCACGCCCGTCTGCCCGAAGGCATGCCGCCGAAGCTGATCGACCATCTCCTCAGCCTGGCCGGCCTCGCCGCGGCCGACCGCGCCCAACCGCAGAGAGGCTGCTTCGTTTACCCGTTTGACGGGCGGACCGTGGCGATGGAGCTGACGAGCTTCCCCACCGCCCACGGCCCGCGGCTGGTGGTCTGCCCGGCGGCCCAGCCGGCGCGAACGTTCGCCGACCTGGGCCTCGACGAGGCCCAGGTGACGCGACTGGAGCGGCTGGTCGCCGCCGGCGGCGGGGGGTTGGTGCTGGTTGCGGGCCCGCCCGCCGGCGGCGGGGGCGACTGGCTCGCCGCGCTGGCCGGCCTGGCGGGCGGCACGCGAAGCATCGTGACGCTCGAGTCGCTGGGTCGCACCGACGTGGCCGGCGCCAACCGCGTGCGACTGGACCCGTTCGCGGGCCAGACGACGGCGCGCGCGGCGCAGGGGCTGTGGCGGCAGGACGCCGACGTCGTGGTGGTCGAGGAGTTGCTCGATCCCTCGACGGCCACCACGGCGCTGCTGCTGGCGCTGGCGGGCTCGACAGTGCTGGCGGGCGTTCGCGCCGCCGACGCGGCCGACGCCGTCGCCCTGCTGCTGGAGATGAACCTGGAGCCGTGGTCGCTGGCGCTGGCGCTGAAGGCGGTGATTGCCTGGCGCCGCGCGCGACGGCTGTGCGGGCAGTGCGCCCAACCGCACCTCGCTGGAGCTGCCGCCGCCGGCGACGACCACGCCCGTCTGGAGCTTTCGTCCGCGGACCTGGCCAGCGCCCGCCGGCCGGTGGGCTGCCCGTCCTGCGGGCACACGGGGTACGCGGGCACGATGGGCCTGGCGGCCGTGCTGGTGCCCGACGCCGGCGTGCGGCGGGCGATCCGCACGGGCAAGCCCGAGCCGGTCGCGATGGCGGTGTCGGCCGCCATGGGCGGCGGCGCTTTGCGCGCGGCCGCGATTCAGCGGCTGCGCCAGGGCGTCATCGGCTTGGAGGAATTCGCCCGCGCCGGCGTCTGATGCTTGAGAGTTTGTGGAAGAATCGGAACTCCCCGCTTGGCCCACGCTGGAGGTTCTCTGTCGCCCCTTCAGGGCTTCTCGCCTGATCCATCGTCCAGTCGCCTCGTCATCCCCGTGAACCGCCGCAGGATTGGCGCATATCGTAACTCCCGCTCATACGACGAGGAAGCTCTCCAGCTCAAACTGGAGGGCTTTGTGCAAGGCAAGTCGGGGCGGCGAGATTCGAACTCGCGACCTGCCCCAAGGGCCGCTCTAGCCAAGCTGAGCCATGGCCGCCAGCTTTCTCTTCTCGGCAGCGCCCGCGCACGACTTCAGGAACCGTTCCCGTTGCACGGCCGCCGCACGATCCGGAATCGCTTCACTGTGGGCCAGTACCCATGGGCCACGCTTGGAGGTATACGTGCCTTCGGTCGGATTGTTGTGACGGGCCAATCGCTCAGCCACGTTCTGAGTCTGTCCGACATACAGACTGCCGTCGCGTTGCGACCTCAGAATGTATACGAAGTACTCCACCAATCGGGGCGGCGAGATTCGAACTCGCGACCTTCTGGTCCCAAACCAGACGCTCTAGCCAAGCTGAGCTACGCCCCGCCACAGCCGCAAGCGATTATACTCGCGTTTGGCGAGTACGCAACGTATCGTTGCTTGCCGAGCGAGGTCGCCCATGACGCACATCGTCCTTGTCTGCCACACCGAACTGGACTTCGAGGGCAAGTGGGCCCTCTACGACCGCATCCAGCCGCAAATGGAGCGGGTGTTCGACCGCGCCGCCGACGCGGCGGCGAGCTTCGCGAGGCTCTGAGAACAGACCGCGCGTGCACGCACGGCTTCTCGCGCCCTGCCACGAGATGCCGCCTGCCCCGCCGTCTCGAAAGCTTGGGGACGTGCCCGCCGGCTCGCGGGCGCAGCCCCGCAAGTCGGCGCGGCGGCCGACCGGAATGTCCGGCCGGACGAACGGACCCCGTAGCGCGGGCTTTGCCCGCGCGGACGTTGGTTCTACTCGATCGCCTTCAGCAACGCCTGCGCCTGCTTCGCCTCGTCGCTGCCCGGCAGCGTCTCGATCACCCTCTTCAGGTGCGCCTTGCCTTCGCGTATCAGGGCGAGGTCCTTTTTCTCTCTTTCGGCGGGGCTTTCGCCCGCCGCAAAGACGTTGCCGACGACCATGTCCTTGTCCTGCGCCGCTTCGGCGGCAATGACAGACCTTCCTCGCACCCCTTGACACACTCGCCTCGACACTTGACACTTCCATCCATGTGCCAGAACCGAACACGCCTCGCCGTCTTCCCCGGCACGTTTGACCCGGTTACCAACGGCCACCTCGACATCATCCGACGGGGCGCCGCCCTGTTCGACCAGACCATCGTCGCCCTCGGCGAGAACCCCGCGAAGGCAGCCAACGGCGTCCCGGCCGCTCTGCGGGCCGAGTTGGTCGGCAAGGCCGTCGCCGGCATGGGCAACGTGCGCGTGGAGATCTACAGCGGGCTGACGATCCAGTTCGCCGCCCGTGCGGGGGCGTGCGCGATCCTGCGGGGGCTTCGCGGCCCGGCCGACCTCACGTTCGAGTCGCAGGTCGCCCTGACCAACCGCCAGGTCTCCGGCGTGGAGACGGTCTTCGTGCTGCCCGCGCCGCGGTACTGGTACATCTCCTCGACGCTGGTCCGCCAGATCGCCGCCGGCGGCGGCGATGTCTGCGAACTCGTGCCGGCCGAGGTGCTCGACGACGTCCGACGGCTGTACGGCGGCAAAGGGTGATCGCCGTCGGTTCGCCGAACTTGCGCACCCCCTCCTGAGCTTCCGGCACGCATGGAACCATGGGAAGCGACCGCTCGGGGGCGCCACGGCTGCGCGGTTCGCGGCTGCGGCATCCCTCTCCAGACCCGCCTACTCCTCATCGCCGCCGGGCGTCTTCGGCGCCTTGGCCTTCAGTTCCTGCTGCTCCGCGGCCTTCTTCGCCTCGCTGTCCGCCCGCACCTTGGCGACCCCCCAGGGGTCCTTCAGGTCGATCGTGCCGGCCAGGTCCATCTGTATCAGCCGCAGACGCTGTCCAGCCGTGGCGAGGTTCTTGCCCTTGTTGGCTTCCATCACGGCTTCCACCATCTTCCGCACGTCGGCCTTGGCCTTCGGATCGGCCATGCACGCCGCGGTGATCATGTTCGCTCCGGCCATGTAGTCGCCGATGAGGTCGCCCGAGGGCAGCCCGCGCATCTTCGCCGACTTGTCGAAGTTCGCCTGCGCCTTGGCCAGCAGCAGCCCCACGGCGTCGGGGCCGCCCAGGCTCAGCAGGCAAGCCACGTACGAGCTGTACCCGGGCAGAACGGCGCCGTCCACCTTGTCGCCCATCCATGGGTGCTTCACCACCAGGTCGATCAGTTCGCCCATCAGGTCCTTGGGCGGACCGACGTGCATCACCGCCTTCAGCGCGTGGTAGGCCAGTTCCTCGTTGTCGCCCTTGGCCAGCGCCAGCAGCGTCGGCACGGCCTGGGCCGCCTTGGGGCCGATCGCGCACAGCGTCTTCGCCACCGCCAGCGCCGGCTGGTCGGCCTTCAGCAGGGCCGCCAGGGCCGGCACGGCCGGGGCAGCGTCGGACTTGAGCGTCTCAAGAGCATCGCACGCCCGCATCACCGATGCATAGTCGCCGCGGTTGAGCAGGGCAATGAGTTGCGGCACGGGCGGGATCGGCTCGGGGGCGTCCGCCGCCGCAGGCATGGTCGCCGGCGGCGCGCCGCCGGGCGTCGCTGCCGCCGCGTTCTTCCGGAAGTCGTAGCAGTAGATGTTCGTCCGCCCGCGGAGATACACACGGCCGTCGGCGTAGGCGGGCGAGTGGATGAACCCCGTGGTCGGCGCATCGGGCAGTTGCCCGTCGAGCGGCCTGAAGTTCGGCCAGGCGCCAACGGCCTTGAGTTTGGGGTCCCACAGCATGCCGTCGCCGCCGGCGTAGCCGGAGTAGGCATGTCCGAAGGGCCGGATCGCTCCCAGCACCTTGCCGCCGGCCAGTTCCACGCACTGCAACCCATCGGACGTCAGGACGTAGGCGTGCTCGCCCAGGATGGCCGCGCCGACGTGGCAGATAAACAGCGACCCCGCCGGCGGCAGCGACCACAGCTTCGTCGCGCCTTCCAGTCCGAGCCGGTAGCAGGTCGGCCCGTCGCCCTTGGGGTCCTTCGTCTTGTTGGTGTTGACCACCACGTAGTCGCCGCTGATGGCCAGCGTCACCGAATCGCTTACCGGCCCCGCCAGTTCCCACAGCACCTTGCCCGTTGGCGGCGCCAAGGCCACCATGCGCGTTCCGCACGCCGCGACGGCATACTCGCGTCCCTGGTGGCGCCATCGCCCGGGCATGCCCCAGCGGTGCAGGCAATGCGGCACCTGCCACAGTCGCCTCCCCGTCGCGGCGTCCAGCCCCACCATGCCCGCGTCGCGTTCGCGGGCGTCGCCGCCACGCCCGCCCAGCGGGCTGCCGCTGTCGCCCACCACCACCACGCCGTCGATCACGCTGACGGCGTGATTGAACGCCATCGGCTCAAACCCGCGCACGCCCGTCCGTGCGCACAACTCCCGCATCTGCTCGAACTGCTCGGCCGCCTTGCCCACATCGCTCCGCCAGACCGACTTGCCCGTGACCGCGTCCAGGCAGTACACGCTGCCGGCCGACCCGAGGGCGTACAGCCTGCCGCCGCTGACGGCCGGCACGCACAGGGGGCTGTACACCTTGCGATGGTTGAACCCCCTTTCGCGGAACACGCGTTTCCACAGCGGGCGGCCAGTGGCCGCGTCCAGGCACAGGATCACGTCGTCGGCGTTGTAGCGGCTCTGGCCGTCGACTTCATTGGGATCGCGGTAGGCCTCCCTGATCAGCCGCATGCCGAATGACCTCGAATGGGCGATCCGCTCCCACTCGACGCGCCCCTCTCCGCTTCGCTCGAACCAGAAGAGGTACACGCGCCCGCCGGCGATGACGGGGTCGCAGAACCCGGTGGCGAGGTGATCGGGACTGCCATGCCCGCAACCGGACAGTCCCACCGGCTCGCTCTTCCAGGCGAGGCGAGCCTTGTCCAGCGAGTCGACCAGTTCGCACCCGCTCGACGCCGCGCCGCTGCACGAGGGCCCGCGCCACTCGGGCCAATCGGCTCGCGAAGGTGAAGGCATCGCGGCGAGAGCGGCCGCGAGTACGACCATCGCACGGATGGCTGGTTTCATGGTGCGGCCCTTCCACGAGTTGTGCCCATGCGATCTGTAACGCGCGCCGCCGCGGGGCGTTTCTCCGCGATAGCGTGGTGGTGGCGGGCCGCCCGCCAGAACCGCTGGTTCTCGAACGGCACGCCTGTGGCGTTGGCGGCGGATGCGTTACAATGGCGCGAACATGCCGCGGGGTCGTCCCTCGCACCGGGAAACGTTGTGCCGCAGCGAATCCGCCACATACTGAGCGATCACATCTTCGGCCGGCGCTCGGCCGCCGGCATCGGGCGCGGCGTGGCGGCGGGAGTGGCGGCGGCAATGCTCCCGCTGCCGCTGGTGAAGGTCGTGCTGGCGATCGTGCCGGCGCTGCTGCTGCGGGGGAGCAAGCGAGCGGCGGTGCTGGCCGCGGCTGTGTCGCTGCTGGTGCCCCCGATGTTCCTGGCGGACGTGCAGTACGACATCGGCTGCCGCCTGTGGCCGGGCGACGCCGGCGAGGCCCGCCCATCCGCCGGGGCGCTCGGCAACTTGTCGGCCGCGTGGTCGCAGCGGGAATGGGGGGCGTGGGTGGCGCCGGACATCGCGGCGCTGGCGGCGCTGGATTCCAACGCACGCGACCGGCTGGTGCTGGGGGCGGCCTCAATGGCCGCCGTGCTGGCGCTGCTGTGCTGGCCGACGGCGACGGTGGGCGTGATGACCTGGCGGGCCTGGATCGCCCGCTACCGCCTGCGCCGGCGCCCGCGGCCGCCGCAGCCGCCGCTGACGCTGCCCGCCGGCGGCGAGACGTTCCACTGCCGCGACGCCGTCGACCGCTACGTCCGCAAGCCCGACTTCTGTCAGCCGGCCCGGGCCGTGGAGATCCTGGTCAACGGCGTGCAGACGTACGGGCGCATGCTGGAGGCGATCGCCTCGTCAAGACGGACGGTGGACCTGGAATCGTACATCCTGTGCGACGACGCGACGGGGCGGCGGTTCCATGGGGCGCTGTGCGAGGCGGCGCGGCGGCAGGTGCGCGTCCGCGTGCTGTATGACTACATGGGCAGCCTGGCCCTGCCGCGGGTGTTCATCGAGCAACTTGCCGCCGCGGGCGCGTCGGTGGGGGTGTACAACCCGCCCGCGCTGGCGCGGGCCTCCTGGCGAGCGCTGAACCGTCGCGACCACCGCAAGCTGCTGGTCGTCGACGAGGCCGTGACCTTCACCGGCGGGCTGAACATCGGCGACCTGTACGGCTCGTCGCCGCTGAAGGGCAGCGGGGGCTGGCGCGACACGCACGTGCGCATCGAGGGCGCCAGGCCGGCTGGGCAGGCGTCCAGGCTGTTCGCCTATGCGTGGCGGAAGGCGGTGCCGTACCACGAAACCACGACTCGCCGGCACCGGCTGCGAGCGGTGCTGCGCCGACTGGCGCTGCGACGGTTGCGCCGCCGCGGCGCGCTGGAAGGCGGAGATCCCGACCGGCCGACCTGCGAGGCGGGCATCCCGGTGCGGATGCTGGGCAACCGCGAGTTCGGCAGGCGCAACCGGGTCTACCAGGCGTACCTGCACGCGATCCGCGGCGCGCATCGCTACATCCTCATCGAGAACGCCTATTTCCTGCCCAACCACGCCGTGCGGAAGGCGCTCGCCCGGGCCGTGCGCCGGGGCGTGCAGGTCGTCGTTGTCGTGTCCCGCGAAACCGACGTGCAGATTGTCGCGTCCGCGGCGCGGTACCTCTACAGCCGGCTGCTGTCGGCCGGCATCCGCCTCTTCGAATGGCCCGAAGGCATGCTGCACGCCAAAACGGCCGTCATCGACGACGCATGGTCCATCATCGGCAGCTACAACTTCGACTACCGCAGCCTGTTCCACCAGCTCGAGTGCGCGGCCATGGTGGTGGACCCCGCCGTCGCGGGGGCGCTTCGCGAGCAGACGCTGGCCGACCTGGCCCGCTGCCGCGAGGTGACGCTGGAGGAGCACGAATCGCGCCCCGTCGCCCGCGTGCTGGCCGAGTCGATGGCGTACCTGGTGCGGAACCTGCTGTGAGGGGCCAGGAGCGGCGGCCCGTCTTCCGCCTGAAGGGCGAATCGGATGCAGCCCCTTGGGCTGAAGCGAACCCCTTTCCCTTGCCATGTCCCCCGCCGGATTCAGCGGCAATACGCCCCGTCGCGAAGGAGCGGCGCGGCATCGCTCACGTCGAACTGGCAGGCAAGGCGGACATCGCCCTGGAACCCGCGTTCGACGAGTTCGCGGCCGGAGGAGCAGGCCGGCAGCATGCGCTCGATGTCCTTGCCGATGGCATGCCATGCGCCGACGGCCGCGGCCGCTTCGGGCGATCGCGTGCCGCTCAGCGCCGCGATGATGGCGCCCGCGGCGGCGAGGTCCTCAATCGCCGCCCGGAGCGAACCATCGGGCCACTTCTCGCCGGCCGGGATGACGGCCACGTGCCGCCCAAGCGACGCCGCCAGGCGCGCCACGGCGCGGCCGTTGCGTAAGCACCCGGCCAGGACGGGCTTGCCCATGCGGGCCGCCTCCGTCGTAATGGCCGATCCGTTGGGCGAAGGCAGGACGATCTTCGTGCCCGGCCCCGCCTTGAGCATCGACCGCGGCGAGAGCGTGAACTCCGCCTGCTCCGCGCTTCGCCGCGAGCCGGCCAACTCCGCGCCGACCCGTGCGGCGTATTCGACGGCCGAGGCGTCCTTCCACAGATACGGGTACACCGCTGCGCCGCGCGAGACGGCGATGTCCACGCAGGTGGTGAAGGACAGCACGTCGACAATGACGATGACATCGGCCCCGCCGCCAACGGCGCGCAGGCCCTCCAGCCCCCACTCGCACGCGACCTCGAAATCGGCTTGGTCAGTGAACATGGGCGTGTAAACCAGGGCCGTGCCGGCGGCTCCCGCGGCGGGGGCTACCCCTCAGCTTGCTCCGGGCCGCGCCCAGTGCGGCGACTCGCGCGACGCTTCCGCGGAGGGTCAACACCTCCAGGCCCGTCCGCACGGAAGAAGCCTTCTCCCGCACATCGGCAAGCTCCGCCGCCCGCGATGGAGCCCTGTCACCAATCCCGGGCGTTGTTTTCATGCGCGCCATTGTCACCGCGCCGCATGCATCCGTCAAACCGGCAGTCTGCCTGATCTTCATGCTGTCCGCACCTTCGCGGTTGAGAAGGGAGGTGTCACCCCGATGGCAGGCCCAATGAACCGAACTGCAACTCCCCTACCCCTTCACGGCCCCCGCCGTCAGACCCGAGAGGAACTCCCGCTGGAGGACGAAGAACAGCACCACCACCGGCAGGATGGACAGCAGCGTGCCGGCCATCAGCACTCCGTAGTCCTGCTGCTGGAGTCCCACGAGTTGGTTCAGGGCAATGGGCAGCGTGAACTTCTCGCGCGAGTGCAGGATGATCTGCGGCCAGAGGAAGCTGTTCCATGTGCCCATGAAGGAGATCAGGCAGAAGGCGCCGGTCATCGGCCGCACGATGGGAATCGCGATCCGCCAGTACAGGCCGAACTCGCCGCAGCCGTCGATCCGCCCGGCCTGGAGGAGTTCGTCGGGAATCTGGAGCATCGCCTGGCGGAACAGGAACATGCCGAAGACGCTGACGGCGCCGGGGACGATGAGGCCGAGGTAGGTGTCGGCCAGTTTGGCATGGCAGATGAGTTCATACAGCGGCGCGAGCATGACCTGCGCGGGGATCATCATCGTCGCCAGCATGACGACCATGATGATCCGCTTGCCGCGGAACTCGTACTTGGCCAGCGCGAAGCCGCCCAGCGAGGCCAGGAAGAGCTGCACCATCACCGTCACGCCGGACAGAAACAGGCTGTTCATCATCAGCCGCAGAAACGGCATCTGGGTGAACAGGGAGCGGAAGTTGACCAGACTCATGCGCCCGGGCGGGGCGAAGAAGGTGTAGGCGAAGAAGTCCTCGCCGCCCTTGACGCTACAGGCAACCAGCCACACCAGCGGCACCAGCGTGACGGCCGCCCCGGCGGTCAGGACGGCGTACAGCGCCAGCCGCCCAAGGGCCCTGGCGGCTCGCCGGGCTGTCGGCTCGGGAGCAGCCATGCTACTGGTCCCTCCGCCAGGCGCCCGTGGCGGCCATCTGGATCAGCGACAGCGCCAGCACGCCCAGCGCCAGCGTCCAGCCGATCGTCGAGGCATAGCCCAGGTCGCCGGTGACGAAGCCGTTCTCGAACAGGTACATCACGACGGTGAGCCCGGCCCCGTCGGGGCCGCGGCCGTTGTTGAGCATCAGGTAGGGCAGCTCGAAGAGTTGGAACGACCCGATCGTGCTCAGGACGACCACGAAGACGGCCACCGGCTTGATCCCCGGCAGCGTGACGTGGCGGAATCGCTGCCAGGCGTTGGCGCCGTCGACCGTGGCGGCCTCGTAGAGCGTCGGGTCCACGTTCTGGAGCGCCGCCAGGAAGTAGATCATGTTGAAGCCGGTGTACATCCACAGGGCCGTGACAATCAGGCAAGGCATGATCCACCGCGGGTCCTTGAGCCAGTTGACGTCGAGCGGCCAGCCGGCCACGGCGTTCAGGGCGACGTTCAGCAGGCCGAAGCGGGCGGCGAAGATCAGCGAGAACAGCACGCCCACGAAGACCATGCCCACCAGGTGCGGGGAGAAGTAGCACAGGCGGAACACCTGCTGCCCGCGCAGGCGCTTGCGGTTCAGCAGCAGCGCCAGGGCCAGGCTCAGAGGCAGTTGCAGGAACACCGACCCGCAGGCGAAGAGGGCCGTGTTCCTCACCGCCTTGGCGAAGTCCGGGTCGCTCAGCAGGAAACGGAAGTTGTCCAGGCCGACGAAGACCTGGCTGTTGGGCCCGGCGGTGATGTACAGCGACAGGACGAGGCTCTTGACCAGCGGGTAAAGTCCGAAGGCCAGGAAGATGACGACGAACGGCGCCACGAAGGCGTAGGGCGCCCAGCGCTGATGGGTGGCCGACCTCAAAACGGGTTCCTCTTCATCTGCCGGCGAATCTCGTCGCCCGCCTGCTTGAGGCGTGTCCGCACGAACCGGTCGAGGGCCGCCTCGTCGGGCCCGCCGTCGGCGCCGCGGGCGCTGTACCAGGTCGCGCACGCGGACACCACCTCGCCCATCTTGCTCTTGGCCAGTTGCAGGAACGGGCTGCTGTACTGCGGCGGGACCTGCTCGGCCAGGCGGATGTACTCCGTGCCGATGCGCTGGTTGCCCCAATAGGCCCGCGGCTCGTGGAAGGCCCCCTGACGCCAGGCGTCCTTGAACGGCGGCAGGATGTTCAGGTCGCCGAACCGCCGGCCAAGGTCCTCGGCGTTGGTGTACATGTGCAGCACCAGCTTCCAGGCGAGTTCCTTGTCCGGGCACTTGCGGGTGATGCCGATCATCGTCCCGCCCCACGTGCTGGTGCGGCGCCCCCCGGCGCGAAACGCCGGCAGCGGCATCAGCCGCAACTTGCCCGCCAACTGCGGCAGGTCCTTCTCCATCGCCCAACTGAACCAGTCGGGGCACATCCACGACAGCGTGTAGCCGTCCAGCACCGCCCGCGCGAAGCTCGGCCCCGACATCCCCGGGTCGGCCGCGATGCGCCCCGGCCCGGCCACCAGCGGCGTGTACCACTTCAGCGTCGCCACGGCCGCCTCGTTGTCCATGATGACCTGCCCGTTGGCGTCGAAGTAGCCGGCGGGCACGGGCCGACCGTCGGGTCCGGTCAACTCGCCGTCGCGCTGGAAGAGAACGGTCTCGATGCTGTGGCACTCGCTGAGAGAGAGGTTGATGAGATAAGTGGGTTCCGCCTTCACGCTCCCGCGGCGCCCGTCGCGGACGGCGATGCGCCGCCCTTCGCGAATGAAGTCGTCCCACGTCGCCAGCTTGTTGGGGTCGATGCCGAATTGCTGGAACAGATCCGCCCGGTAGGCCAGCATCACCGGATGCACGTCGTGCGGCAGGCCGAAGATCCGCCCGCGGTTGGTATACGGCGCCAGCCGGCTGCGGACGATCCGGTCGATCAACGGGCGGCCGTTGGGGTCGGTCGGGTCGGGTCGCGAGAGCCGCTCGGTGAGGTCCACGAACCCGACGTCGTCGACCGGGCCGCGGAAGAAGCTGCCGGCCCGCGAAATCTCCACCTCCACCGCGTCAGGCACGTCCAGGTCGGCCCAGAGGGCCGCCCGCAGGCGGTTGGTCACCGCGTCGCCGTGGACAAGCTGGATGTCCGCCTTGACGCCCGGATGGGCTGCCTCGAAGGCGGCCCGGGCCTTCTCGTACGCCTCCCAGTGCTGGCGGGCGAACGTCCACAGGTGGATGGCCGACGCCTCCGGTCCCTTCGGCGCCAGCAGGTCGCCGGCCAGCAGGTACAGCCCCGAAACGCCTGTCAGCACGAGAATGAGAAACGGCGCCAGCCCGAAGGGAAAGCCGTCGCGCATCGTCTCCCATCGGCCGGGCGCTTTGTGGAGCGTCTGTGCCTTCCGGTCCATCCCGCGTTCTCCGCCTTGTCACGATGGACCGATTGTGCCACTGGGCGGCGCGTTCCGCAACTTCCGTTCCAGTTCGCCGGTTCTTGCGTTGCCTTCCCGCGGGCAAGGGACCGCGAACTGGGGGGCGGGAGCGCAGGTCTTTGTTCGTGGTCCCGCCGTCAGGCGGAATCCCGGCACGCCTTCGCCGGAGAACGGCCCGCCTCACGGCGGTACTACAAGCGAGCCCCCCCAGTGAATGTCCCCTCGCGGCGGCGGTTTTTCCTTAAAGGGACACCCGTGGCAATCCGTATAATCTTAAGATGGCGGTCAAGGTGGAGGGATTCCCCGGCGCAAGCCGGGTCTGCATTTGCGAAAGGTGACGCAGGACGTGATCTGATGGTGCAGTCGACGCCCGAACTTCGGGTGATGAGCTTCAACATCCTGAACTGCCGCGGCCTGCACGACGTGCAGGGCTGGGAGCGGCGGCGATCCGCCGTCGCCGCGGCCATCGCGGGCTTCGGCCCCGACCTGCTCGGCGCCCAGGAAGTGCAGCCGGCCCAGGCCGAGTACCTGCGCAAGAAGCTCAAGGGCTACCACATCCTCTCCGTCGGACGCAACGACGGTCCGTTCGCCGGCGAGCGAGTCGCCATCTTCTACCGCGACCAACGCTTCCAGAAACTCGACGAGGGCCGCTTCTGGCTGAGCAACACCCCGCACGTGCCCGGCAGCCGCTACTGGGACTGCTTCATGCCCCGCACCGCCTGCTGGCTGAACCTCCGCGACCGGGTCACCGGCCTGCGGTTCTTCCTGTTCAACACGCATTTCGACCCGCTCTCGATCCGCGCGCGGTGGCGTTCGGCCGAGGTCCTGCGGCGGATGATCACCCACCTGGCCGGCACGGCCCCGACGATCGTGACGGGCGACTTCAACGCCCGCCCGGGGCTGCTGACGTACCAGTCGCTCCTGTGGGGCTGGAACGACGACGGCCCGTTCCTGATCGACGCGTTCCGCCAGGCCAACCCCGATGAGCACAAGGGCAAGGGCACGTTCCGCGGTCTGCGAGGCATCCGCAGCCGTCGGCGGATCGACTGGATCCTCCACACGCCCCACTTCATGGCGGCCGAGGCGACCATCGACCGCAGCAAGCGCGACGGCAGTTGGCCGTCGGACCACTTCCCGGTGGCGGCGCGGCTGTGGTGGTAAGGCGGGATGCGAACGGGAAGAACGCCCCCTCGCGGAACGATCGGGAAGAACGCTCCCCTCGCGGAAGGTACGGGAAGAACGCCTCCTCGCGGAACGAACGGGAAGAACGCCCCCTCGCGGAAGGTACGGAGCCGGGGCGTGCCGCCCCGGTCGCGTCCGATCAAGGGACCGCTCCCCTCGCGGA
>CAYWTX010000695.1:0-8694 GCA_964461295.1 uncultured Planctomycetaceae bacterium | reverse complement strand
CTCAGGAATCGCATCCGGCGCCCGGGAGGGGTCCAGACACGGGGCCCGGCATTCCAATGTACGTCGGGATCGGTCCGGCTCGCCGCTTTCCATCGCAGGACCTGATACGGATAGGAAACTTACTGATAGGAATTTACTGATAGGAAATTTGACTTAGCGGGGCGGGACCGGGCGGCCGGGAGGGGGTGGGGGGGTAGGGGGGCGGGGGGTTAAAGCCCCTGGCCCAACGCTCGCGGCGGTCCTTCCATGGATCGCACACGCCCACCAACTGGCCGGCCGCACTGCGTATGGTGCCCGCACGCGCGCCGCAGCCGATCACGGCGCCGGTGATCCGCTCGCTGGGCGCCTTGCTGCCGTCTCCGCCCAGCACGCTGCCGGACACCACGTAAGGCGCCGCGATGGCCGCACCGCAACGGGAGAGAAACCGCCTGGGCGTGACTGAATAAGCCATGGGCACTCCTCTCAACTGGAGCCGTCCAGGCACTCTCGGAACCCGCGGGCCCATCTGCCGGCAGGCGGCGCCATCCCACCTGACGGAGCATGGCCCGAATCATTGCGGAGGTCAAGGCCGCGCGCTACGGAGCGGGGCGATTACTCGTCTTGTCGCCCGCGGCGAGGGCATCGATCGCCGCCTGGGCAGGCGCGCCGCCGGGACCGCCGGCCGCGATGGCGCGAAGCATCGCCACGTTGCGCCGGACCCGGTCGTACCACCGCTCCAACTCGATGGCCGGGTCGCCAATCTCCTGGAAGGTCGGCGCCGGGGCTTTCTCGGCCGTCTGCGGGCGGTACTCGATTAGGAACGGATAGAGGCCGGCGACCAGCCGCACGGGTTTGGCGGGTTTGACTTCCAGGCCGGACAGCCAGCAACGAACGTTTGCCGAGGGGTGCAACTCCACCGTCAGGGACCGGCGATTGGCCAGCACGGCGAACAACAGCCCGCGAGCCGGCGCCAAATCGGCAAACAGCACCTTGTCTGCCAGTCCGAACGTCGGCGCGAACCCGCTGCCCGGCCACGCCCCCGCCGGCATGTTGAACGACAGGCTGTCCGTCTGGCCTCTCTCAGCCACGATGGCCTCGCCGGGGACAGGGCGGAACTCGGCGGTTCTCCCGCCGACGGCGATCTTCGCGCCTTCGACGACGACCAGGCCGACTTGTCCCGTCATCGCGGCGTAGGGGTCGGCCAGGGCCTGATCCGGCAGCGGCCAGGCGCCGAGCATCCGCGACGGAACGCCCGCAAACAGCAGCGGCACGACCGGCGTCCGCAGCCCGGCCGGCAACTTCGCCAGCGGGGCCGGAACCAGCGGCTGCGGCCCGTGCATGGCCTCGGCGGCGGTCACGGCCACGAACTGGAAGTACCACTCCAGCGGTTCGTGGCTCTGGACGACGCCGATCGCGGCGTGCACCATCACGGGATACCGCCCGGCCTGGAGTTGCACTATGCCGCCCGGCTCCAGGGGACGGCCGGCCAGGTAGACGGCGATGCGCTTCATCTTCTTGGTGGAGTAGTCCGCGCGATAGTAGCCCGGCTGCTTGTTCTCCAGCACCGCATACAGGTAGCAGGTGGTCAGATACTTCCGCCCTGTCGCCGACGCGAACTCGACCCCGCCATCCAATCGGGGGTTGCGGTACTTCTCGGCCGAGTCCCGGCCAAGGTTATGTTTCGGATTCAGCGGCGCGAACGTCTCCTCGCCCCGCGCCCCCTTGGCCGTGGTGTAGGCGACCTTGAGCCCCTCCTCCGGCCGGGCCGCGCCGGCGCCGCCCGCCGAGCTGAGCACGTCGGCCTTCTCATCGACGGCGAACGGTCCGCCGAACAGCCACCGGCCGAGGGTCTTGCCCGATTCCAGCGGCACGACGGGCACGCCCTTGCCCACGGTCAGCCCGGCGGGCGGATCGAGCAGGGGGATCTCGGCTCCCGAGGGCGGGCCCGGCTTGACGCCGATCTCCCGCGCCAGGAAACAATCCCTCAGCGCCGCCAGCTCGTGCTCGCTGAACCTGTCGCCGAGTTCATCCGGCCGGGCGATGCAGATCACCTGGTCCTCGCCGGCCAGGTACATGCGCCGGCCGTCGAACACCGGCGGCGAGATCGTGGGCAGTCCCGGCTGGTCGCTCGTGATGCGCCGCGGCTGCTCCTCGGCCGTGACGACCGCGATGGCCGGGACTTCCGGGAAGTTCGGATAGTTGCCGGGGCGGTTGCCGCCCTCGTCGGCACAGAAGACCATGCCGCCCGCGATCGCCGGGCTGGTGACCGGCCGCATGGCGTTGATCTGGAGGCAGTACCGCTGCGCGACCGCACAGCCGGTGGCGCCATCGTAGATCTGGAGCCTCATGCTGTTCTGCGGGCCGTGGCTGATCGAGGTGGGTTCCGCCATGTGCGTGAAGAGCAGGCCGTCGTGGAGAACCGGCGTCGGCGGGTAGGCGCCCTGGCAGAAGAATTCCGGCGTGCCCGGCCCGTTGAAGTTGCCGTGGTTGGTGTCGTGCTGCCGCCTGCGGATGTCGGTCGGCGAGTCCCACAGCAGCCGGCAGCGCACCTTGCCCCCGTCGGTGCGCCAGAAGCGCACCGCGGAACTGGCGGCATGGAAGTAGGCGATTCGGCCGTCCACGACCGGCTCACAGGCGGCGTCGGGAATCAGCGGGGCGCAGCGGGCGATGAGCGTCTCGCCGGTGGCGGCGTCGAGCACCTCGGCGGAACTCAAGAGCACCAGTTGGCCCCCGGGCCCGCCGCCCAGGTCCATGACGGCGAACTGCCCGAGCCAGTCCAGCTTGGGCCGCTGCCAGAGGACGGCGCCCCTGTCCAAGTCCAGCGCGGCCAGGCCCTCGCCCGCCGCAACCACCAGTCGCTGGCCGATGATGGCCGGGTGCGTGAGCGGAAGCACGCGCGTGGCGACGTATCCGCCCTCGGTGAATCGCGGGACCTGGGCCGCAACGGCCTGCGCCCAGATCTGGCGCCCTTCGTGGTCGAAGCACGCCACGACGCCGCGGGGGTCGTGCGCCCAGACTTGCCGGCCGTCGGCCAGCGGCGTCAGACACGACCGGCTCAGCGCCGCGTGCGGCTTGACCGCCAGCGGCTTGGCCGGCGGGCCCCACATCAGCGACGACATTGCGAACGTGGATGTGACGGCCTGCGGGGGGTAGGGGGCGGCGGGCGCGTCGCCCTTGGCCTCCGGCTTCTTGCGCCACAACTCCGCGCCGGTCATTGCGTCCAGGCAGACGACCTCGCCGGTGTACGTCGTGACGAACAGCCGCTTGCCCACGATGACCGGTTCGGCGTCGTCGGTGGGGATCGACTTCTTCCAGCGGATGTTGATTCCCTTGGCAATGTCCCACGCCACCGGCGGCTTGGCGTCGGGGTATCGCCCCGTGCCGTCGCCGCGCCGTCCGCGAATCCCGCGCGACGCCTGCGCAGCCGCCCGTTCCTTGTCGCCCGCGCGCTCCTTCTCCAACGCCGCCGCCACGGCCTCCGCCGTTCGCGGCCGGCCGCTGCCGGCCACCCACACGGCAAACGTGCCGAACGACTTCTCCCCGTACTTGAAGGTCAGGGCGCCCAGGTTCCCGTTGTTGCCGTCCTCGGTCGGCCGGCGCGAGCAGCAGATCGTCAGGCGGTTCTCGCCGGCCTTCAGGTCCACGGGAATGACGGCCACATGCCCGGGCGTGTGCTCGCGGTTCGGCCGCCAAACCAGCCGGTCGTTCACCCACAATCGCCCGTCCCAGTTGATCGTGAGGGCCAGCCACACCCGCCGGGCCTTCTCGGTGCGGATCGTCGTCGTCGCGTACCAGGTGACCAGGTTGTGATAGTAGTAGTCCAGCGTCTCGCCGTCGATGCCGGTGCCCTTGGCCCCGCCCCATCGCCCGCGTACCGCCTTGGTCTTCAGGGCAAGCAGGCAGTCGCGCGGAATGGTCACCTGGCCGTCCACCGGATCGCCGTTGGCTCGCCAGGCCCAGAGATGCTCGCCGGGGTCGGCGTTGGGAATCCGCACCGGCCGGCCGATCTCCAGCGGCGCGCCGCCGGGCCGCAAGGCGGCAGAGACGGCGATCTCCGGCATGTACGGAGCGGCATCGAACGAACTGGTCCGCTGAATGAAGCCCAAGCACGTCCAGTCGCCCAGGAGCCGCCAGTCGGCCTCCGTTTCTTCGCCCGCGGCGGGCAGCAGATTGCCGCGGTCCGCCGCCCGATCCATCATCCGCGCGTTCCCGGCGGGGAGGAAGTCGGGGTCGGATGCTTCCGGGATTCCCACCGCCGGCCGGTGCTCCGCCTGCCGGTCGGCCAGGGCCGCCTGCGCCGCTCGAACCAGGCCCGCGGCGTACTCCGCGGCCCCGGCCGACCCCGCGCCGAGACTGTCGGCCAGCGCCTGGTGCATGTGCGCCGGCGCCTTGGGCGGCACGTCCCGCTGCGTCGCCTTACGGTAGAACGACAAGTTGGCCGGGTAATACGTGTACCGGTCGTCCAGGCCGAGCCGCACGCCGCGGAGCGCGTCCGCCGGCGGCAGCGGATACTCCCGCAGTGCCCAATCCAGCGCCGCCACCTGCTCGTAGACCTCCACCACCTGCGCCAGGCCAGTCGCCGTCGGCGTCGCCAACTCGATCTTCGCGGGGGTCGCCGGCGCCACCCCGGCCAGCACGTCCTTCGTCCAACGCCCGTCCACGCTGTCTGTCGTGTAGGCGCCCGCAAACGCGCGATAGAGCGTCCCAGCCGCCACCCCGTCGGTCTCGCCCTTTTCGCCAACCATGTGGTACGCGCCAGTGAACCGCCCGGCTTCCGCGTCCGGCAGGGCGGCTCTCAGCCGGCAGATCCGCTTGGTGGCGCCGACCCCGACGACGAACTCGGCCTCCATCGCCTTGTCCTTCACCGACCAGGCGCCCAGCGAGAGGATCACTTCCGGCCCGCGTCCGGGCAGCTTGCCGGGCACGATGGCGTACCCGCGCAGAATCCGCCCGTCCTCGATCCAGACGTGGAAGTCCAGGTCCGGAACCGCCGAGCCGGCTAGGGCGTCCGCCGGCGCCAGCAGCGCCGCCTTCAGCAGCCAGCCGCGGCGCTGGGCGGCGTCAATGGTGAACCGCTGCGTCCACGGGCGCAGGCGTTCCCGCGCCCCGACCCACCAGTCCGCCCAGAATGTGCCGCCCTCGGAGTCCTTCCACTGTCGGAACTCCGCGATCGTGCAGGAGGTCGATTCGCCGGAGAAGTGCATGTCGTAGCGCCGGTCGCCCCAGACGCTCGTCAGGGCGAACCCGCCGGCCACGCCCGCATCAGTCGCCTTCAACCCCAGTTGGTCACACGACCGCGGATGGTAGGCCTGCCGGAACTTCGACGACAGCATGCCCATGTGCGGCCCGAACCACCGGCCGCCCCGCTGCTGGAACGACAACTGGACGTCCTCGCGACCGGGGGCAAACTCCTTCTTCCCTATCCGGGAGAGGCTCTGGCCCACGATGTCGCGCCACTGGGGCGCCGTGCCCGGCATCGGCCGGTTCTGGAGATTCGCGTAGGATGTCAACGCCTCGGTCAGGTCGAGTACGACATCCACGGCCGGGGCCTTCGCGGCGTCATTCGCGACTCGCCGCTCGAGCAGGCCGGCCAGGGCATCGCGCGCAGCCGCCAGGCTGCCGACGGCCCGGGCCAACTCCGGCGCGGACGCCTGGCTGGCCGGACCCGCCGCCGCCGCGCCGCACGTCGCCGCGAACGCCCATCCCACAGCAACCGCCACGGCCTTGCGAACAATGTTGCGGACCATCGAGTCGTCTCCTTGCCCGCGGTGTTTCGGCGCCGCCGCGCTGTTTAGCTGTCGTACACGGGGCTTCTCGCCGACGCCGCCAGAATACGCTCTTCACCCGCCGCCAACAACGTCGGCACCCGGGACCGACGGGACGGCCCGGCCATGGCACGACCTCGACCATACTCCCCCTTCTTGAACCCGTCCGTCAAGCATTCCAGCCTCCCAAATTGCGTAAACCGTGTTCCTGTTTACGACGCCGCACGCAATCGGCCCGCGGGTCTGGTTCACGGAGACCGGTTCCGGCACAAACGCGGGCCGTCGGCCCGGACGGCGTGGTTGCCCGCCCGGAACGGCGGCGTCCGGCCCGCGTGGACCGGACTCGCTGCCGGGGCCAGACTGATAGGAGATTTGATCTGGCCTGGATTCCCACACGGGGGATTGGCCCTAGCGATTCTGGCCGGAGATACCGCGTTTAGAGGGGATCATCAGCGACAGGCGTTAGCGCCAAGTGTCACATATACTACGTGTCCACTGTGCCACAATGCGGCCACCGATTGCCCCCCTCCCCCCGATCTCCAGGAAAGGCCTTCGTGTATGGCCTTCTATCGGAAATTGAAGTGTTCTCTTGGCGGACGATGGCATGGCTAATATAGTGGAATCATGTATAACAATAAAGACGAACAGGTAACGGACATCTCCAGCTACTTCCTCCAACCCGCCAACGCCCTCCACCGCCAGTACGAGGCCCTCCGAGCCTACTTCGTCGAGGGATTGGCCTCCGCCGAAGCCGCCGGACGCTTCGGATACTCCCCGGGCAGCTTCCGCGTCCTCTGCCACCACTTCCGCAAACACCCCCACCGGGAGTTCTTCCGCACGCCAACCAAAGGGCCGCCTGCCCGGCCGCAGAAGTCCAAACTTCGCGAGCGGATCATCGACCTCCGCAAGAAGAACCTGTCCATCTACGACATCGCCAAGGTCCTCGGCGCCGAGGGACCCTCCATCAGCCCCGCCATGGTGGCCATCCACCTCCGGCAGGAAGGCTTCGCCCGTCTGCCTCGAAGGCGCGACGAGGAACGCCCTTCGGGCGTCAAGCCCGACGTCGCCCCGGCGGCCGACGCGAGACAACTCGACCTGACGCCACGGGCCGTCCGAACCCAGTTCGGCGGGCTGTTCCTCTTCCTGCCGTATCTTGCCCAGGTGCCGTTCGACGCCATCGTCCAGCAGGCCGGGCTTCCACACCATCCCGTCTCACGGCGAACACGCGCTGCTGGAGAAGCACTACGTCTCCAAGCGCAGCCGCCGGCAGAAGGGCATTCTGGCCTTCCTGGCCCACGACGCCGGCCAGCGAGTCTTCTGCTACGCCAACGCCAATCTGCGGAAGGCCGACCAGAGCGACGAGGTCCTCCGATTTGTGGAGTTCTGGCAGGCGCGGACCGGACGGCTGCTGGAGGAACTGGTCTTCGATTCACGCCTGACCACCTATGACAAGCTCAGCGACCTGAACCAGATGGGCATCCGCTTCCTGACGCTGAGGCGCCGGTCGCGGCAGATGCTCGGCCAGATCGCCCAGGTGCCGGTCTCGCGATGGCGACGAATTGAACTGGAGAACGTCGCCCGCGCCTATCGGACGCCCCGCATCCTGGATGAACCGATCCACCTGAGCGGCTACGAGGGCGAGATCAGGCAACTGACCATCGCCGACCTGGGGCACGAAGAGCCCACCTTGCTGCTGACCAACGCGATGCGGACCTCGCCGGCCAAACTGGTCGGGCGCTATGCCCAGCGGATGATCGTCGAGAACAGCATCGCCGACGGGATCGACTTCTTCCACATGGACGCCCTGTCATCCACGGTGGCCATGAAGGTCAACTGCGACCTCCAACTGACGCTGATGGCCAGCAGCCTCTATCGCCTGCTGGGCGGGCGTATCGGCAACGGGTATGCGACGGCAAAGTCGCGGCACGTCTTTCGCGACTTTGTGGACGCCTCCGCCACGGTGGAGATCGGCGACAGGACGATCGACGTGCGGTTCCAGAAGCGCGCGCCGAATCCGTTGCTGATTGCGGCGGGGTACGACAAGATGGAGGTGCTGATTCCCTGGCTGGGCCGCAAGCGATTGCGCTTCGTGTTCGGATAGCCGAGCGTGGGGTAAAATGGTCCGCTAACGCCGGCCAACGCCCCGAAATGTTAGCCGCGCGACCCTCCGTGGGAATCCGGGCTAGCCTATCGCGGCTTCGATAGTCACCACGGTCGCGACGACATCGCCCTTCACATCGTCGCCCAATCGAGGAAGGATCTCCTTCATAACACTAAGCAGTCTTCCTGCGAGCTCTTGGTGTTCGTGCCAGAAGGCCACGGAGACGGCACGAAAGGAAACGGCCAACTCCCCGTCATACATTTCTCCAGCCAGCGGCTCCTTCTCAATCGCCTCAATCGCAGTTGGGACCACGTACTCCGGGTACAAGTTCTGCCTGACACTCTTGCACAGGTCTTCGATACCGAACGCTGACAATGGAACGTCGCGCATACGGACGTACCAATCAGACAGTGCAGACTGGTCCTTGACGCCAACTGTAACGAGGCCCTTCGCTATTTCAATGTCATGGAAGGTAGTGGGGCTCATATCCCAAGCCCCTTCGTCGCTTCCTCAACCTGCTCAATGGCGTCCAATGCTCGCTGACGTGCGGCCTGCGCGGCAGGGTCTGCAACACCCTCCAATGCTTTCGCCTGGTTCCGCAAGCCACGAAGAGCTTCATTGACCTCCTGCATGTGGTTCCAGTATCCGCCACCAGGTTTCGGAACGGGGTTTCCGAGAGCATCGCGGACGGCACCCGAAATACCACTTGGCTTCAGGTGGTCCTTGATAATGTTGTCTATCTTGCCGACTGCCCGCTGTTCGGCCTGGCTCAGTCCCTTACCTGGGGCTCCAACTGGGGCCCGAGCAGCTTTGACGCATTTCTTTGCTCCGGTGCGCGCCATCGCCTTC
>CAYWTX010000694.1:0-1758 GCA_964461295.1 uncultured Planctomycetaceae bacterium | reverse complement strand
CCAAAACCTCGCAGTACACATGCGTGGGGCATTGTGTGGAGTTGCCCACCAAAACAATTCGGCAGGGGATTCTCTCCACAGCACAGCAAGCCACCGCCGCGATCGTAAAGCAATCGCAGTCCCCAGCGCCTCGCACTCCCCACCAATTATTTTCCATCAACGTGGGCATCGACTGCAGTAGCTCAACACCTGGTGGATCATTGCGGTAGACGGTGTGCTGCTTAAGTAGGTGGAACAAACTCCGGGGGGTTTCGCCCGTCGGGGTAAAGTAGCGGGCATACTCGAGGGAGTCCTCGATCTGGATCTGCATGGCCTCCACGGTGCGAGCCAAGTTCGTATAGCGTTCTTTGAGTAGCATCTCCCCAAAAATACAAAAAACCCGAGAAACGGCCGCCAGGGGGCCTAAAAACGCCTCAGGGGATGATGCAAATACCCAAAAAACAAAAATGCCCGCCCTATTTATTACAGTAATAACAATATACTAGTATATATATATAACTATAATAAATAGATTTTGAAAAATGAAAAATACCCGAAAACGTCGAAAATCTGATATTATGTTAATTGGAAGGAATAGGAGGGGGATAGGAAGGGTAGGATATAGGTGGGGGAGTAATAGGAAATAAAAAAGGGGCATATTTGCCCCTTTATTTTGATTGTGGTGAACTTTTAGGTGATTAAGGTAGGGTAGGATGTTCTGGTAGATTATCTTGCGTCTGAAGCCATCTTTTGAATTGGTAGTCGTTGTATTTGTCGAGTTCGGTATCGAGGACTAGTTGAATAGTATCGGCTCGGTCATTTACCCAGGTTGCTAGATCGGTAATTGCCTTGGCTAGTTGCTTGACGTCCCTGGTGTGTATTGCGAGCTTGTTGTAGTGGCCTAGCTGCAAATTAAAAAAGGCCAGGGGCATCTGCCCATTGGCCTCTGATCCGGGAACGTATTGCGTTACGCTCATATAGGTGCTGATAAATAGCTCGCGGGCATCGTGTTCGCCAAAAACTATCTTTTCGTGCAGCTGGATTTTCTTTTGAACATAGGACGGTTGATAGATTTCATGCCGCGCCCGTGTGTAGACGGGCGGCGTCTTTCCTGGTTTCTTGGCCATAAGATTAGATTTTGCGAAGCGCGCGCCACAGTTGCAGCTGCTCGTTTCCGATTAGTCGTTGAAGGTACAAATCTTGCGCGAGCTGCCGGCGTTGCTGCAGCTCAATTTGTGGATCGCGTACACCAAAAAAGGCGACGTCCCAATATCTGCGGACGTCGTCGGGAACCATTGCAGTCATTTTGTAAACTGCTCCGGGTTGTTAATTAGTGCGCTGATCCATGTAGCGAAGGCCGCAAAGCGTTCGGTATCGTCCGGTATAGCCTGGGCCTCAAAGACGGGGCCGTGTACCTGCTTGGAATTTTTATCATAGATCGCCGCGTACCACTCCCGGTTCATTTCGGGCTGCCATGTATGGCGAAGTACGGGGATATAAATACCGAAAAGGTGCGGAGCGCCGAAAGAATCGGGCGGAGTTACAGATACTCGATCTTGGTATTCGCTGGTGAACTTAATAGTCCAACCTTTTGCGAGGAAGCGTTTGAACATTTTGCCTCCAAAGGTTTGTTTTTGGTTCATGATTGTAACGTTTGGTTTGGCTAATGTATACAAAAAAAAGAAACCCGACAAAAAATTGCCGGGTTCCTTACCAAACGTTTACCACCCTATGAACAGCAAACGCCTCAAATATACATCATATAATCGAATCGAGGCG
>CAYWTX010000693.1:0-3326 GCA_964461295.1 uncultured Planctomycetaceae bacterium | reverse complement strand
GGCCTCGTGCCGGTGGTCCGCCCGGAGAGCCGGTTCATTCAGGTCGCCAACCGGCTGACGGCGGGCGGCAGGCAGCAGGTCTGGTCGCTGCACGGCAATGCGACCGATTCGGCGATCACGCTCACCGGCAGCGTGAAGCAGGCCAACGGCGAGCCCGCCAGCGTGGCCGTCAAGCACCCGCCGCTGCTGCTGGGGCGGGTGGTGGCCGAGCGGCTGGTGCGGGCCGGCGTGCAGGTGGGCGGCGTGCGGACCGTTGGGCCAGGGGAAATCGACTGGGCGTCGGCCACGGTGCTGGAGCGGACCGAGACGCCGCTGTCAGCGGTGATGCGCCGGGCCTGCAAACGCAGCCTGAACATGATGGCCGAGGCGATGTTCCTGCGGGCCGGCGACGGCACGTGGGAAGGCAGCCGCGAGATGATGCACGCCGAGTTGGTGCTGCGGTTCGGCTTGCGGCCGGCGGATCTGACGGTCCGCGACGGCGGGGGCCTGTCGCAGGGCAACAAGGTGACGGCGACGGCGATGACGACGGTGCTGCGGGGCGTGTTGTATCGCCCGGACCGCGACCTGCTGCTGCGGAGCCTGGCCATCGGCGGCGTGGACGGCACGCTGGCGAGCCACATGACGACTCCGCCGTGCAAGGGCCGCGTGGCCGCCAAGACGGGCTACATCGCGGGCGTGTCGACGCTGAGCGGCTACCTGACGGACAAGCAGGGGGTGGGGAAGGTTGCGTTCTCGGTGCTGTGCAACCGCGTCGGCGGCGGTCTCGGGCAGGCGAGGCAACTGCAGGAGACGCTCTGCCGCATCCTGCTGGGTGACATCGACCGCGCGGAAGCGACGGCGAAGGCGGCCGAAGCGAAGGCAGCCGGCGCCGGCAGCGGTCCTGTGGACGTGGCGGAATCGGGCGCCGGCGAGGCGAAGGGCGAGTCGGCCGCATCGGGCAAGACGCCCCGCCGCCAGGTTCCCCCGCCAGGCAAGAAGACAGCGAACAGGTAGCATAGGGCTGGTACCTCAGTGACGGGCTCCCGCTACCACACCAAATCGCGTGCGTCGAAGACGGGGCCGTCGGTGCAGACCAGCTTGTAGGCCCACGCATTCTCGTCGGCGCCGGCGCGGACCTTCATCACGCATGACTGGCATGTGCCCATGCCGCACGCCATGTGGCGCTCCAGGGCGAGCTGGCACTCGATGCCGCGGCCCAGGCAAAGTTGCCCCACCGCGTGCATCATTCTTTCCGGCCCGCATGCGTATACCACGAGGTTCCGCGAGGGATCGGCCACGACGGCGAGCGGCCCTCCAGCCAGCCATCGCTCGAACACGTGGGGCACGAGCCCCTTCCAGCCCAGCGAGCCGTCGTCGGTCGCGATGGCCGTGGCCACGCCGTGTGCGGCGAACTCGGAGGCACAAAGCCGCGGCTCGCCCAGCGGCGACACCTCGGAGGGGCCCTTCACCTTCAGCGGCAGCAGGTGTTCGCTCCGCACGCCGCAGAATGCCTTCACCTGCTTGCCCGAGGCCGCGAGGACCTGGGCAAGGTAGATCATCGGCGGGATGCCAACGCCGCCGGCGATGAGCGCGGCGGCGGGCTTGTCCGCCCGGACGGTGAAGCCGTTGCCGAGCGGCCCCAGCACGCTGACGGGCTGGCCGGGCTTCAGGCTGGCCAGGCGCGCGGTGCCGGTCCCCACGACGCGGTAGATCACTTCCAGTTCGGCGCCGCCGCCGGCGAGATCGCGCCGGCCGCCCAGGCTCAGCGGGCGGCGGAGGAACGGCTCGGCACGGGTGAACTCATCGCCCGCGGGGCGCGGCGGATGCGTGGCCGACCACTCGATCTCGCGCGGCGCCGGGACGGCGGGCGAGTCGCCGCACTGCACCTGGATGAACTGTCCCGGGCGGCACGGCGGGAAGCTGTCCAGGCCCAGGCGAAGCAGGTAATGCTCGCGGCAGAGCGGTTCGTTGGCGGCGACGGTTGCGGTGTAGACGCCGCGCTTAGGGTTGTATGTTGCGCAGGACATTGGGGTGGATTATAGAGCGCGGGGGGCGAATCGTGAATCGGAACCGCGAGCCCGGAACCGGGAACCGGTCACTGAAGTGACCAGCCCTCTTGTCCCTTGTCCGCGTTCATCTGTGTTCATGATTACTGCGCCCTCGCCCCAAGCGAAAGGCGGCGCGGTGAGTATTTCCATCCACCACGCCGCCTTTTCGCTGCTACTGGTTGTTACGCCCGGATCCCATCGGGGTTCCGGTCCCCGGTACCCGGTCGGCTATACCACGCCCTGGGCCAGCATGGCGTTGGCGACCTTGAGGAAGCCGGCGATGTTCGCGCCGGCCACGAGGTTGCCCTTCATGCCGTAGGCTTCGGACGCCTGCGTGCACTGGTCGTAGATGGCGTTCATGATCTGCTTGAGGCGTGCATCGACCTCTTCGAAGGTCCAGTTCAGCCGCATGGAGTTCTGGCACATCTCCAGGGCGCTGGTGGCCACGCCGCCGGCGTTGGCGGCCTTGGCGGGCAGGAACGACACGCCGGCCTGCTGGAAGGCCTCGACGGCCTCGGGCGTCGAGGGCATGTTGGCGCCTTCGCCGACCGCGATGACGCCGTTCTTCACCAAGGCGTCGGCTGCCTTGCGGTCGATCTCGTTCTGCGTGGCCGAGGGCAGCGCGACGTCGCACTTGACGTTCCAGATGCCCTGCCAGCCGTCGACGTACTGGGCGGTCTTGTGGGCGCCGCAGTAGTCCTTGATGCGGCCGCGTTCCACTTCCTTGATCCGCTGGACGGTCTCGACGTTGATGCCGCTCTCATCGACGATGTAGCCGTTGCTGTCGGACATCGCGATCACCTTGCCGCCGAGTTGCTGCACCTTCTGGGTGGCGTAGATGGCGACGTTGCCCGAACCGCTGACGACGACCTTCTTGCCCTTCCAGTCGGTCTTGCGGTCGGCCAGAGCGCGGCTGACGATGTAGACCAGGCCGTAGCCGGTGGCCTCGGTGCGGGCGAGGGAGCCGCCGTAGGTGAGGCCCTTGCCCGTGAGCACGCCGGTGTGCAACCCCGTGAGCTTCTTCCACTGGCCGAACATGTAGCCGATCTCGCGCCCGCCCACGCCGATGTCGCCGGCCGGCACGTCAACGTCCTCGCCGATGTGGCGGAACAACTCGCTCATGAAGCTCTGGCAGAATCGCATGACTTCGTTGTCGCTCTTGCCCTTGGGGTCGAAGTCGCTGCCGCCCTTGCCGCCGCCGATGGGCGTGGTGGTCAGGGCGTTCTTGAAAATTTGCTCGAAGCCCAGGAACTTGATGATGCCCAGGTACACCGAGGGGTGGAAGCGCAGGCCGCCCTT
>CAYWTX010000692.1:0-4565 GCA_964461295.1 uncultured Planctomycetaceae bacterium | reverse complement strand
GAACGCAGTGTTTCTGCCCGTTCGGTCCACATGGTTGCCTCATTATGTTTACCAAGTGCCTTGGCCATCTCACTCAACGCGCAGCGACCGCCGTAAACCACAGCGGACAGGTCTGGCGCCAATACCGGCAGGTTCTCGAATTCCGGGCATTGTGCGGCATCGTCGTTAGGGCACCCGCCGGGCATACCGATGTGAGTGCATCGGGGACTGTTGTCCTGGCCCATGTCGTAGGTACAGAACATTTCGACCATTCCCGTCTTGCGCGTATCGCGGAAGGTTCGGATCCAATCATCAACTGATAGGAAATTTGATCTACCGGGGCGGGACCGGGCGGCGGTATGGGGGTGGGGGGGTAACTCCTCTGTAAGTTTCAACACCTCGCCGCCAGCCAGAAGGAACAGGCCCGTGGCATAAGGAAAGGCAGACCTCGGGCCCGCCGCGTCCGGCGCTGCGCCCACCGCCTGGGCGAAGCCCAATCGGCCGTCGGGCTGCACACAAGCGGCCAACCCTCGCCCCGAGGGCGAGGTCGTCGGGGGCTTGAGCGGCTCGGGGGCGGTGGAATCACCCTCGAACCGGCGCGGGAGGCGGAACACCTTGCCCGCCTTGGTGGCGAAGTACAGGTGCGATTCCGACTTCTTCAGGGCGTCGCCATCGGCCCAGAAGGCGTAGAAGTCCGCGTGGGCATTCACGGGGCCGCGGGCGAACGAGTGGTTGCGCAGGCTGGCGGCGGTCAGGTCGGCCGCCTTCGTCCAGGTCTTGCCCTGGTCCTTGCTGACCCACATAGCCATCTCGCCGCCGGTGTATTCGGGCTGGGGGCCCGGCCCGCTGGGCCCGATGATCCGCCACGTCCCGTCGGCCTCGGCGTAGATGCTGCCCAGGTCGTAGTTGTGATCGACCTTCGTCACTTCGCTGAAGGTCCACGCCTTGCCCGTCCAGTGGGCCACCGTCCACCAGCGCGGGTCGCCCTTGGGCCCGCGCCCGTACGCGCCGCTGGCGCTGGTGATGTAGAAGATGAGCGGCCGGCCCCCGGCGTCGGCCGTGATGTCGTTCAGGAAGACGTAGCGCCCGTCGGCCTTGTAGCCCTTCACGAGGGCGGGGTTGTCGGGGAATGTCAGCGGCGTGGTGACGGCCTTGCCGTCGACGGTCGTCCAGGTCCTGCCCACGTCGTCGGTCTGCACGAAGTAGAGGTTCGTGCGGTTGTCGGAGCTGCCGGGGTGCCAGTCCAGGGCGTCCAGGAGCCTGCCTTTCCAGGTGCAACTGGCCTGGTAGTGCCCGCCTTTGGCGAGCATCTGCTCCTTTGCCCAGGTCCGGCCGTCGTCGCTGGTTCGCCAGTAGGCTTCCCGCCCGCCGGTGTACTTGGTGTACATGAGCAGGAACCCCCGCCCGTCGAAGTGCCATGGCTGGGGGTACGGGATGTAGTCGTCGGCGATCAGCTCGAACCGGTCGATGTCCAGCGGCGCGACGCTGCGGTAGATCTGGCCGGGGAAGCTGCCGCGGGCGGCGCAGAACACCCAGACGTGCCCTTTGGCGTCGACGCACAGGGTGGGATTGGCGTGCGCGTCGCGGAAGCCGCCGCCGCTGCCGCGGCAATCCCGGACCACGACCGGCCGGGGGACCGTTCCGGTCTTGTGGTCGTAGTACGAGACCATGATGACCAGGCGGTCGTTGGCCTCGGTCGCCCCGCCCCACACGAAAAAGGTCTTGTCCGCCGCGGCCGAGTAGACCGCCATCGGGATGTGGTGCGGCGAATACGTGCCCAGCCCGCCGGAGTAGGCCGAGCCCAGGCCCCACCAGTATCCCATGTAGCCGTTCATGCGCGTGCCGGTGGGCATGGCGGCGCCGGCCGCGGGGCGGCTCGCCGGCGCAGCTCCCGCGGCGGCTTGGTCTAACTCCTCCGCCAGCCTCAACACCTCGCCGCCAGCCAGAAGGAACAGGCCCGTGGCATAAGGAAAGGCGGACTTCGGACCCGCCGCAGCCGGGGCTGCGCCCACCGCCTGGGCGAAGCCCAATCGGCCATCGGACTGCACACAAGCAACCAACCCTCGCCACGCGCGGGCGACCACCGGCAGATACGTCGCCTTGTCCAGCAGCCCTTGGTTCACGCCCCATGCCATCGCGTAGCAGAAGAAGGCCGAGCCGCTGGTTTCCGGATTCGGGAACTGCTCGGCGTCGGCCAGGTTCGAGCGCCACAGACCGTCTTCCCCCTGAACTTTGGCAAGGCTCGCCGCGAGGGTGCGCAGCAGTTCCACGTAGCGGGCATAGGTTGGGTGCTCCTTCGGCAGGTGTTGGAGCACGCGCGCGGTCCCGGCGATGGCCCAACCGTTTCCCCGGCTCCACAAGATCTTCTTGCCTCGCTCCGTCTGCTTGCCGATGTACCCGCGATCGCGGTAGAATAGCCCGGTTTCCTTGTCCAAGAGCGATTCGGCGGTGGCCCAGAACATCTTGTCCAGGAAGTCGTAGTACTTCCTTTCACCGCTGAGTTCGCCGAGCATCGCGATGGTGGGAGGGCCGACGTATAACGTGTCGATGTAGCCCCACCAGGCCGACATCTTCTGCTTCTTGGCCGCCTCCACTTGGGCATCCACGAAGGCCCGAATCTTCGCGATCCGCGTTTCGTCCCGCTTGAGGAAGTACAATTCGAGATACGTCTGCCCGCAAGTCAGGGAGTTGGCGGAGTACGGACCCTCCGTGCCGGGCTCCCACTGGTTCTTCTCGGCCCAGGCCACCGCCTGCTCAAGGACGGCCGGCTCTTCGCTGGCGCGATACAGGGCCATGACGCCGGTGTAGTAGGTGCCCCCGATCCAGTTTCGGTCGGCGGACTTGCGCGCGGCCTCCTGGGCGTTGACCTTGCGCATCACGGCCAGAATGCGTTCACGAGAGGAGCCCCCCGGCTGCGACGCGGCTGCCTCGCCGGTCTTCGGCTGGCTTGCGGCAGCCTTCGGCGCAGACGCGGCGGCGACGCCGGTCAACTCCGCGATGCCGATGCCGCTTTCACCGGCCACGGAATAGAGCAAGTAGGTCTTGCCCGCTTCCTCGAAGACGGCGGGATCCCGGAGTTGGCGGCCCTTTCCCGGGCCTTCACCGGATGGTCCCAATGGAAGGTCCACGCCCTCGTACTTCGCTTCCGGCGCGAGCACATCGACCGCGCGAGTGGCCCGCCAGGTCTTCCAGTCGCCACCAAGGACCATGCGGGAAAGAACGATCCGTTCCGGCGCATCGGCGACGCGGGAATAGTAGATCTCAGCCATGCCGCCGATCAGACGCACGGCGACATGGCGAACCGACGCCGGACCATCGCCCGGCACCACCAGCGGACCGGATTCAAAATCCCTCAATCCGTCTTGCGAACGCAACAGGCGTCCCCAGCGGTCCAGGGCATATTGGAGACCCCCGTGGCGGAAAACCCGAAAGTAGTACGCGCCGAGAACCTCGCGCGACGCCGTGAAGTCCAGCCCGTTGTCGGATGTCGCCACGAGCGTGACCTGCCCGCGTTTCTCCCCGGGCACACCCCCGACGTGGAAGTAAAGGCGGATCTTCTTGCCTTGTTCGTCGATAAGGACGTCGGGCGACGCGATGTGGCCCTGCCCGACGGTATTCTCCAGCCGCAAGACGCCCGGCTTGTGAACGTGCCACGGACCGTGAAGCTCGTCGGCGCAGGCTATTCGAATGTACTTGCCCCCGTGGTGTGCGAAGTAGAGGTAGTACTTGCCCAAGGGCTTCCGCACCCAGGCCGGCACCGCGATCAACGACGGGCCGTTGATGTTCCCGCCATCCCCGCCGGGCAACATCTCGGGGCCAATGATCGGATTGGCCTCAAATCGCACCGCGCGTGGGGGCTTGAAGTCGGCCGGAGGAAAGTCCTTCGTTCTCGCCATCGCAGCCTCTTCCTCCGCCGACAGGGCCGTTGCGGCCCCGATTTCGGCCGCCAATCCCAGCGTCGCACTGGCCGCCACAGCCATCATGAAAATCGCAGTTCTCATAGTCCCTTCGTCCGTCTTCACTCCGCCACGATCCGGTCCTTCGCCGCATCCAGTCGCACCTTGCGCCCCGAGACCGACA
Source organism: uncultured Planctomycetaceae bacterium (assembly GCA_964461295.1). Classification (GTDB taxonomy): domain Bacteria; phylum Planctomycetota; class Phycisphaerae; order SM23-33; family SM23-33; genus CAYWTX01. The sequence continues at coordinate 506 of CAYWTX010000692.1, read as the reverse complement.
GGACGGTCGCGAGCCCGTCGCCCTCGATCTTCGCCGCCGGCGGCGCGCCCTGGCCGACGAGCATAACCACCCAGATGTCCGCGTCGGTCGCCTTCACGCTGACTCACTGATAGTAAATTTGATCTACCGGGGTGTAGTGGTCCAGCGACTTTCGGCCCGCACAGCCCACGAACAGGTTTGGGGGTCTTGACAGCATAGAGCCGCGTGGTAAGCTATGTCCTCAGCGACAGTAACGACGCTCAGGAGGCCTACCGTTGCCCGACCATCAGTTGCCAGACATCCCGCTGCCTCCCGGATGGGCCAGGAACGTCAAGTCAGCCGTCCTGCACGTCATCTCTCTGGCCCACTTCGCTATCGTGGCAGCTCGCGGCTGGGCTGCCAACAGCATCAACGCACGCGTCCGCTTGACGGCCGAGAACGACCAGCTCAAGCAAGAGGTCCAACTGCTCCGCGAGGAACTCCGGATCAAGGACACTCGCCTCGCCAAGATCGGTCCTCGACACCGG
>CAYWTX010000691.1:0-2983 GCA_964461295.1 uncultured Planctomycetaceae bacterium | reverse complement strand
CGCTCCTCATCCCCAATCTGCGAAATCTTCTTAATCTGCGGATGAACCGTGGTTATTTGACACTGTAGCATCATTGGTGCAATTTCGAGGCACGTGGACCGCTGCTCTTCAGCCTGAAGGGCTGACATAGGACAGCCCAGGGCAACGCCCTGGGAACCCGTATCCGAAGATGGCGAAGCCCTGAAGGGGCGACAGAAATGGTTCCGTGCGGTTCTGCCGCCCTTACAGGGCTTGTTCATTGATGTTCTGGCACCCAGGGCGTTGCCCTGGGCTTTATTCCATCAGCCCGTCGGGCTGAAGAAAACGGCGTCCGGAATCGGGCGACGCAATAAATTCGGGGGACACACGGCGTCCGGAATCGGGGGACGCAATAAGTTCGGGGGACACAAAACTCGTCCCTCCGGCGCGGGCTGGACCTGTCCGCCGTGGCTCGAGGAGGCGCCCCTGCCCTGGTTCGTTGCGATGCCTCTTCCAACCGCTTGGGCGGTCAATCGCTGTCGGCCCTCCGGGCCTCCCTGATTGGTGTTGCCCTCAGTCCCCGTCCTCACGGGCGGGGCTACCCGATGCCGGCCCTCCGGGCCTCACACGCTCCTCATCCCCAATCTGCGAAATCTTCTTAATCTGCGGATGAACCGTGGTTATTTGACACTGTAGCATCATTGGTGCAATTTCGAGGCACGTGGACCGCTGCTCTTCAGCCTGAAGGGCTGACGTAGGACAGCCCAGGGCAACGCCCTGGGAACCCGTATCCGAAGATGGCGAAGCCCCGAAGGGGCGACAGAAAGCGTCCAGCGCGGGCAAACCTGCGAGATCCAATTCTTTCACAAACTCTGAGGAACGCGGCAACTCACTCGAACACCGCCATCGCGTGTCCGGCCACGACGGGAAGCACAACCTTCACGTAGCCGTCGGCGTAGTCGAACTTCAGCGGTTCGCGGCCGGGGGCGAGGTAGGCCCGCCGGGGCGCCTTGTCGAGCTTCAGCGACAGCGGCACGTCGTGCAGCGGCACGATGTCCTCGACGACGTCGAACGTCTTCGTCCGCCGCTCGGGCGCGTAGCTCAACAGATGCACAACTGTTCGCCGGCCCTGCCGCATCACCGTCGCCTCGACGCCCGTGGGCCCAGCCACCCGCAGCAGGGGCCGGCTCAGCAGCAGGTTCAGCACGTTCCGGACCAGCAGCCGCAACGGGTAGTTCCCGTGCTCGGCAAACGCGGCGAAGATCGGATAGCAGATGTAGGCCGCGCGGCCGTTCAGCACGGCGGCCGCGTAGCGCGACACCTTGTCGCCCGGCGTCTGCTTGTGCGAGCAGAAGTGGTTCCACGCCCGCTCGAAGTACGGTTCGACCACGCGGGCCAGCGTCGCGGCGCCCTTGCCGGCCGCCACGCGCACGCCGCGGTCGTACACCACGTGGTCGCTGGGCGGCACGTCGGCGGCAATCCGCTTGCCGAAGCGCACGTACGTCGCCGTGAACGGCGACATGCCCGCCGGACGCACGCCCAGTTCCGGCAGCAGCAACTCCTTGCCGTCGGCCGACAGGCCGCTCGTGCCGGTAGCCAGCAACCTGCCGCCCTTGCGCAGGTACGCTTGCAGGCGCTTGGCCAGGTCGGCCGAGACGCGCATGCTGTCGGGCAGGATGAGCAGTTCGTAGCGCCCGAGGTCCTCGGTCGCCTCGCAGAGGACGTCGAACTGGTGGCGCAACTGGGTGAGCATCCGCGTGGAACCTTCGTCGGTGGCACTGGTGGATTGCGTCGTGCTGGTGACGCCCGTGGGAAGCTGGAAGACGCCGATCTGCGTCACCGGCTCGGCGCCCTCCAGCCACGGCTCGCGCTGGGCCACGCGGGCGTAGGCCTTTCCGATCAGTTCGTAGGCGGCCTTGTCCAGCACGCCGCGCGGATGGAGTTGGTCGCCGATGCTGCACCGCGCGCCGTGGGCCATCATCTGGCTGGTTTCGTATTCGAGGGCGGGGTACGGCTTGAGCCCGCCGAAGTCGGCCCAGATCTTGTGGAAGCGGGCCGTCATGCCCATGTAGGGCTTGCCGAACGTGCGGGCGAACCGCACGTTTCGCGGAAAGTACATGTATCCCCACCCGCCCGTCGGCAGGGCTTCGATCTCCACCTGCTCCTGGAACTGGATCTCCTCGGCCAGGTTGAACAGCGGGCGCGCATTGAAGAACACCGTCGCGTCGGGGCTGGACCGCTTCACCATGCGGTGGAATCGCTTCATGTAGCCGACGGCGACCCAGCAGGCGTACCGGTCGCGGTCGGCCTCGACGGCAGGGTCCAGCCCCGCCGCCTCCATTGCGTCGCACGCCCACTTGGTGGTCGAGGGCTGGTTCCAGCACATGTCGAAGAAGATGCCATCCACCGGCGCGAACTTCGCCAGCACCTCGGCCGTCTGCTCGGCCAGGAACTCCTGGTACGGGCTGGACATGTCCAGGATCTGCCAGCCGGGCGTGAAGACGCTGCTGCCCCACTTGACCTGGGCCCCGTCGGCCTTGCGGGCGACCCACTCCGGGTGCGTGTCGGCGGCGTACTCGTCGCACTGGACGGAGATGTAGATCGGGGCGCGGATGCCTTCGGCGTGCAAGGCGTCGACCTGCCGGCGGAGCAGGTCGAGTTTGCGCGGCAGACCGGGGTGCCGCTCGGGACGGTCGCTGTCGTAGAACAGGTGCCCGTGATGGCACTTGGCGAAGACGGTGACGCTGTTCACGCTCGCCTGCTTCATGGTGCGGGCGAAGCGGGCGGCGTCGAAGTCGCGGCCCACGTCGCCGATCCACGGCCCGGTGTGGAAGTCCAGGTGAATCTGGCGGAACGGAAGAGAGAAACTCTTCTTCATGTCGGCGGCTCCTTTGGGTAACGGCGGGGATTCTACCACAGGGCAAAGAGAAGAGGGAGAACGAGCGAGGACGATGGCGAGGACGAAAGGGAAACAACCGATCACGAATCACGATCACGAATCACGATCACGAATAACGAAACTGGG
>CAYWTX010000690.1:0-6618 GCA_964461295.1 uncultured Planctomycetaceae bacterium | reverse complement strand
CCGCGCCCGGCCCCGCTGGCGAAGAAGAACTACGAGCGCGGCGACAACTCCTTCTGCCAGGTCTGCCACATCAACTTCCAGCAGGAGCCGTTCACCCTTGCCCACGTGAAGGCGGGCATCTCCTGCCACGACTGCCACGGTTCGTCCAGCCCCCACGCCGCCGATGAGGAACACCTGACGCCCGCGGATGCCCTGTACTCCAAGGCCAAGGTGAACGCTTCCTGCATGACCGCCGAGTGCCATCCCCGCGACAAGATGGAGACGGAGATCGGCCATCGGCCGTACTTCGCCGGCGCCGATCCGGACCACTCGTACTGCACCGATTGTCACGGTCAGCACCGCATCCCCACGCGCACGAGGCGCTGGGACAAGGACACGCGCCAACTGATCGAAGTGGATGGCCGCCCTGTCTCGCCCGATGCCCCGCCACCCCGCAAACACCCCGCCAAGTCGGGTGACGACATGATGTAACAGCGGCGCGCCGTCGCCGCGAAATGCGCAAGAACCAGGTATAGGAGCATGAATTATGAATAAGGTTGTCCGATCCGATGCGAAGGTTCTGACGTGGGTGCTTGTCCTTGTCGGACTTCTCTTTGCCATGGCGGCTGGCGCGGGGGCGGCGGAAGGCAATCCGTGGCTCACTTGCGAAGGATCGAGCGGTCCCGGCGTGGGCAAGCACATCGTCCTGGTCAGCGGCGACGAGGAGTATCGCTCCGAGGAATCGCTGCCGATGCTGGGCAGGTTGCTGGCCGCAACGCATGGGTTCAAGTGCACTGTCCTCTTCGCCATCAACAAGCAGTCCGGGCAGATCGATCCCAACACGATCGACAACATCCCCGGCCTGGAGGCGCTGGCGACGGCGGATCTGATGGTGATCAACACGCGGTTCCGCGACTTGGGCGATGAGCAGATGAAGTTCGTGGACGCCTACCTGGAATCGGGCAAGCCGGTCGTCGGCATTCGGCCGGCGGTGGTTTCATTCCGCAACAAGAAGGAAAGCGCCTATTTCAAGTACAGTTCGAACAATCGGACCGGCGATTACGCGGGCGGGTTCGGCCAGCAGGTGCTCGGTTCGACGTGGATTTCGCACCACGGCGCGCACGGCAAGGAGAGCACGCGCGGCGTGATCGTCGAGGCACAGAAGTCGCACCCCATTCTGCGCGGGGTGGAGACGATGTGGGGCCCGACCGACGTTTACACCATCCGCTTGCCAATCCCGCACGGCGCGCAGGTGCTGGTGATGGGGCAGGTGCTCAAGGGCATGAAACCGGACGCCGCCCCCAGCGAGAAATCGCGGATGCCGCTGGCCTGGACGAAGAACTACCCGACGAAGCGAGGGGTCGCCCGCGTGTTCACGACCACGATGGGTGACGCCCAGGATTTCACGGATGAGCATTTCCGCCGCATGGTTGTCAACGCGTGCTTCTGGGCCGCGGGCCTGGAAGACAAGATCCCCGCGAAGAACAATGTGGACCTCGTCGGCGCTTACACGCCGAGTCCGTTTGGGTTCAACAAATTCAAGAAAGGCTTGAAACCCTCCGACCTTGCCCCGCCCGCCGAACGCAATCCTGCCGGCCAGGATCGCTTCGGACGGGGCGGGGGTGCTTAGGGTCGCCATCGGAGGAGATCGTGCGGCTGCGCCCCCTTGGCAGCGGTTCTAGACCGGTTCGGCCGGGGGAGCGGAAGACGCTGCACGGTCTTGGGTCGGCGGGCGTCGCCGACGTCGCTGCCCGCCCCCAAACGGCACGCCCCGGCCGCAAGTGACTCCCCGGCCGCAACGGCACGCCCCGGCCGCAAGCGGCCGGGATGTGCCGCCACCGCTTCCGGGCGCGCCGCGCGAACGCCAGGTTGACGCCGATCCCCATGGTGGGCATCGTCGGCGGCCGCGGCGGGTCTGTCAAATGCGTGTGTTCCGCCCCGGCCGTTCGGAGCGACCGGTGGCCGTTTGCCGTTGGCCGACCTACAGCCCCCATCACGGCGCGTCCTTGCCGTGTCCATCCGAGACACATGGCCCGATGGGGATCCCACCATCTTCTGTCCTTCGCTCTCAGAAACTAGGGCGCGTCCCTAGTTTCCCATTGTAGAAACGGATGATGTGCATGCCGCCGGGCCCGAGCAGCTTGGCCAGGACCGTGGTGTTCTCCGGCGTGTGGTAGCGCTCGTAATCGGTCTCGTAACCGCGCGGCATGCCGCCGCGCCGGCGCAAGAACGCCAGTGGCTCATGGCTCGGCCAGACGACCCGCTTCAGGATCGCCTGCTCCTCGGCTGGCCCCAGCATCGCACCGGCAGGGGTGACGGGCCTGGTCATGGGGTTCCTCCTGATTCGCTCACTCTGCGGTAGCGGATGGTCCGCGACTGCGGGCGTTGGGGCATCTCGACGCGCAGGCCGGCCAGGAGTTCCGCGCCGCGCCGGTGGACGGGCGAAGGCTGGTCGTAGTCCTTCACCTCGTAGACGGCCTCCGCGTCGAGGCCCGACAGCGCGAACGACGCCGAATCGTGCGGGCTGGCCGGGCGTCGGAACGCCTGCACCAGCCCGTCGCCCTCGCCGGGCCGGTGGAACTGCCAGGCCATCCAGGCGTCGTCGTTCAGGCTGTACGAGGTCAGCGGGTAGAAGTCGCCGCAAAAGAGCGGCGCCACCTCGTGCCATTCCCTCATCAGCCTGCGCAGCAACGCCAGATCCAAGTCCTTGCGCCGAAGGTCGAAGCCGATGCAGGTGCTCAGGCCCATCGTGCTGCGGAAGGCGTAGACGTCCACCTTGTCCAGCGGCATCACCGGCCCGCCGAAGAACGGCAGCCACTGGAAGAGGCTGTGGCGAATGGTCTGCTTGACCGTGAGGTCGTCGTAGCGGTGGTCGGTCGGGTGGAGCGCGACGCTGCGGCGAAGGGTCTCCAGGTCGTTGCGGCGCCCACCGCTGGCGCAGGAGTCGAGCAAGAGGTCGGGAAACCGCTGTCGCAACGCGTCCCAGTAGGCCAGGTAACCGCACGTGTGAAGGTTCTCCGCCATGCCTTCGCGTTCGGCCGGATCGTTGAGACGCCAGTTCGGGAGCGGATTGATGTTGAAGTCCTGCCGGTACACGTCAATGCCCTCGCTCCGGACCAACGACGACACTCTTTCAATCAGCCATTCAAGCGCCTCCGGATTGCCGAGGTTCAGGATGCCGTTCTCATCCTGGAGTTGGAAGTTGGCCCACGAGTTGACCGGTCCGGGCAGATTCGCTCCCGAGCGCCGCAGAAGCCATTGCGGCCGTTCCCGGGCGAGCCACGTATCCGGGGCGGCCCGTTCCGGTTCGAACCAGACGATGTTGCCGATGCCGTGCCGGTGCGCGTGATCTGTGATGGCTCGCAGTCCGCGCGGGAACCGTTTTCGGTCCGGTTCCCACGTCCCTGTGATCCACCAGCAATTCTTCTGCCGATTATCCAACCAGCAGGGATACCACCCGGCATCCATCCACCAATGCGTGATCGGGAGTTGTGCCGCGCGGTACCGGTCGATGTACTCGATCTGGTTCGCCTCGTCGGCCCGGCCCATCTCGTCGAAGAACCCGCAGGTCGAGGCCTCCAACATCGGCCGGGGCAGTCTGCCTCCCGGCCGCGGCAGGTTGTGCGCGATCATCCAGCGCCGCCACAGGTTCTGCGTTCGGATCCGATCCCCGCCCTCGAAGAACAGCAGGGCGATCAACGGCGACCGGAAAGACTCGCCGGGCCTCAACCGGAACCGCGTCTGGTCCTGTCCGGCGCGGATGCGAAGGCCCGTCCTGCCATCGCGAATGAACTCGGCGCGCCAGCGCCCGGGCCAACCGATCGCCAGGAGAAATCCGCCCGTCACAGGACGTGCCGCGAAGTCGCCGCTCCCCGCCTCCTCCACCGCACAGTACGGAAACGCACCGCTGCTGGCGCGTCCATCCGACACCGTGCCAGACCACGAAGTCGGCGCGAACTCCACGCGCCGACCCGCCCATAGGTTGGTGATGGACGGTTCATAGATGTTCCGTTGTTCATGGTCGTCGCCCCGGTATGAACGGAGAAGAAAGTCTGTTTTCTCCCCGTGCTGCCACTCGGCATCCAACCCCATCAGGTCGGACACCAACGGCGCCCGCCCCTGCGCGGTCTGGTCCAGTTCCACGGTCCATTCCACCGCCGGGAAGTCGCGGTAGCGCACGGCCTCACAGCGGACGACCAGGCCGTGGCCGCCGTGGCGGGCGGTGATGGTCAGTTCCTCGCGGCATTCGTCCAGCGGCCGGCCGGTGCGCTCGACCTGCCAACCTCCCGCCGGGCCGTCCACTCGATGGCCGTCGAGTCGGAACGAGAAGGGCCAGGCGTCGCCGGCCAGATGTGCGCCCCACCAGTCGGCGGCGGCGGCCATCTCCTCGGGTCGGGGGGCGATAGGGTCCTTCATGTGTTCTTGTTCATTCATGGTCTGATATCACCTCTTGCCGCCGCTTCGAGCGGCCTTGATTCGGCAACCGGCTGCTGTATGCGATCGGCGCGGCCTGGGATGCCGGAAGCGCAGGACCAGGATTCCCGGCGCTTTGCGGGCAGGCATCTCGACGGTCGCGCTGATCTTGCCGTTGAAGAAGCTGGGGTTCATGCTTGTCACCGCCTCGTACTGCTCCTGTGTTACCTCATACTTCCCCATGTAGAACGGTCTGGTGATCGTCACCTCATGCCGGAGACCTTCGTTGAGCTCCCGTTCCTTCTCCGTCGCCGGGCTGCCCATCAGGAACTTGCCGGCGGGGATGAGTACAGATTCCAGCGAGACCTTGTCGCTCAGCTTCAGCGTGAGCGTCGGTTCAAGCCCGGCGCGCTTGGCGTACTCGGCCACGGTCTCCTTGCCGTCCCACAGGGGCCAGGGGGCCTCTGCGGCCTTCGTCGCCGGCTCACCGGCCAGCCCTGGGCACACGCCCACGCCGGCCAGGAGCAGGAAGACAACCAGCGCCGCTTTCATGCCCAGCCTTACTGATAACGGTCCTTCCTCAGGTCATACACCAGCACCTTCGACTGGTCGCGCAGGAACAGTCGTCCCTCGGCCACCACCGGCGGCGTGAAAAGCTGAAAGTAGGCGCCCGTGCCGTACTTGCCAAACGGCGGCTTGAACGACGACACCTCGCGCAACAAGTCCTTCGTTGCCTCGATCAGCACCATGCACGGGCGGTTGTCCAGCAGGTAGGTCAACCCATCCGCCCACGCCAGCGCGCCCTTGGCGGCGCAAGCGAGGCTCGCCAGTTCCTCGCCCGTCCGGGCATCGAGCATGCGCAGCCTGCCCGGGCCTGTGGGATTGACCGCCCCGGCCGGCGTGAACGCGATCAGCCGCCCCTCTTTGATGATCGTGTGCGAATAGGAGATGTTGTATTCCAACACCCGGATCTTGCCCTCCCACAGTTCCTTGAACGATCCGTCGTCGCCGACCTGGAGCATGCGCGTGCCAAACGCGAACAGGAAGCCTTCGTTGACCGTCGCCTGGACCGTGCCCCGGCTGCTTCCCTTGGGGAGTCCCGGCGGGTTGTTCAACTCCATCCAGAAACGTTCGCCGCTGTCAGCCCGCGCGGCCGCGGCACAGCGACAGAACTGGCACACGGCCACGTCGATCCCGCCGACGCGCAGCGCAATGGGCGATGAGTTGGCGCTGGACCAGCCCTTGCCCTTCACCGGGCAGGGGCCCAGGTTGCTCTTCCACGCGAGCTTGCCCGTGTGCCGGTTCACGGCCGCGAACGATGGAACATCCTGTCCACCGTCCACTTCGCCGCCGGGGCTGCGCAGGGCGAAGATCACCAGGTCGCCCATGACCAGCGGCGAGCCGGAATTGCCGCCTCGCCTGGCCATGCTGTCGCCCAGCGTCTTGGCATCGAATGACCAGTTCACCTTGCCCGTCGCCGCATCCAACGCATAGAGCACCGCCGCCACCGACTCGTAGTACACGAGCCCGCCGACAACCGTCGGCGTGGCCCGGGGCTCGTTGTCAGGACCATAGACCGTGCGCCACAGTTCCTTGCCATCCAGATCCAGCGCCCGCATGACGCCGTCGGCCCCTTCGCCTCCGCAGAAGAAAACCCGACCATCGGCGACGCTGGCCGACGTCCACCCCTTGCCGACCTGCGCCTCCCACAGAAGCTTGGGGCCTTCCGCCGGCCACTTCTTCAGCAACCCCTTTGCGGGATAGATCCCGTTGTGCAACGGCCCGCGGAACCCGCTGGAGTTCTCAGGCGGCCCGGCCGATACCTCCGCGGCTCCCGCCGTCAGTGCGAGGCCCAGCGCGATCAGCACTGCCACTGACGTTGCCTTGGCAATTGCGTTCACCTTCTTCTCCTTGCGGCTGTCGCCGCAGTTTGAGTTGATGTTCATGACGTTTCCTTGCTCGTAACCGTTCAGGCCCTGTCGGGCCTTCGGCTGCCCGCCGGGCGGGCAACGCACCCGCCGGCTGACAGCCAATCCCTGCAACCGATGCACGCACGGCAAGTTTCGCCCTTGGACGGAGGTTCAACGGATGTTCCAGCGGTCGTTTCTCGACAAGAATAGCATTCGCAAAGAGTTAAAGGCGTTTTCTGGCGTTGGCGTGTAGCCACTAATAATGTTGACATTGTGGCAGAATGATCTTGACAGTGTGACTCTCTTCGCTACTATG
>CAYWTX010000689.1:0-18186 GCA_964461295.1 uncultured Planctomycetaceae bacterium | reverse complement strand
CGGCACGCGCCGGCCGCAAGTGACTCCCCGGCCGCAACGGCACGCCCCGGCCGCACGCGGCCGGGATGTGCCGCCGCCGCTTCCGGGCGCCCCGGGCGACGGCCAGGTTGACGCCGATCCCCATGGTGGGCATTGTCCGCGGCGGCGGCGGGTCTGTCAAATGCGTATGTTCCGCCCCGGCCGTTCGGCGGGGCCGCGGCCGTTTGCCGTTGGCCAACCGACAGCGTCCATCACGGTGTATCCTTTCTCCGTCACTCCGACACACATGGACATCGGGGGTTGCTACCCCTCTTCTGTCCTTTGCTCCTGGAAACTAGGGCGACTGCGGCAGCGGGGTATAGTCCCATGCCGCCGACCCTGACGAGCTCGTCACGGTGTGACGGTTCTGTCCATGGTTTTGCGCACGACATGCGCAACATGCGCAACATGCAGATTTGAGACTGCTTCGTGAGGCGTAAGCACTTACGCTAAATTACGGCCTGAGCGAAACGTACGATTGTGCCCCTGCAATCGCCCATAGCGGAGGTCGTGGCCCGTCTCAGAACTTTCGTGTCTTCTCCAGCACGTCGCGGAGGTTGTCGCACAGGGAGGTCAGCTGGCGGTCGCCCAGGTCCAGGATGTCGCGAAGGGCCTCGCCGATGGCGGGGATGTACTTCTCGATGTAGCCGCGTTTCTTCAGTTCCTGCTTGTGGCGCACCGTATTGCGGATGTGCGCGGCCAACTTGCGCCCGCACTCCTGAAGGGCCAGGCGCATCTCCTTCAGGATTTCGGGGTAGGAGGCGACGGCCTCTTTGGATTCGCTGGTGAAGGGCACCCAGACGCTGGCCATGTGCAGCACGAGGGTGAGCGGGCCGGAGGGCAGGGCGCCGCGGCCCTGCGTCAGGCCGTACTGGCGCCAGTTGAGGTTGACGACGGACTTGTAGGCTGCGCAGGCCGACTGCTGGTAGAGCAGGGGCACGCGGTTGGCGAAGCGCGTGAGGCGCGCGAGCTGCTCGCCCTCGCCGGCGCGGGCGGTTTCCTCGTCGTCGGTTTCCGCGGTGCCGGGCGGCTCGGAGGCGGCGTCGCCGGTGGCGGTCTTCACCACGGCGTCGGCGGCGGGCGATTCGGGCGCGCCGTAGGCGATGGCGGCCTCGATGATGAACGGGTTGCCGCGGTACACGGCCGGGCTGCGCGACGCGGCGACGTAGAAGGCGGCGTTGACGACTTCCTTGAGTCCGGCGATGAGCTGGTCGTCGCCGATGGGGGCGACGCAGTCGGTGGCGGGGGCCATGATCTTCGTTTGCTGGATGGCGTGGTAGATGCGTTTGCCGGCATCGTTTCCGATGCGCGACGGGCGAGCGCGCGCGTCGACGGCGGCCTTTTCGAGGATTTCGGCGGCGACGCGTGGCGAGACGCGGGAGAATTCGTGGGTGAGGAACTGCTGCGCGGTGCGGGCCTTGCTTTCGCTGAGCATCTTGAGCAGCACGCCGAGCTCGATGCCGTAGGGGTGCGGGCGGATTTCCCTGGTCTGCGGCGGCAGCGACGGAACCGACGCCTTGTACTCGCTGCACTTGCCGTCGGGGGCGCGGTAGATCAGCGTCACGTGCGGGTTGGCGATGGCAGTCTGGGCGAGGTAGTCGTCGACGCTCTGGCGGCCGCGCTGGAAGCGGGCCTCGAGCTCGATTTCGACGCGTGTGCCGTGCGGGGCGGCCCAGTCGATCTGGTCGTCGCGGATGACGTCGGGCTTGTTGTTTCGGGTGTCGATCTGGAGTTCGTAGTAGTGGGCGGGCTGCTTGGCGCTGATGCGCGAGGTGATCTTGACCGGCACGCCGGTGGTGAGCACGCCGTACATGCCGGCGGCGGAGATGCCGATTCCCTGCTGTCCGCGGCTCATGCGGAGGCGGTGAAACTTGCTGCCGTAGAGGAGTTTGCCGAAGACGTTGGGCACCTGCTTCTTCACGATGCCCGGCCCGTTGTCCTCGACGACGACGCGGAAGTGCGTCTCGCTGAGCTGCTCGATGGCGACCTGGACGACGGGCATGATGCCGGCCTCCTCGCAGGCGTCCAGGGAGTTGTCGACGGCTTCCTTGACGGTGGTGAGCAGGGCCTTGCGCGGGTTGTCGAATCCCAGCAGGTGGCGATTCTTGGCGAAGAACTCGCTGACGGAGATGCTGCGCTGGGCGGAGGCCATCTGTTCGGCCGTGGCGTAGCGTGCGCGGCGAGGCGCCGGGGGGGCTTCCGGCACGGCGGGGGCCGGTGCGGGCGGCTCAATGGCCGACGTCGTGATGGGCGGCGGCTCGGTGGGCGGGGCAAGAGCGGCCGGCTCGACGGGCGCCTCGGCCGGTGCGGCCCTGCCCTTGGCGGTCGGCTTGCTGGTTGTCCTGGCCGGCTTCCGTGCTCTATCTGCGTACGGGGCCATCCCTGGCGCCTTTCGTGCAAGTGGGAAGGGAAATGCAGCGTATCCACGCAGTCTAGTGCCGGCGTCGGCGCGGGTCAAGTCCCCCGGAGACAGTCCGTTCGGAGAGAGCCGAGAGCCCGGGGGATGGCGGTGAAGTGGGCGGCCACAGCGACGCTCTGCCTCGCGCTGTTCCTCGACAAGTGGGCGCCGTGACGCGCCGCAACGGAAGCGACCGCAGCCGTGATGGAAGCGGTTACCGGACGAAGTCAACCGGCTCGACACGAGCCGGCTCCGTCAGATTCGCCTGTGGTCGCCTCATTCGGCGCTGGCGGTTCCCACCGGGCGGGCGTTCTTCGTCACTTCGGCGTCGAAATCATCCATCAACTTCCGCAGGCGCTGCACCACGTCCGGGTGCTTGTCGGCCAGGTTGTTTTTCTCGCCGATGTCGGCGGCCAGGTCGTAGAGCTCGACATCGTCGGCTGGCTGGGTCCGCGTCTGGGCGGGGGGCACTTGGGCTGGAGCGGGCTTGCCCCTGGCCGGTCCGGGCGGCGGCTTGGCGGCGGTCCTGGCCTTGGCGATGCGGAGCTTCCAGTTGCCGCTACGAACGGCCTCGAGGGTGCCGCCGGAGGAGTAGTAGAAGTATGCCTCGTGCGGCGTCTTGGCGCCGTCCTGGTCGCTCATAAGCGGCCAGATGTCGCGGCCGTCGATGACGCGGTCGGCGGGGGGCTTGGCCCCCGCCAGTCTGGCCAGGGTGGGCAGCAGGTCGATGGTGGCGGCCAGTTCGGCGCAGGTCTTGCCGGCGGGGATCTTCCCCGGCCAGCACATGACACAGGGCTCGCGCATGCCGCCTTCATGGGTGGTGCCTTTTCCGTCGCGCAGGGGCAGGGCGCAGCCGCCGTTGTCGCCCTTGACGAGCCACGCGCCGTTGTCCGACGTGTAGATGACCAGGGTGTCCTTGTCCAAGGCGTGCTTCTTCAGTGTCGCGACGATCTCGCCGACGCTCCAGTCGATCTCCTCGATCACGTCGCCGTACAGGCCGCGCTGGGGGTTGTGTCCCTTGAACTTGTCCGACACGGCCAGAGGGGTGTGCGGCATGGTGTGCGGCAGGTAGAGGAAGAAGGGCTTGTCCTTGCTCGCGGCAATGAACTTGACGGCCTCCTCGGTGTAGCGTTTGGTGAGGGTGGACAGGTCGGCCGGGTGCTCGAAGACCTCCTCGTTGCGCATCAGCACCGCGCCCTTCGTGCCGTCCTTGGCGGCCGTGGGCATGTCGTTGCTGTAGGGGATGCCGAAGTAGCGGTCGAAGCCCTGGCGCGTGGGCAGCAGTTCGGGCAGGCATCCAAGGTGCCACTTGCCGACGCACGCCGTCGCGTACCCCTGCTCCTTCAGCAGTTCGGCGATGGTGACTTCGCTGGGATTCAGCCCGGTCTTGTGGCCGGGGAACAACACGCCTTTGTGCAGGCCGACGCGCTTGGGATAGCAGCCGGTCATCAGGGCAGCCCGCGAGGGCGTACAGACTGGCGAGGCGACGTAGAAGCTCGTGAACTTCATCCCCTCCTCGGCCAGGCGGTCGATGTTCGGCGTCTTGATCAGCGGCGAGCCGAAGCAGCCGAGGTCCTGGTAGCCCTGGTCGTCGGCGAAGATGAGAACGATGTTCGGCCTGCGGCCGCCGGCAGCCGCCCCGGCGGCCGCACGAAGCCAGCTCGGCAGCACGGTCGCGGCAGCGGCGGCGATTCCCATCCGTCCCAACAGATCCCGGCGCGTCATGCAGGTGCTAGACATTCGTTTGTCCCTTCAATCCTGGGTAGGGTTCACTTCTTCTTCGGCGCTTCCGGCTGCGGCCAGGCGTCGGTGCGGAACGTCAGCGCCGGAAGTCCGGCCTTGTTGAACAGGTTCGCCCACGAGACGTCGTTGGACCATGCGTATCTCACGGCCGCGGGCTTGGGCACGTTGGCGCTGGAGACGACGATCAAACCGCCATCGATCTTCGCGTCGGCCCACTGCCAGACCTGGTCCTCGCCGGCGATGAGGAAGCCTTGCAGCGGCTCGCCGCCGCGAGCTTCCAGACCGCCGCCGATGTCGCTGAAGCTCACCCGCACCTTGTCGCCCTCGATCTTGTGCGAGAGATACCGGGGCCCCACGTGGACAACCTTCTTGCCGTACGCCATCGCCTGGGCGCACAGGTACAGCCGCTGGGCGTAGGCTTCCTTGCCGTTGGGGTGCAGGCCGGCGTCCAGGTCCAGCGCGATCGCCATGGCGGAGTTGGGGATTTGCATGAGCTGCTGGAAACTCTGGCGGCCGAAACCGCCGCGCAGCTCCAGCCTGGCGACATCGGGCAGCGCCGGCCGCGAGATGGGCTTACCGGCCGCGTCGGTCGCGCCCGCTTGCCAGTGCCATCCGCCGCCGCTGGGCTTCTGCACGAAGATGAAGGGGAAGTCCTGGCCCCAGTCCTTCCTCCACGAGCGGACCAGTCCGTTCATCAGCGCTGGCAGGGATACGTCGCGCACTGCGGTGCCGCTTTCGCCCTGGTCCCACAACATGCCGCGGATGGCATAGCCCACGATGGGCTGGATGAACTGGGTGTAGTAGGCGCCCACGGGGGGGGTCTTGTCGCCGGCGGGTTCGCGCGGCTTGAGCGGGACGGTCTCCTCCTTGAGCGGCACGGGTCCGCCGGTGACGGGGCCCTTGCAGGCGACGCCGCTGAACTTGCCGGTGAATGTGCCCGTGCTCGTCCAGCCGTCGCGCTGCACATCAACGCTGTAGGTGCCGCCGGCGGCGGGAGCGGCGGCGTCGGGCGCCATGGCGATTTCCAGTTCCAGCTTCGTCGCGGCGCCGTCGCGCACGGCCTTGACGACCTTGCCGCTGTGCTCGGCCCCGTTGTACGCCTTGGAGCGGAACTTGAACGCGGGGGCGAAATGGTTGCCGTCGAAGGGCAGGACGATCTCGATGGCCTGCCAGGCCCGATCCGCCCCGCCCGTCAGTTGCGGCAAGTCTTTGTACACGGCCAGGTCGAGCTTGAGCTTCACGTCGTGCGGCGACTTCTCGAGCACGGCGAGTTTCGCGTCGGCCTTGGCCTTGGCGGCCGAGGCCAGCGACTCCCACTTGGCGAGTTCGGCCTTGTACGTCTCGAGCAGGCCGGGGTAGACGTCTTTCAGGTAGCGTTTGTACTCGGCCTGGCAGCTCTCGTCGGCCAGGAAGCCCTCGGGGCTGATCCAGGGCCCTGCGGCCGAGCCGGACACCGCCCGGCAGATCAGCCCCACCGGCACGTTGGCGTCGAGGCAAATCCGGCGGCCGAAGCATTGCATCAGCGTGCTGAACTTCTCGGCTGCACCGGGCGTGCAGGGCACCCACCCGGTATTGGGCGTCAGGTAGTTCGGCCAGAGCGTGTCCGACGACAGCCGCACGCGCGGCAGGTTCATGCCCTCGAGGATCTGCTTGCCGGCGGGGATCCGCGACGGCGGCCAGACCATGTTGGATTGGCCCGACCCGAGCCACACCTCGCCGACCAGCACGTCCTTGAAGGTGACGGTGTTCTTGCCCTTGACGGTCAGCGCCAACCCGCTGTCCTGCCGGGTGGCGTCCATGGCGTCCAGGACGATTCGCCACTTGCCGGCCGCGTCGGCCGTGGCGGCCTTCGTCTGCCCGCGGAAGGAGACGGTGACGGCCTCGCCGGCCCCGGCCGTGCCCCAGACGGGGACTTTCATCGCCTGCTGGAGGACCATGTGGTCGCTGAAGATGCCGCTCATCGCCACATCGGCCGGGGCGGCCCCGGCGGCGAGGAGGGGGAAGGCGACGGCGAAGATGGCGTGCAGGCGGTCATGCATGGCGACTCCTTCTCTTGGGCTATTGAGTGGGACCTGGAGGTTGAACAACAATACCGCCGGGCGGTGTTGTGTGGATGCCGCAGACGATGTTACAGTTCCAGCCATTCTTCGCGAAAGGGCGAACATGACACCCGCGGAACGGATGCGCGCGACATACGAGTTTCGGCCGGTGGACCGGCTGGTGCGTAAGGAATTCGGTATCTGGCCCGAGGCGTTGGAGCGATGGGAGCATGAGGGCATGCCGCACGTCTTCCGTTGGACGAAGGAGAAGCCACAGCCCTCGCCGGGCGAGTTGACGCAGGCGGAGTTGTTCGGATTTGACTCCAGCATCGGCAAGCACGGCGTCGGGCGTCTGGGCTGGTGCGAGCCGGCGTTCGTGCCGTCGCAGAACGAGGTGGTTCTGGAGGCGAGGGAGGAGTACGAGATCATTCGCGACAACGCCCTGCGGGTGATGAAGGTGTACAAGGGGCGGCGGCACGGATTCATGCCGACGTATCTGAAGCACGCGGTCACGGGCGACCGCGATTGGCACGAGGACGTCGAGCCCCTGCTGGACCTGAACACGCCGCAGCGGTACGCCGACCTGGACGCCGAGATCGCGAAAGCAAGGACGGCCCAGGCCGAGGGCAGGATGATCGTGCAGCACGCGGTGGGCGGGTACATGTACCTGCGCGCCCTCGTCGGGCCGGAAGAAGTCTGCTACCTGTTCGCCGACGACCCCGGCCTGATCCACAAGATGATGCGCCAGTGGCTGGGACTGGCCGACGACCTCACCGCCCGCATGCAGGCCGCCGGCGTGCGGTACGACATCTTCTTCATCGGCGAGGACATCTGCTACAATCACGGGCTGCTGATCAGCCCGAACATGGTCCGCGAGTTCATCCTGCCGTACTACGCGCAGATCCTCGACAACATCCGGCGGCGCCAGCCCGGCGGGCCCAGGCTGCACTTCGAGGTGGACACCGACGGCAACGTGAGCGAGGCGATCGACCTCTATCGCGGCGTCGGCATGACCTCGATGAATCCCTTCGAGATCGCGGCCGGGAACGACGTGGTCGAGATCGCCGGGAAGTACCCCGACCTGGTGATGTCCGGCGGGATCGACAAGCGCGTGCTGGCCGAGGGGCCGGCGGCGATCGACGAGTACGTCGAGCGAGTGATCCCGGCCATGGTGAAGCGAGGCGGCTACTATCCCACGTGCGACCACGGCGTGCCGGACAACGTAAGCTACGCGAGCTACATGCACTACCGGAAACGGATCATGGAACTGGACCACTGAGAATTGTCGATTGTCGATTTCCGGTTGTGGATTGCCCGGATGAAGAGCATGCCATCACAGACCGCTTGCGGTTCGCAAGCAGGTTTCCCAACCGGGGAGTCGCGATCGCAGGACTGGTTGCGGACGCCAGCGATCAATCGACAATCGGAAATCGGCGATCGGAAATGAGTCAATGGAGACGCCTCCCTCAGAAGTCGCAGAATGCGTGTGCGGCTCAAGAATTCGTAGGTTCGCATCTTAGCCCCGAAGGGGCGTCGAGGGTTCAGCCGGGGGCGTAAGCCCCCGGTAAACAAGCAATTAAGCATGGAGCCCCGAAGGGGCGAAAGGGAGTTCGCGAACTGGCGAAGGGCTGCTCGTAGCCGAACGTCGCGGTTGTGGCGACTTCTAAGTGAGGCGTCAATCGGCAGTCACTGCTTCGCGGGTTCTGCTCCCTTGATAGGCGGGAGCACGCCCGGGCCATGCCCGCCCAGATGGGCCATCGCGCAGATCTTGAGAGCCTGCTCCACGGGCATGTCCACCTCGGCGATCTGGTCGGGGGAGACCAGCAGCGTCGGCCCGCCGAGCATGTAGCTCATCGGCATGTACACGGCCACCTTTCGGTTGGGGTCGTTGGGCCGCACGCCCATCGGGTTCTCGTTGGTGAGGATGCCAAGGGTGGCCACGTCGGTGCCGGGCATGCTGTACTGCACGACGCGGCCCATGCGGGCGGAGTCGCCGCCGAACAGTTGCATCAGGTCGCGGACCGACTCGTATACCGTCTTCGCCCCCGGCAGGCGCAGCACCATCCGCTCGACGATGCCGAACATCCAGCGGAACACGTACAGCCGCGTCAGAAGGCCCACCATGTACACCACGACGAGGACGGTGATCGCTCCCAGGCCGGGCACGTGCTCCTTGAGCCACTTGATGGGCTCCACGGCGCTCTCGCCGATGAAGGCCCCCACGGCGCCGTAGCCCAGCCCTTCCAGCCACGTGCCCAGTCCCATGATGACCCACACCGTGATGGAGAGGGGGACGACGACCAGGGCGCCGGCGAAGAACGTTCGCAGGTGCTGCTTCACGACCCCGGCCGCGCCGCCCCCCGACGTCGGCGGCGGGATCGGCAGCATGATAGGCGCGGCGCCGACCGTTCGCGAGGCTGCCGCGACCGCGGCGCCCTCGTCGACGCCGGGCGCGAAGCTGAGCACGCTGGTGAGGCCGGAAACCTGGAAGACGCGCATAAGGTTCGCCGACAGCCCGCAGATGACGAGCCTGCCGCGGGCCTCGACAGCCCGTTTGTGCAGCATGACGAGCGTGCCGATCATCGGCGAGGCAAGAAAGTGGACGGTCCGCATGTCCAGCAGGACCATGACGCCCTGGGGGCCTTCCAGCAGGGCGAGCAACTGCGGCGCGATGGCCCGCACGGCGGCGGCGTCCAGCACGGGCATGTTCTTGAAGTCAACGACGGTCACGTCGCTGACTGAAGACACGATCAAGCCGGGTTCGGGCATGGAGAGATCCTTTCGCTTGTTGGCAGGATACCAGAACCGAGCAGAGAGCGGAACAACCCAGGACGAGGACGATCGGGACCGGGAGGAGAAACAGACGATCACGAATCACGATCACAAGCGGAACGGGAAACGGACGAGTACGAGGGGATTCCGCGCTGAAGCGGCCGTTTCCGTTCGTGATCGTGATCGGCTTCTTCCCGGTTCCCGTGTGCCGGTCTCCGGTATCCGGTTCCCGGTCACGCCAGCCCAAAGATCGACTGGGTCTTGACCATGGTCAGGTCTTCCGGGAACGCGTGGAAGGCGAACACGTGCAGTTCGTTGGCGCGGGCGTCGTAGTCGATGTACGTGAACGGCGTCAGCGCCCGGCTGCGCCAGGTGGGGAACGGCACGAACAGCCCGCGCTGCGCGCCCAGCTTGGCTAACTCGTGGTGCATCTTCGAGTACACCCCCGGGCTCATCGACTCGACCTGGAAGTTCATCATGTACCGCACGCCGTCGACGGCCGTGCACTCGTGCTGCTTCTCGCCGCGGAAGGGCATGTCCAGCAGGCGCCCGCGCTGAGGCAGGATGTTCTCGGCGTCGGAGGTGATCTCCAGCAGCGAGTTGCGCTCGTGGAAGAAGCCGATGGCGTGCGTGCAGCCAGTGACCCAGATCTGGGCCTCGTAGCCCTTCATCGCGACCTGGTGATCATGGTAGATATCGAACAGCTCGGGATGGACCGGCCGGTCGTACAGATAGAATCGCAACGCTGCCACATGTTGCTTCTGGCCGATGCTCATGTCGCTCTCACTCCTGCCTACGCCGCCATTATACACCAGGCTCGCGAGAACGAACAACTGGGTGGGCCCGGAGTGAAGCCCGGTGCGCCGGGCGACGAGGACGACCAGGAGCAGGAGGAACGCGAACGTCGTGTGCGAGCGAGGGTGCGGCTGAGGTGGAAGCGGCGTGGGGGGGGCGGCGGCGGGCGGGCGGGCAATTGGCAGGCAACACGCAAGCGGGAATCGCCGTGGGCGGAGGGGCCGCGCGGCGGCGTCGCTTTTTCTTCTTGCCTTATCTGCGGTTGTCGGCGTAGGATAACTACGGTTTGCGGGAGACCGTCGAGCACGTCCGTCCGCAGGGTCTGTGGCCCGCAACCGGAGCCTGACTCCGAGAGTTGAAAGGGATCTCCATGGCAACGGTGACGAAAAAAGAGTTGGTGGACCGCATCGCGGACCAGACGGGCACGAAGCGAGTGGTCGTGAAGAAGATCGTCCAGAGCTTCCTGGATGAGGTGATTGAGGACCTGGGGCAGAACAACCGTCTCGAGTTTCGCGACTTCGGCGTCTTCGAGACCAAGCAGCGGGCTGCCCGCACCGCGCAGAACCCCAAGACCCTCCAGCGGGTCGAAGTGCCCTCCAAGCGCACGGTGAAGTTCAAGGTCGGGCGCTTGATGAAGGCTCGGCTGCTGAAGGCGGCCAAGCACAATGTTCCGCAGGCGTCGGCGGGCGGCGTCGCGCGGTAATCGCCTGCCTTGGGTTGGCGCCAGGACGGTCCTCTTGGTTCGCGGGGGATTTCCCTTTCCGCAAGGCCGCTGCCTTGCCGTATATTGGGTCCATGAGCACGATTGAGCAGATCGCCCAGGCCGGCGTCGTGGGCGCCGGCGGCGCTGGGTTTCCCACGCACGTCAAGTTGGCCGCCAAGGCCGACACCGTACTGATCAACGCGGCCGAATGCGAGCCCTTGCTGCACAAGGACAAGGAGGTGCTGCGGCGCTTTCCCGACGAGGTGCTGGCGGGGCTGTCCGACGCGATGCGCCTGACCGGCGCGCAGCGCGGCGTCGTCGGCATCAAGGAGAAGTATCGCGACGTGATCAAGATGCTCGGGCCCAAGCTGGGGGCCGGCATGTCGATCTGCCCGCTGACCGACGCGTACCCTTCCGGCGACGAGTTCGTGCTGGTGTACGAGGCGACCGGGCGCGTGGTGCCGCCGGGCGGCATCCCGCTGAACGTGGGCGCGGTCGTGATCAACGTGGAGACTGCCTACAACGTCGCGCGAGCGGCACGGGAGCCGGTGACGGAAACATTCCTCACGGTGGCCGGCGCGGTGCGCACACCCGTCACACTCCGCGTGCCGGTGGGCGTGCCCATGTCGGCCTGCGTGGCGGCCGCGGGCGGGCCGACGTGCGACGCCGTGAACTACGTGGTGGGCGGCGTGATGATGGGCTGGGTGCAGCCGGACCTCGACACGCCGGTGGACAAGACCACCGGCGGGATCATCGTGCTGGACGACACCCACGTGGTGGTGCGCCGGCGGAAGGCCGACTGGAAGCAGATCGCCCGCGTGGGGCGCAGCGCCTGCGACCAGTGCAGCTTCTGCACGGAGTTGTGCCCGCGCTACCTCTTGGGCCATCCCATCGAGCCGCACCGCGCGATGCGCAGCCTGATGTTCAACAGGGTCGGCGAGGCCGACACCCGCGGCACCAGCTTCTGCTGCGAATGCAATCTTTGCAGCCTCTACGCCTGTCCCGAAGACCTCGACCCCCGGAACGTCTGCGTGCAGAACAAGCGGAAGATCCTGGCCGCCGGGCCGGCGGCGAGGTGGCAGGATCCGCCCTTCAACCCGGGCCGCGCCGAGACGCTGGGTCCCGGACGCAAGGCGCCCACGAAGCGTCTGATGCGCAAGCTGGGCCTGCTGGGCTTCGAGAACGTCGGGCCGCTGGTCGACGCGACCGTGCCCGCCCGTCGCGTCGGGATCAAGCTCAAGCAGCACGTGGGCGCGCCGTGCGAACCGACGGTCAAGCCCGGGCAGAAGGTGAAGCGCGGCGAACCGGTCGCTCGCCCGGCCGTCAAGGACGGCAAGCCGGCGCTGGGCGCGCTGGTCCACGCGTCGATCGACGGCGAGGTGACGGCCGTCGAGAACGGAATCATCTGGATCGAAGACAAGTAGCAGGGATGCAGGCGATGCAGGGGATGGGAGAAGGAGCGTCCCCTGGACCCCTGCTGGTTCCCAAGGAAGAGGACAACATGCCTACCCCGAAATCCATCGGCGCGATTGAACTGAGCAGCATTGCCATGGGCTACCAGGTCCAGGACACGATGCTGAAGGCCGCGGACATCGAGATCCTCATCGCCCGCACGATCTGCTCGGGCAAGTACTTCATCCTTTTCACAGGCACGGTGAGCGATGTGAAGGCCGCCCTGGCGGCCGGGCTGGAGGCGCCCGAGGAGTCGATCATCGATCACCTGGCGATCCCCAACGTGCATGAGTCGGTGTTTGCCGCGCTGGGCCAGTCGGTGGTGCTCGACGCCAGCGGGGTCGAGGCGATCGGCGTCGTGGAGACCTTCAGCGGGGTGAGCATCGTGGCGGCCGCCGACGCCGCCGCCAAGGCGGCTCGCGTCAACCTGTTCCGCATTCACGTGGCGATGGCGCTGGGCGGCAAGGGGTTCTGCCTGATGACCGGGACCGTCGCCGATTGCCGCGCGGGTGTGGCGGCCGGAGCGGCCGAGGCCCGCGCCCGCGGCCTGCTGGTGAACGACGTGGTGATCGCGCGCCCCAGCAGGGAATTGTTCGGCGATTACATCTAGCGGACGGACGCGGCGCCATGCCGTCTCGCTCACCCGCGGAATTCTGGCGCTTGACGCGCGGCCCGACGGCGTCTAGAATATTGGGCTTTACTTGATCCGGAATTCCCTGAAGAGGTCACAGCGATGAAGAAGGACATCCATCCAGAGTACAAGGACGTCACCGTGACGTGTGCCTGTGGGAACAAGTTCCTGACTCGTTCCACGATGAAGAAGAACATCCAGGCGGACATCTGCTCCGCCTGCCACCCGTTCTACACGGGCAAGCAGAAGCTGTTGGACGCGGCCGGGCGCATCGAGAAGTTCCAGAAGAAGTTCGGCGGCGAGTACTTCAGGAAGCCCGCCAAAGCCAAGGCCTAGCTTCGCACGCAACTTCATACGCCGACCTTCGGCCCCCAAGGCCGAGGCCGGCGTTTTCGTCGCGCGGAAGAACCACCACGCCGGCACGGCCACAGGCCCCGCTGGGGTCAGCAGACTGGTTTGGCGCAAAGAAGACGGTCCATGGCCGACAAGCAGGAATCCTGGCTGGCGAAGTTGCAGGAACTGGAGCAGCAGTACGCGCACACCGGCGAGCAGATGAACGACCCCGCCGTCGCGTCCGACTCGACGAAGATCGTCGCCCTGGCCAAGGAGTACGCGCGCCTGGCGAGAATCGCCGAGCCGTACCGCCGCTATCGCGAGCTGGCCCGCCAGCAGGAGGAGGCCGAGGCGATCCTGGCCGACCCCGCCAGCGACGCCGAGATGAAGCAGCTTGCCCAGGCCGAACTGGAAGCTCTGGCCGACAAGACGCGGCAGGCCGTGGAGTACGTCAAGGGCCTGCTGGTGATGGGCGAGGAGGACGAGATCAAGTCCGTCATGCTCGAGATCCGCGCCGGCACAGGCGGCGAGGAGGCGGCGCTGTTCGCGGCCGATCTGCTCGCCATGTACCGCCACTACGCCGAACGCCACCGCTGGAAGTTCGAGTTGCTGTCGGCCAGCCCGACCGACCTGGGCGGATTCCGCGACATCGTGGTGAACGTGCGCGGCCAGGGCGTGTGGAGCCGCCTGGGCTACGAGGGCGGCGGACACCGCGTCCAGCGCGTGCCCGAGACCGAGGCACAGGGGCGGATTCACACATCGGCCGCGACGGTCGCCGTGCTGCCCGAACCGGAGGAAGTGGCCGTCGACATCAACTGGGAGAAGGACGTCCTCGAGCACACCAGCCGGGCGGGCGGTCCGGGCGGGCAGAACGTCAACAAGGTCGAATCGGCCATCAAGTTGGAGCATCTGCCGACGGGCATCACGGTGTCGATGCGGGATGAGTCCAGCCAGCACAAGAACCGGGCCAAGGCGCGGCGCGTGATGCTCGCCCGCGTCTACGAGCACCTCCACTCCAAGCAGGTTGCCGAGGAAGCGGCCCAGCGCAAGGCGATGATCGGTTCGGGCGACCGCAGCCAGCGGGTTCGCACGTACAACTTCCCGCAGAACCGCTGCACGGACCATCGGCTGAAGGGCGCCGGCGGCGAAGGCGCCAACTACAACCTCCAGGCGATCATGCAGGGCGACCTGGACGAGCTGATCGACGCCCTCACCGCCCACGATCGCTCGCAGCGGCTGGCAAGTCTGTGAGAGTGTCGCCCCGCCGTTCGTCGTCGGTTCCCTGGCGTCTGGCGGGTCCAGAAGGCAAGAAGGGGGCCATCCTCGCGCCGCCTGGTCTACGAAGGCGCCGGGCGAACCAGAATGACCGTGAAGTCATTGTGCAGGTAGTCGTCGATCACGGTGACCTCGGCGCCGAGCGGGCGCACGATCTCGACGACCTCCCGCGGGTCGTAGAAGAAGTAGCGATCCTCCTTGAGTTCGGCGCGGGCGTGGAGGAGGTTGAGAACGACGTGCCGGCGCGACAGCTCGGCCATGCGGCGCACGGCCCGGGGGAGGAACTGGCGGTTGTTGCCCAGGTCAAGGTTGAACGCCCCCGAGCAGAAGACGACGTCGAAGGATGCGGGCTCCAACGGCGAATCGGTGAAGACGTCGGCCCAGAGGAACCGCCTGCCCGGCAGGCGCTGGCGGCAGACTTCCACCATCCGCTCCAGGATGTCCACCCCGGTGTAGTCGCACTCGATGCCGCGCTCGTCCAGCAGGGCGGGCAGGTCGCCCACGCCGCAGCCGATGTCCAGCAGGCTGCGCCCGGCGAGGGGCACGTGGTCGATCAGCACCTCGAACCGCGCCTGTTGCGCCGCCGCGCTGGCCCAGTTGACGATTTCGTGGTTGGGCCCGCCGGCGGCGATCCGCGGCTCGTAGTGGGCTCGGATGGCATGGGTGGGTCTCAGGGCCGGTTCATCGCGAGGAGTCACGGGCCGCTCTCTTCGTATACGTCCGCTCGATCCAGGACCTCATTGTAGAACGCTTCGCCGCCCAGCGCGATGCACCAAGGCAGCAGGGCGCCGCGCGAGTCGTAGTAGTCGAGCTGCGCGACCTGCCAGTCGCGGTCGATCTGCCGCACCAGCCGGTCCAGCATTCGTTGCTCCAGTTCGCGGCTGCGATGCGACATCCGACGCAGTTGGGGGTCCTTCATGTTCACGGCCGCCAGGTCGCGCCGCCTGGCGTCCAGCGCCGCAACTTCCGCCAGCATCTCCGGGCACGCCGCGCGAAGCCACTCGGCCCGGCCGGCGTTCTCGCCGAACGCCTCCAGCCGGCGCGCCGCTTCGGCGGCCAGGTCCGCCCATGCATCGCCGAGCCGCCCGGCCGGCACCTGCTCGCCGCCCATCGCGGCCGCCAAGTGGGGCGGCAGGCGGATCGGCGTATCCAGCGAACGCAGGCGGTCCAGCAGGTGAAACCGCACCCGTGTGATGGGCCGCGGGCGGTCCGGCAGCAGCCCGGCCGCGTCGAGCTTCCGCATGAGCAGGTGAGCGGCGGGCGTGTACACCGAACCTCGATACGGCATCGCGAGCGAGTCGCCGCCGGCGCCCATGCGCACCTGGCAGACCAGCAGGACCGCCTTGCCCGCGATGCATTCCACGCCCGCCTCGGCCATCGCCAGCCGCGGCAGCCGCCGCCCGTCCTCCAGCGCCAGCACGGTGTCGTTCACCTGGACGGCCGCGCGGCCCTCGGCCAGGTAGCACACCGACCGCGTGAGGCGCCCCTCGTGGCGCAACGTCGCGAAGAACGGCAGTTCGCCCGCGTCGGTCTTCAGCGGCCGAAGGCTCAGCCCCGACTCGGCGATCGCCTCGTTGTATATCTTGGCCGCCAGGTCGTACTGGCGAAGGAACAGTCCCAAGAGATCGTCGCGGCCGGGCCAGCCGCCGGCGAGGGCGAACAGGGCGCTGGTTCGCTCGATGGCGACTTCGCCCGGGACATGCACGCGCAGCCAGCGGGCGTACAGGTCCGCCAGCGTGCCGCCGGCCGTGGCGCCCAGCATCGCCTCGACGCGCCCTCGTTCGGCCGGCAACCACTCGTCCAGCCGCCGCCGCGACTGCTCGCCCGGGAAGGCCCGGCGCATGTCCGCATCGGCGCGGTCGAGCAGTTCGCGCACCAGCGGGGCGGTCTCGGCCACGGTCACGTCGGCCAGGATGCGGTGGTGGCGCTGGTCGCCGACGTAGCTGGGGCCGATAAGCTGCCACGTATCGCCGGGGGAGAACTCCTCGTACAGGTCGGCCACGCCGCGGCCGAGCCTGCCGGCCAGCACGCCCGTCCTCATCCCCGTAAAGGGCTCCCACTGGCGGATGTCGACGGCCTGTCGGGAGAGGAAGCCGGTGTAGAACAGGGCGGCGCCCCAGTCGGTCCCGCCGCTGTGGTGGAAGCGTTCGCGGGCCAGGCGCAGCGGCGCGGGTCGGCGACCGGCGGCGTCGGCTCCCACTTGGGTGAACGCGGCATCGATGTCCTCGATGAAGTGCCGCACGGCGTGCCCGCGCCGCGCCAGCGCGGCCAGTTTAGGCGCCACGTCCCACAGGCTGTGACAGTTCTGGTCAATGCTGAACAAGGTTCCTCCGGTTGACTGCGGGACTGGTGGACTGGTTAACTGGTTAGCTGGTTAACCAGTTAACCGAACCACCAGGTCACTGGAGACCGTGCCGCTGAAGAGCCTTCGGACGACCGTCTCCACGCACACGTTGTCCACGGTGCCGTCGGGCAGTTCCTCGAAGTACACGCGCAACACGTCGCCGCCGCGAGCATGCACCAACACGGGTTTGTCGCCGTTGCGGATCTCGGCTGGCCAGGCGAAACGCCGCGCCGCCAGGATGGCCGCCGACGCCGAGCCCGTGCCGCACGCCATCGTCTCGCCCTCCACGCCATACTCCCACGTGCGCACGGCGATCTCGCCCGGCCGCAGGACCTGCACGAAGTTGACGTTGACGCCCTGGGGCTGGAACCGCTCGTGGTGGCGCAGGACCGCCCCTAGCCGGGCCACGTCGGCCTTGGCGACGTCGTGGACGTAGACGGCCAGGTGGGGCACGCCGGTAACGGCGTAGTCGCACCAGATCGGCAGGTCGTCGACGTGGACTTCCATGCCGGGAGCAATCTGCTCGGGGCTGGGGATGCACACGCGGAAGTAGCCCCCGTCGCGCGGCTCGCCGTACACCGCTCCCGCCCGCGTGTCGATGAGCACGTCGCCGTTGGGTCCCAGGCGGTTGTCGATCGCCCAGCGTGCCAGGCACGCCACGCCGTTGCCGCACAACATCGTCTCGGTGCCGTCGGCCTCGAGAAAGCTCGCCCGCACGTGGGCGCCGCCCTCCTCCGGGCGGCTGGCGAAGATCACGCCATCGGCGCCGATGCCCATGTGCCGGTCGCACAGGGCTCGGGCAAAGCGACCGACGCCGGCGGCGTCGGCGATGAGCGGGCTGAATCGTCCGTCGCGGTTGTCGACGACGACGAAGTCGTTCCCGCTGCCGGACAACTTCACGAAGTCAATGGGTCGGGTCTCCATGGGGCAAGGAAGTATAGCTCCTCGCCGTGGCCTACGCACATAGGTAACGCGGGCAGGAATGCCCGCGTTACTCAGAATGCCCGCGGCAGTCAGAAGCTCTCCAGCACCTGGTAGATGAACATGTAGCCCAGGGCCTCCACGTTGTTCCAGATGCGTTCGAACATGGCCTCGTCGCCCTGGATCGGCGGCAGTTCCTTGCGTTTCCGTTCCCAGGACACACAGACGCCCGGCGGCGTCCTGGTGCTCCACTCCGCCGGGATCGGCGTCGGTCTGAATTCCGCCGCCGGCGCGGGTTTGGCGCCGCTGCTGTGCCCGCCCGGGTACGCGCCGTACTTACGAGTCTCCTCCGTCATGGCCCGGATGTTCCCGCTGCGGCCGTCGTTCTGCACGATTGCGGAGGAGTCCATAATGTAGCCGCCGTCGGCTCCGACGGAGTCGATCAACTCGCGGACGCGGTCGCGCACCTGCTGCTCCGTGCCGAACGCCAGCAGGAAGTTCGACATGCCGCCGCTGATGCAGAACCGCCCGCCCAACTTGCGGTGGACCTGGACGATGTCGGCCATGTCCACGTGGTAGACGATGCTCGCCGGCGGCAGTTCGGCGAACGCGTCCAGGTGGGCGTTCCAGTTGCCCTCGGCGTAGAACAGCGTCTGGTGCCCCGCCGCCCACAGGTTCTCGATGATCGGCCGAAGCGTCGGCCAGTAGATCGTCTCGAAGTGCTCGGGCGAGATGAACGGCACGCAGCCGCGGTGCATCCAG